>CBIMJC010000068.1:0-15524 GCA_966244125.1 uncultured Rheinheimera sp.
GCCAGGACCTGAGCTGGCTTATTTAACAGCACAAAGCTGGTTACATCACAGCCATTCACCTTTGTTGCTGATGCTAAGGTACAGCGCTAATTTGCAACAGGCGCTGCTGAGTTTTTATCGCTACCGCTCCCAACTTTTACCTTTGGTCTATCTGCGGTTGCAGCGGGTACAAAATCAATTAGGTTTAGTGTTGCGGCCCTCTTTTGCTTTAGGCAAACAACAAACTTTTGTAGAGCAACTGCTGTTTTATTACCTGTTGGGTTTGGTCAAACAACAACTGGGAGATACATCAGGGCTGAGTCTCAGCTTAGCAGAGCTGGATCAGGACAGCAGCTGGCTGGCACAGCATCAATGGCAACTGACGCCGGAAGTCGCGTTGCAAAGTAGCCTGAGCTTGCCGCTTCCCCTGCTAAAACAACCTTTTGCTGAAGCAGATCCACAACTCTGGCAACAACAACGCAACTGGTGTCTGTATCTGCAGCAGTCTGTGCCGGACAAAACAAGCTTTACTGAGCAACTGGAACAGTGGCTTTTTACCACCTTGCGCCATGCCCCTTCACAGGAAGCAGCAGCACGGCACTGGGGCTTAAGTTTAAGCAGATTTAAACGTTTATTAGCGCAACACCACACCAGCTACCAACAACTGCAGGACCAGGTCAAAGCCTGTGCTGCTCAGCACGCTTTATTAGTACAAGGCATGTCGAATAAAGAACTGGCCCACAGATTAGGTTATTCTGACGAACATAATTTCCGCCGGGCTTTTAAACGCTGGACCGGACTGTTACCCAGTCAGTTACGCTCTTAGTCCCTAATTTTAGAAAAATTATCGTTTATTTATTGCGCTTTGTTGAGAATAACGACATGCTTAGGCCACACGGATGCTTCAGGCAAGGATGTTGCGCATGACTCTTAACAAATCTTCTATTTTGATCGTCGATGACGTCAGTTCGGTTCGGTATTTCTTAAATCACAATTTACGTCTGATGGGCGCGGAAAAAGTAGCTGAAGCCAGCACGGGTCAACAAGCATTGCAGGCCGTCTGTACTGAAAAACCTGATGTCATTTTTTTAGATATTGAACTGCCTGATAGCAATGGTCATGAACTGTTAACCCGCATCAAGGCATTAGAACCTCAGTGCCATGTGGTGATTATGTCGGCACACAGCACAGTGGAAAATGTAAAACGTAGTGTCGAAGGTGGTGCCAGCGGTTTTATGGCGAAACCTTTTACGCCACAAAAAATTCAGGCCACCATCACTCGGATCTGCAACCTGCCACAAGCCCAATCTGCCTAAGCAGATTTTGGGCTCAATGCCTGACCAGCGAACTCAATACCATCCCAGCCATATTGCATAAACTGCCGGATATTGGCGTGATCCGAGCCTGCCGGACTTAACAACACATCCTGACGGTAATAATCGCCAAACATTTGCAGGGTCTGTGGTTCAGACAAACGGTGTAATAAAGCAAAAGCAAATATCTTACAGGAGCCGTTATTCTCCCCTGCTGCATTGTACTTATCGCCATTACGGAAGGCCGTTTCGCTAAAGTTATATAAGCTTTCTATCAACTCAATGCTTTGCGAAAAGCTGATGCTGTCTGGATCTGTCGTCAACTGACGGAAAAAATTTTCTAACATAATAAAGATCCTGGTTAAAGTTTATACAATCCTGACCGATACAGTCGTTAAGCCCAAGTCAGAGAGGGAGCTAGTATGCAAATCCTCAACATCAAGCAACAACAGAACTCCAGCAGTCAGCAGCTATTGTATGCAGGCCGTACTGTGAGTCCAGAGCGAAACGATAGCTCAACTGTAACAAAGGATAACAGAAGTTTAACTCAAACTTCTGCGCTACCTTCGGCTAATGCTAGTTCTGCCGGAACTATGGCAGCCGCATCCTCTGACTCAGCAACTGACAGCACAGGGGACGAAGGATTATTTAACGCTGTGTATTCTATTGGCACCATAAAGCGTTTGTTAGAGCAGTTGACTGGCGAAGAGTTGCAAGGCTGGGTCGATCCGGAGGAATTAAACCGCGCTTTAAAAGGCTCAGAGAACGGCGCTTTACCAGAGCAACCACAAAACCTGAATGCCACAGGGGTCACTATCCGTGAATGGTCTTACCGTTATGAGGCGGTCAGTGCTGACTTTTCCGGTTCAGTGGCTTTAGAGGATGGCAGCAGCTTTAGCTGGTCAATGCAATTTGCCATGAGCTACGAAGAATTCAGCTATAGCGAACGCACAGAACAGCCGATGATAGACCCTTTGGTGATGAGCTTTAATGGCCGTCCTGTGGAACTGAGCGGCCAAAGTTCAGTGTTTAATCTGACCGACAACGCCAAATCTATTCAGCAACTGGCACAAGGCCAATATTATCTGGCCAAAGACAGCAATAACAATGGCGCTGTGGATTCAGGTCAGGAATTGTTTGGTCCCACTACAGGCCAGGGTTTTGCCGAACTGGCCAGTTATGACGACGATCAAAACGGCCTGATCGATCAACAGGATCCGATCTGGCAAAGTTTATGGTTATGGCGCCCTGAAGAGAAAGGCTTATACAGCTTAAAAGATATGGGCGTGATGGCCCTGAGTGTTGAATCAGTGGCCACACCTTTTAACTTAAGACACAACAACGAGATACAAGGCAGGCTGGAACGCAGCTCTATTTTTATCACCGAAGATAAAGATGTCGGCTTATTGCAGCAGATTGACTTGAAAGTGTGAAGATACAGCACAAGCAGGCTTATTAGCTTCACTGTGCTGTTTTCTTATCGCTGTTATTTTGATTTTTGCCCGCTAGGCTCCAAACAGCTGCGCTGAACGTTTTGCCATTTCTTCTTCTGATACATCTTCAATATGAGTGGAAATCATCCAGTTATGGCCAAAAGGGTCTTGCAGACAACCGCTGCGATCGCCCCAGAATTGATCCGATACCGGCATGGTCACTGTAGCACCTGCAGCTGCAGCACGTGCAACAAAAGCGTCAACATCAGGCACATACAGCATCAGTGTGACAGGGCTCGCGCCCAGCATATCCGGGCTTTTGGTGCCCCAGTCATCACTTTGTTCGCTGAACATAAATATTGCGTTGCCGATACGCATTTCGGCATGCATCACAGCGCCGGATGGCATATTCATTCGTAGTGTGGTTTCAGCACCAAAAGCTTTTTGGTAAAAATCGAATGCGGCGGCAGCATTTTTGATCACCAGATAAGGCAATACGGCGGCGCAACCTGGCGGAATAGCCTGAACCTCGGACATGATGGTCTCCTTGATGTTGGTTTTCGCAGAAAAAAGCGCTTTGAGTATAGCCACAGATCTTCAGGTTGCTGCTCAGCCTAACTGCTGTTTTAGCAGATCCACCACAGACTGAAACTGGGTTTTGTTTTTTTCATTCAGCGCAATCAGCGCTTCATGAGCATGCAGTATCATCCGGCCTTTTTGTTGATCGCTGTAAGGCACAGCCTGAACACTGCCAAGGTCAACCGCATGATGCGTAGGTTGCTGGACTATATCAAAGGCTTGCTCCAGACAAAGGCTGAACAACAGCTCATTTACGGCCGGTACAGTGCAAAACAATACAGGTTTGGGCAAACTTTGCTGCTGACAATAACGCGCTAAACTTGCCAGCAAGCCAATATAAGTGCTGTCCATAAAACTGGCTTCATTTAAATCCACCACCAGTTGCCTGCACTGAATTTTCGAACTAAAAAGCCTGTCGAGCAGATCGTCCATGCCTGTTGCATTGGTGTAACGCAGTTCGCCTGATAATTTGAAATAACAGCACTGCTCCACACAAGCGAACAGAATTTGGTCTGTCATCAAGTCCTCACTTAAGCTCTGTGCTGTCGGGTTAACTTCAATATAGTTAAATCGTCTGGTAGCTGCTGCTGCGGATCTATAGCTAAAGCCCGCAATAAATCGGCAATGTCGCTGTGCTGGTAACTTTGCTGCAATAAGTACTGCAGTTTTTGTTCAGTGTTTTGCTGCGGCAGCAAATCTAAAATACCGTCGGAACACAGGACTAAACTGCTGTTGTGTTGCAGGACTAGCTGCTGATTGTGGTAACTGGCAAAGTCAAACATCCCCACTGGGGTACTTTTCAGTTCCAGATAGTGTTGCTGCTGTTGCTCCTGTGGTTGCAACAGCATAGGCCAGGGAAATGCCCCGGCGTTGGCGTAAGTCAGTTCAGCGGTATGTGTATCCAGCACCGCATAAAACAATGCTATATGTTTGCCTATTTTATCTTTTAGCAGCTCTTTATTCAGTTGGGTTAATACGGCGGCCGGGTCCACCACAGTAGCCAGATTGTCCCGCTGATAACGCTCCAGCCTGGAGCTGATAAAACGTTTCAGGTACACAGTGACAAAAGCCGAAGCCACGCCATGGCCTGATACATCAGCGATGTAAAACACCACTTTGTGCTCATCCACATTAAAGTAATCAACAAAGTCACCACTCATAAATTCTGACGGATACAGCACATGACTGAACTGGTACTCGCCGCAATTAAAAATGGCGGGGGGCAACATTTTAAACTGCACTTGTTTGCCGGCTTTTTCGCCCGCTTCCAATTCAGCCAGAGAATGCTGTAACTGCTGATTGGTACTTTGCAGCTGCTCTGTTCTGGTTTTTATTTGTTGCTCCAGATGTTCATTCAAATCAGCCAGTTGCCTGATGGCGATATAAGATCGTAATGCCGACACCACACTGGTGGTCAGACGCTGCACCGTCAGTTCGGTTTTGGCGCGGTAGTCGTTAATGTCATAGTCCAGTACGATACGATGCTCAGGCGCTTGCCCCGGCTGACCTGTGCGCAAAATAATACGCACCAGCTGGTTTTGCAGTTGTTCGCGGATATAACGCACCAGCACCAGGCCTGCGTCATCACTTTCCATCACTATATCCAGTAAAATCAGCACTATATCTTTGTTGGTTGCAAGGATATGCCGTGCTTCGGCGGCACTGTAGGCACTGATAAACTGAAGTTTGTGTTGCATAAAACTAAAATCACGCAGCGCCATTAAGGTAATTTGATGGATTTCAGGTTCATCATCCACGATCAGCACAGTCCAGCTCGCCTGCTGTTCTTCAGTCACTTCGGCATCAGCAGCAAACAACACTCTGTCTTCGTCTGACTCTGTTATTGGCGGGGCATTAAGGTGTTGTTCCATACGGCCTTCCTTCACATTAATGTCGGGGTACAGTGTTACGCAGCAGTAAAGTTGTGATTAAACTATAGCTGCCTGTGCTCAGGCTGCATCGCATCTGCGGTGAAAGCGGCGGAAAAAGAGGTCCGTTTCAGTGCCGGATCCGGCCAGCTTTTTTCCTTTACTCAAGGTACACTCTGTGTAATTGAATGCATAAGAGCCCGTGCCATGCTTGATCCTGTGGTCTGCCAACAAGCCCGTTTATCGCGTGACAGCCGTTTTGATGGCCTGTTTTTTATCGCGGTAAAAAGCACTGGTATTTATTGCCGCACTATTTGTCCGGCTAAGTCTCCGGCTGAACATCAGGTGACTTACTTTTCCTGTGCCGCCGCTGCGGCCTCTGCAGGTTACCGGCCTTGTTTACGCTGCAGACCCGACAGTGCCCCCCAATCACCAGCCTGGCTGGGCGTCGAAACCAGTGTCAGGCGGGCATTAAAGCTGATTGCAGAAGGAGCTTTAGTGCATGGTGATCAGGCGGCTTTAGCGTCTCGTCTTGGCATTAGCGAACGTTATTTACGTAAGCTGTTTCAGCAGCATTTAGGGGTTGCACCTAAACAATATGCCTTGTACCAGCAAGTGCTGCTCGCCAAACAGTTGCTGCATCAAAGCAGTTTGCCTGTGCATCAGATCGCCGCTTTATGTGGTTTTCATAGCATCCGGCGTTTTAACGACGCCTTTAAGCAGCAACTGCTGCTCAGCCCAAGCCAAATCCGGCGTAAAAAAGCAACAGGACTATCCTCTGTGATTGAATTACAACTGAGTTACCGCCCACCACTGAACTGGCAAGCCCAACTGGATTTCTGGCGCCAGCGTACGCTGGATGGTATGGAATGGGTCAGTGGCGACGCCTATGGCCGGACTTTTAGCTGGCCTACTGCACAAGGTGTTGTGCATGGCTGGTTTGAATTAAGCCCGCTTAAAGCAGGGCTGATGTTACTCAAACTGCATTGGCCCAGCCAGCAGGAGCTGACGTCTGTGCTGCAACGTATACGCCAACTGGCTGATTTAGATGCCAATATGCCGCAGATAGAACAACAACTCGCGCCTGTATTTGCTGACGAGCTGGAGTCTGGTTTACGGCTACCTGGGTTATGGAGTCCGTTTGAAGCGGCCGTAAGAGCCATTTTAGGCCAGCAAGTCAGCGTGCAGGGAGCCCGCACTCAACTGAATCGGTTACTTGCTGAGTTAGCAGAGCCGCTGCCTGATGACCCACAGAAAAAGCTGTTTCCAACGCCACAAGCCATCAGCCATAACGAATTGCTGATGCTGAAAGTGCCACAAGCCAGACGCGACACCTTAAAGCAGTTGGCGGCGACAGTGATCGCAGAGCCAGAAAGCACACCGGATGACTGGCTCAAACTTAAAGGCATAGGGCCCTGGACTGTGGCCTACAGCAAAATGCGTGGCCTTGCCGATCCGGATATTTGGTTAGGCGGCGATTTAGGTGTACAAAAAGCCCTGAAACGTCATGGTGATATCACACCAGAGCAGCTGGCCCCCTGGCGCAGTTACGCCACTTTTCAGCTGTGGTTTAGTTTATCCCGTCCTGCTTTAAAGGAGACAACCGAATGAAACAACTGCAATTTGCCACACCTTTAGGGCCTTTGGTGGTGACGGCCAATGCCAGGGGCATAGAGTCGGTGTTATTCAGAGACAACAGCGAGGCGCCGGATCAGAGCAATGACACTCTGCTGTTGGAGTGCAAAGCTCAGTTTGATGCTTATTTTGCAGGCAGATTGCAGCAATTTGATTTACCTCTGGCCGCTCAAGGCACTGAATTTCAGCAAGCCGTCTGGCAGCAACTGAGTCAAATCCCTTTTGCAGAGCTTCGCAGTTACAGCCATATAGCCCAGGCGCTGAATAACCCCAAAGCAGTGCGGGCCGTAGGGGCGGCCAATGGCCGTAACCCACTGACCATTATTGTGCCCTGCCACAGAGTGATAGGCGCCAATGGCACTTTAACGGGTTACGCTGGTGGTTTAGAGCGTAAAGACTGGTTGCTTAAACATGAGCAAAACACGGCTTTGGCATTGGGCTTGTTTCAATTAGAAGGCAATTGATCCGTAGGGGTGACCTTTATGGTCGCCCGCATCAATCCCCCTGCAAAGGGAACATTCAAATTTTTCGAATGATGCATACAAAACAATCCGCTATTGCTTCGGTAACAGAGCTGTTTTAATAGGATTATCAAGCAACTCCTATTAGGTGAAATCAAGATGACAGCCCGTACTTTAAAACAATTGATCCCTGCCATGCTGGCGTCTGACGGCGCTGGCGTAAAAATTAAACGTAGTCTGGGCCAAAGCCAGGGCGTGCGTCTGGACCCATTTTTAATGCTGGACGCTTTTGGCTCCGACAAAGCCGACGACTATATTGCCGGTTTCCCTGCCCACCCGCATCGTGGTTTTGAAACTGTGACTTATATGCTGGATGGCCATATGTTGCACGAAGATCATTTGGGCAATAAAGGCCATTTGACCAGTGGTGGTGTGCAGTGGATGACGGCAGGCCGTGGCATTATTCACTCCGAAATGCCGCAACAGGAATCTGGCCTGATGCGTGGTTTTCAGCTGTGGATTAATTTACCAGCCGCAGAAAAAATGAAAGAAGCCGCTTATGTTGATATTCCGGCCGCAGATATTCCGGTAGAACAGTTAACAGCCCAGAGTTTTGTCAAAGTGATAGCAGGCGAAACTCAGGTCAATGGTAAAACAGTACGGGGTCCTATTTTTGGCCTGTCGACTGAACCTCTGTATCTGGATGTGCAGTTAGAAGCAGGACAAAGTCTGACCTTGCCGGTCACTGCCGGCCATAACGCTTATCTGTATCCTTTTGAAGGAGAGGTATTTGTTGAAGGCTTACGGGTGGCGAATCATCACGGCGCAGTATTAACTGATGGCGATAACCTGACGGTATCAGCCAAAGAAAAAGCGCGTTTTATTCTGCTGGCGGCTAAACCTATCAAAGAGCCCGTGGTGCAATACGGTCCTTTTGTAATGAACACCCCAGCGGAAATTGAGCAGGCGATCCGTGATTATCAGGCAGGAAAACTGACCAATAATCAGCAGGCCAAAACCATAGCTATTCACAAATCAATCTAATGCTGTAGGGGCGGTGGTTTATCCACGCCCGTCTTGAATTCCAATCCGATGCTAAGTTGGGTTTATCCCCATCCTTCTATTGTTCGGGTGTAATTAATAAAGGGCAGATGGTATCATCTGCCCTTTCTTTTACAGAGGATCGGCAGATGCAACTTGTGGGTATTATCGGCGCTATGGAGCCGGAAATTGCAATTTTAAAAGCTCAATTAAGTGGAATAACCACAGTCAAACTGGCCGATTATGAATTTTATCAGGGCCGTCTGGCCGATACCGACGTGGTATTAGTGCAATCTGGTATAGGCAAAGTTGCTTCTGCTGTCGCGACTACCTTATTAATCAGTCAGTTCAAGCCGGACTGTGTGATCAACACGGGTTCAGCCGGTGGTTTTGACCCGGAATTAAATGTAGGCGATGTGGTGATTTCTTCCGAAGTACGGCATCACGATGTGGATGTGACAGCTTTTGGTTATGAAATTGGCCAGGTGCCACGCATGCCAGCCGCTTTTACCGCCCATCCTGCTTTAATCAGCGCGGCAGAAAAAAGCATCACAACTTTAGGTTTTTGCAAAACCAAAAAAGGCTTAATCACCACAGGTGACGTCTTTATGTGTCAGCCTGAACGTATTGCCAAAACCCGTGCCGATTTCCCCACTATGCTGGCTGTAGAAATGGAAGGTGCCGCTATAGCTCAGGCTTGTCATCAGTTAAACACGCCTTTTGTGGTGATCCGCAGCTTAAGCGATATAGCAGGCAAAGAATCGCCAACGTCCTTTGAAGCTTATTTAGAAATCGCCTCAAAAAACAGTTCAGCCATGGTGCTGGAACTTTTGAAAAACCTGAAAACGGTTCAGCTGAGCTAAATGCCCTATTGGCTGGACGATCTTTCAGTCTATCCACTGGTGCTGCTAAGCATTTGGTTGCTTGGCAGCCTGGTGCTTTTGCCGCAGGATTACCAGCCTTTAACTTTTTTTCGCATTTTTGCCAAACAGCTCGCCGCCAAAGTTCATCCGGATCCACACAGAGCCAGCAGCCAACAACTGATATCAGGTAGCTTAGCTTTAGCTCTGGTGATCTTACCCACCCTCGCTTTGTTGGCGCCTTTGTACTGGTTATCCGACTGGCCTTTGGTGCTGGATGGCTTGTTACTGTATTTTTGCCTGGATTTTGTCTATTACCGCCAGCAAAGCCATAAGATAGCTTTGGCTGTCAGCCAACAACAAAACAGCAGAGCCAAAGACTTATTGCAACCTTTAGTACTGCGTCAAACCCAGACATTAAGCAGCACAGGTTTATGCAAAGCCACTATAGAAATGCTGTGGCTTCGCACCGCCAAACAATGGCTTGGGGTCAGCTGCTGGTTTTTAGTCGGAGGTGGCCTGGCCGCAGTGGCTTATCGTTTATTGTTGCTATGTAATCAGCAGTGGAACGATAAACAAACTAACTTTCGGTATTTTGGCCGCCCTGCGGCTTTGTTAACCCAATGGGCCAGCTTTCCTGCCAGCCTGCTTACTGCCCTGCTGCTGGCGTTGATGACGGATATAACCGGCACCTTCAGGCAATGGCGACAAGCGGCTCAGTTCAAACTCTGTCTGCCCCATCTGCTTATACTGGGAGCTTTAGTTATTGCCTTGCAGATCAATCTGGCAGGCCCGGTGATCTATCAGGAGAAAAAAAATCAGCGGCAAAGGCTTGGCCCTTCAGCTTTACCCCAGGTGGTTCATGTGCTGGCAGCACTGCGGCTCAACCGGCAATTTCAGCTGTATTGCGCCTTGCTGGTATTTGTTTTCAGCCTGCTGCAATGTCTGTGGTTCTTCCGTTAATCAGTTGATTGTTTTTGTAAAATTATTCCGAACTATGCTGGACTTTGGCAGGCTATTCACTGTATTTTCTTAGGCTTCTTACAGCAGACTCCTATAACAATAACAACCTACTGAGGAATAGTTTTTTGCCACTGTTAGCCCTGTTGCGCTATGCTTGCGGTTTGTTGCTGCTCTGTTGCTTTTGCCAATTCACTCTGGCTGCACCGCTATTGCAGCCCTTAACTCCGGATCAAAACTTATCTCAGGGCTCTGTGAACGATCTATTACTGGATCGGCAGGGATTTTTATGGGTGGCTACAGACGCTGGTTTAAACCGCTACGACGGCTATAAAAACCTGTTGATAGGTGCAGATTCACCGGCGCTGCAAAGTCTGGCGTTTAGCCGGTTATTATTAGATGCAAAACAAAGATTGTGGGCTTTAGCTCCCCGCTCTGGTTTATACAGTTTTGATCCTGTGAAAGCCCAGCTGGTTTTACATACCTCGGCGCCCGGTGTTGCCACCATACAAAACCGCTTTATCACCCTGGCTCAATCCGACAATGAAGAGTTGTTACTCAGCACCAGAACAGAGCTGTACAGTTATCAAACCAACACAAATCAACTGACAGTAATAACAAAGTTAGCGGATATCAACTTGTCAGAGGCACTGATCCGCACTGTGCAGAACAGCAAGGATTGGATTTTACTCGGCACCAGCCAGGGTTTGGTGCTGTATGACAAAAGCAGCAAACAACTCCATCTGGTACCTCATTTACCTCAAGGTCAGTCATCTGACTATCAGCGTCATGTCAAAACCTTAAGTATTGATAACGGCCAGCTGTTGATGGGTACAGTGGAGGGTTTGTATCAACTTGAACTGGATGCCATAGCGCAATTCCTGCAAACAGGTCAGGCACCTGTCAGCAAGGAGCTGATTGCCGGGCCAAATGTCTGGCAAATTCAGGTGCAGTCAGACCACATCATGGCCGCTACCGAGCGTGGCTTGTTGCGTTATAACCCGGAGCACAACCACTCTGAGCTGGTGCTGAAATTCAGCGAAAGTAATTTTAATTTGTCTGACGACAATGTAGTGGCTTTGCAACAGGATGGTCAGGGCGGTTATTGGCTGGGCAGCCGCTTTGACGGGGCTTACTACTGGCATCCCCGCAGCAAAGCAATCCGCAGTTTCAGCGACACAGGCCCTGAAGCGCTGAGCAATGACAAAATTACCTCTATTGCGGAAAAAAACAGGGAAGAACTCTGGCTCGGCAGTCGCAACGGTTTAAATTTGTTAAACCTTGAAACCAAACAGATGCAGCATTTTCTGGTCAATCCGGATCCAAAAGCCGTCTGGCATACCAGCACTGTGATGAGTTTGTCGATGGATAAAGCCGGTGACTTATGGTTTTTATCCTCCAGTGGTTTAAATTATTTTTCAGCCCAAAACAAAGAGCTGTTATCCCCTAAGCTGAATGATGCCAGCCAGGCAGAAGTTCTGGCCAAAGCCCGGCCCGGCAGTTGGCTGAACCAGCAGCAGCCTTTTTATCTGCTGACCCAAAGCGGTGTTTACCACTACCATGCCGGTACAGGCCAATTAAACGAGCTGACAGACATCAGTCAAAAACTGCCCGCCAGCGAAGTACGTATTATTTTAGGAAAATGGCCTGGGGCCGAAGATTGGCTGGTCGTCTCAGGCAATGAAAAGCTCTGGGCCTACAACGAAAAAACGCGGGAACTGAAGTTATTGTACCAGGCAGAAGCAAACCCGGCTTTTAGTATGCGTTTTGCCGACCAAATGGTGCAGGATAAAAACAAGAATGTCTGGTTCAGTGCCGCAGACATTGGTCTGCTGGCTTTTGATGCCGCGACTATGCAGCTGAAGCATCATTTTCACAGTAAAAACAAACTAAATACCAATGTGGTTTATGCAGTCAACCGTGACCAGCTGGGACATATCTGGTTCTCCAGCCTGCATGGTGTGTCTTCATTAAATGTCGATACTCTGCATATAGAACAGTTCAGTAAAAAAGACGGTTTATCCAGTAACGAATTTATCAGCCAAAGCAGCAAAGCACTGAGCAATGGCGAAATGGCTTTTGGTTCTATCCGTGGCCTGAATTTATTGTCCCCAGCCCAATTAACCGAACCCCGCCGTAAGCCCCGTATTGTGATCACACAGCTGGATTTATTGTCATCGCCTATCGAAAGTCCGATGACGGATTTGTCTGGCCAATCTTTTACTTTGCCGTACGACAGCCAGGGTTTAACCATCAGTTATTCCAGCCTGAATTTCCGCGACAGCAGCAAAATGCGCTACCGCTACTGGCTGGATGGCCCACAACGTCTGGTTTTCCCTGAGCAAAGCTCAAGTTCAGTGATGTTCCCGCAACTGACGCCTGGTGATTACCAGTTTAACGTGGTGGCTGTATCTCCTGTCACAGGTCTGGAAAGTGAAGTCGCTACCTTACGTCTGAGCGTGGAACCTGCGCCCTGGCTCAGTCATTGGGCTTATATGCTGTACGCTTCTGTCAGTCTGATCATTATGTTGGTTTATCTGCGAACCCGGCAAAAGCAACAACGTATGCTCAAAGTAGCGCATGCCAAAGTAACAGCCAGTGAGCAACGCTTAAAGCAAGCCCTGGATTCGATAGACAGCGGAGCCTGGGAATGGCATGCCCACAAAAACATTATGTTTGCATCCCGTATTTACAGCATGCTGGGGTACCAGGAAGCCTTAAATCCTTTAGCGATGACACAACATTTATCCTTGTTGCATCCGGAAGATAAAGACGCTTATCAGCAAGCCTGGCAAAAACTGATGCAAACACCGGATAAGACCTTTGATCACACCTACCGGATGCAGCATAAAAACGGCAAATGGTTGTGGTTCCGTGATATAGGCAAAGTGGCGGAAGTGGATGCAGAAGGCCAGCCAGAACGGGTGATAGGCACCTTCAGCAACATTACTGAAACCCGTGCCAACCAGGAAAAAGCCCGTTTATTTGGTGAAGCTTTCCAGCAAACCCGGGATTGGGTGGTGATTTTAGATGCCAACCAGCGTGTTATTGCCGCCAACCAGTCTTTTGCTGATGTGTTTGGTTCAGTGGACCAGTATCTGGTCAGTCCTAAAACCCACCATTTAGGCATCAGCCTGCAACGCCGTCGTTTTTATACCGCATTATTACGTGGTCTGGCCGTTAACCAGCATTGGCAGGGTGAAGAGCTGGTGCATACGCCGGACGGCAAAGAGCGCCCTACCCTGATCAATATCAGTGCTATTGGTGATGTAGACAAAGTCGAGTTTTTTGTTTTGGTATTTACCGACATTACCGCGCAAAAAGTAGCAGAAGAAGAATTACGTTATTTAGCCAGCTACGACTCACTGACGGGCTTACCTAACCGTACTTTGCTGATGGACCGTATTCAGCACGGCATTGAACAGGCAAAACGCGCGAAAAAATCTCTGGCTTTGTGTTTTATCGATTTGGATAAATTTAAGCAGGTCAACGATTCGCTGGGTCATGATGTAGGTGATCAACTGCTGCAGGAGGTAGCAAAACGTTTACGCGCCACTTTAAGAGAAACCGACACTATAGCCCGTTTAGGCGGCGATGAGTTTGTCGTGCTGCTGGAAAGCTATAAAAACGATGACAATATCAGCCATGTGGCGCGCAAAATGTTGCAGTCTATAGGCGAGCCTATGCAGCTGGGTTCTCATACTGTCAGCGTATCCCCCAGTATTGGCATAGCTGTGTATCCGGACGATGCGCTGGACGCCAACGCCTTGCTCAAACATGCGGACGTCGCCATGTACCATGCCAAGGATTTAGGCCGGAACAACTTCCAGTTTTTTATCGCCGAAATGAACGAAAAAGCCCATATGCAGCTGGCAAAGGAAACTCAGCTGCGCCAGGCCTTTAAAGACGGCGAATTTGTGAATTATTACCAGCCTATTGTCGATTGCCGCAGTCAGTCTGTGATTGGGGTTGAAGTGCTGATGCGCTGGCATCATCACAACAGCTTTATTCCGCCGACAGATTTTATCCCTATGGCAGAGGACTTACGTCTGATCATTCCAATGACCCTATCCTTGCTGGAAAGGGCTTTGGTGGATTTACAACAATGGCGTCAGGCGGGTTTAGATTTGTATTTGTCGGTGAATTTATCCACCAGTCATTTAGAACAATTGTCTTTGGCCGAACATACAGAAAAACTGCTGAACAAATACCAGCTCCCGCCTTCCTGCCTGAGGTTTGAAGTCACAGAAAGTGCTTTAATGCGGGATCACGAAAAAGCTATTACCACTATGCTGGCGCTCAATCAGCTGGGTATACAACTGGCTTTGGACGACTTTGGTACAGGTTATTCGTCGCTGAAATACTTAAAAGAATTGCCAATAGACGCCATTAAAATTGACCGCAGTTTTGTTAAAGACATTGGCATAGACCCGGACGATGAAACCATTATCGAAGCGATTTTATCCATGGCAGGCAGCTTAGGCATGAGTTGTGTCGCTGAAGGCGTCGAAACCGAACAACAACTGGCCTTTTTCAGCAGCCGCCAGTGTTATCTCATTCAGGGTTATTTATTCGCCAAACCTATGCCAGCGATTGAGCTTATTAACTGGCTGCATAGTGAGCATTTGAATTAAGTGGTTGTGGTGGGTTGTTTGGGTAGCTCGGCGGTGATGATACCTGCAGCGAAGTTGCCCCGTGTTAAATTTTTACTCGATAGACCTTGTGACATTGAAGCCGTAACTTCGCTTAGTGATTGTAGTGTTTCCAAACTCTTTGAATTCAGATTCCAATTTTTCTGTTAGCTCACAGCCATGGACTTGAATTTCAAACCACGGTTCAGCACTAAATACAGACGAATGATGATCTTCTACTAAATCTATTGCAATTAGACACATCTCTTCTGCAGTTGAGTCTTCTGGCACATCATAGTGAGATACCGTCAGCTCACCTGGTATATTTAGTTTCCATATAGCTTCAACAACTACCCTATTCTTATCCGTAGCAGCAACCCATACATGCATAAAGTGGGCAAGCTCTTTAATTACCCGCTCACTTTCATGAACTATGATTGCTACTTGGTTGATGCTCATAGAAATTTAATGCCTCCAAAACCAGTGCAGCTTTGATACATTCGAGTGCTTTGTTTTGTTAGTATTAATTCTGTCTAGTGAAGCAATGTCCTAGACCTGATGGAAACGTACTATTAATAATAAATTCTTCAGTTCCAAATATTTTCTCAAAATCAGCCTCAAATTCATCGAGTGGACGTTTTTGGTCAATATTCCAAAGCATAATTGCGCTCGCAAGAGTTGGAGTCATTCCACCTGAATTGCATTGCTCTTCAAATGTTGGAGTTTTGTCTGCGTCGCCATGTCTTACTTGTCCTCGATAGGTT
>CBIMJC010000069.1:0-15376 GCA_966244125.1 uncultured Rheinheimera sp.
GATAACAGCAACACAGTTTCTTTACCAATACGGCTATCGATAGACGCAGCAGCAGTAATTTCAGACTCTAATTCAGGCACAGCAGTAAAACCGGATGCAACAACAATCAGCGCATCCCATTGGGAGTCATTCAGGGCGGACTGAACAGAAGAAACAGCGACAGCAACAGGGTAAGACATGAACATGGCCTCAAAAAAATAATGAGCTGCATTATTAAGTACAGCAGGCTTGGAGGCAATAGCATGGCAGGATGTGAAATACAGCGCCTGTAGTTAAAAACTGACAAGCCAGCGAATGCTGGCTTGAAAAGAAGGCAAAATGTAAAAAGTACCCTATCAAATAATTTTATTCTGCTGCCATTCCTGTTCTTTTTTCATACGCTGTTGGCGTTTTTCGCAGGGTGTATCGCAGTCACAGGCCTTTTCAATGCCTAAAGCACCTAAGCCACCACAACTACCAGCTATGGTTTTACGTTGCACCATGTAACCTACAGCCATAGCAGCAACTACAACTATCAGGATGATAAAAGTAAAAATAAAAACTTCCATAGCCACCTCATCAAACTTAGAAGTTTTGAGCAAACAGTCTGCCTGCTTGCCCGTTACAGGGCGCTATTGTAACAAGTTTCGGCCACTATCCCTACGCAAAAACGTTATTCAGACAAATAAAAAATTGTCAGGATCAATTTTTAACAATGCGAAGCGTTGGCCCGAAGGGTGAGCGCCAAGGATGGCTGCGAATAAAAATGGGGTCCAGTGGACCCCATTTTTTAATTTGCTTTGGCTTAACCGCCGAAGTCGTCCAACAGAATGTTGTCGTCTTCTACACCTAAGTCTTTCAGCATGTTGATCACCGCTTTGTTCATCATAGGTGGACCACACATATAGAACTCACAATCTTCCGGAGCTTTGTGGTTTTTCAGGTAGTTTTCAAACAACACGTTGTGAATAAAACCTGTGTAACCAGTCCAGTTATCTTCCGGCTGCGGATCTGATAAGGCCACATGCCATTTGAAGTTTTCGTTTTCAGCTTGCAGCATGTCGAAATCTTCAACGTAGAACATTTCACGCTTAGAACGGGCGCCGTACCAGAAGCTCATCTTACGTTTAGATTTCAGACGGCGTAACTGGTCGAAAATGTGTGAACGCATTGGGGCCATACCAGCACCACCACCTACGAAGACCATTTCAGCATCAGTGTCTTTTGCGAAGAACTCACCAAATGGACCAGAAATAGTCACTTTATCGCCAGCTTTTAAGCTCCAGATGTACGAAGACATTTTACCGCAAGGTAGGCTCAGGTTATTTGGCGGCGGAGATGCGATCCGCACGTTTAACATGATGATGCCTTCTTCTTCCGGATAGTTCGCCATGGAGTAAGCACGAATAGTTTCTTCGTCTACTTTGGATTCCAGTGTGAAGAACTTAAAGCGTTCCCAGTCACCCCGGTATTCCTCAGGAATATCGAAGTCAGCATATTTGACATGGTGAGCCGGGGCTTCAATCTGAATATAACCACCAGCACGGAAAGGTACTGATTCGCCATCAGGAATAGCCAGCTTCAATTCTTTGATAAAGGTTGCTTTGTTATCGTTAGAGATAACAGTACATTCCCATTTTTTGATACCAAAGATTTCTGGTTCAACTTCGATTTCCATGTCAGTTTTTACACTGACCTGACAAGCTAAACGGCAACCATCACGACGTTCGCCTTTGGTTAAGTGGCCCATTTCCACAGGTAAAACGTCACCGCCACCTGCATGAACATGAACACGGCACTGACCACAGGAGCCACCGCCACCACAAGCTGAAGACAGGAATATGCCTTTATCAGCTAAAGCGCCAAGTAATTTGCCGCCGGCTTTTGTCTGAATGGCTAACTTAGGGTCGCCATTAACGCCAATGGTGATGTCACCAGAAGAGACCAGTTTGGCTTTAGCGACTAAAATCATAATCACTAAGGCGACAACCAGCAGGGTGAACATCCCAACGCCAAGATAAATCTCTTGCATTGTTTTTTCCTTTTACAGCAACTTTTACAATGACACGCCAGAGAAAGACATAAAGCCTAACCCCATTAAACCAACCATGATAAAACGAGAACCTAAACCACGCAGACCCGCAGGGATATCCGCATACTTCAGTTTTTCGCTCACAGCTGCCATTAATGTGATGGCCAGAGTCCAACCTAAACCGCCGCCTAAACCAAATACAGCACTTTCTGCCAGGTTGTAATCACGCTCAACCATAAAAGCCACACCACCAAAAATGGCGCAGTTTACTGTGATCAACGGCAGGAAAATACCTAAAGCGTTGTATAACGAAGGTACGTACTTATCCAGGAACATTTCCAGGACCTGAACTAAACCTGCGATCACGCCGATATAAGCGATAAAACCAAGGAAGCTTAAATCTGTATCCGGAAAACCAGCCCAGGCTAAAGCACCAGGTGCCAAAAATTGCTTAAAGACGATGTTATTTAATGGTACTGATAAACCCAGTACTACTGTCACGGCAATACCTAAACTAAAGGCTGTTTTTACCTGTTTAGAGATGGCGATAAAAGTACACATCCCCAGGAAAAACGATAAAGCCAGGTTATCGATAAAGACCGCACGCACAAATAAACTTAAATAATGTTCCATCTTCTGTCCCCTTACTTCTCAACCTGTTCCGGGCGGAAAGTCCGCAGAACCCAGATGAACAAGCCGATGATAAAGAAAGCGCTTGGAGGCATCAGTAACAGACCCATAGGCTGATACCAACCACCGGCACTGATCAGAGGCAGAATTTCTACACCAAACACAGTACCTGAACCAAACAGTTCACGGATAAACGCAACGATCAACAGTAAAACCGTGTAGCCTAAACCGTTACCTATACCATCTAAAAAGCTCATTAATGGTGGGCTTTTCATCGCATAAGCTTCAGCACGACCCATAACGATACAGTTGGTGATAATTAAACCAACAAACACCGACAGCTCTTTGGCTACGTTGTAAGCAAAAGCTTTCAACACCTGATCCACTACTATTACCAGAGAAGCAATAATAGTCATCTGTACTATGATACGAACGCTTGATGGAATATGGTTACGGATCATCGAGATAAACATGCTCGAGAATGCAGTAACCAAAGTCAGCGCTATACCCATAACCAAAGCTTTATCCAGCTTGGTGGTTACCGCCAACGCAGAACAAATACCTAAAACCTGTAATGCGATAGGGTTGTTTGCAAAGACTGGTCCGAAGACCAGTGTTTTAATTTCTTTTGCACTAGCCATTGTTTAATGCTCCATCACGAACCTTAGTCAGGAAAGGCGCAAAGCCTTTGGCACCAGCCCAGAACTCGAACGTATGTTGTACGCCATTGCTGGTTAAGGTAGCACCTGATAAACCATCTACGTCATGTGCTGAAGTTGCGACAGCATTGCCTGGCTTCAGAATTTTGATCGCAGGGTTACCCGCTTCATCAAATAATTTCTTACCAACAAACTGAGCCACCCACTTCGGATTCTGGATTTCACCACCAAGACCCGGAGTTTCAGCATGTTCGTAGTAGTTCAGACCTTTAATGGTATTACCATCTTTATCCAAAGCTAAAAACGCATGCATGGTAGACCATAAGCCGTAACCATGAATAGGCAGCACAATGGCGGACAATTTGCCAGACTCGATACCGTCGTTATAAGCAAAATAAACCGGCGCTATATTAGCACGTGATTTAATAGAGGCTTTATCGTCTGCACCTTCCAGTTTGATACTGGTTTCAGGCGCTTTCATCGCTTTACGGTAATCGTATTTAGCCGGGTCCATATCCACAAACTCGCCGGTATTCATATCAACCAGACGTTCCTGAATATGTTTGTTAAACAGCTCTTTAACGTTGTCGCCTGATAACAAACCAGTGGCGACCAGAATGTTTTTCTGGGCATCTAACAGTTTGTTTTCAGTTTGTTTTGGTCGCAACTGAACAGCTGAAGTGGCCACAAACACAGCGCAAACCAAACATAAAGCAATAACCACAAAGAAGGTTTTGCCAATACTATCGTTATTACTAAACATTACGGGCAAGCCTCCGATTGATGTTCGCCTGAGCCACCATATAGTCAAACAAAGGTGCAAATAAGTTAGCGAACAAAATAGCTAACATCATACCTTCAGGGTAAGCCGGGTTAACCACACGGATCATCACCACCATAAAGCCAATCAGGATACCGTAAGCCCATTTCCCCTGGTTGGTGAAAGAAGCTGAAACCGGATCTGTTGCCATAAAGAACATACCGATAGCAAAACCACCTAACACTATGTGCCAGTACCATGGCATAGCAAACATAGGGTTTGTTTCAGAGCCGATCATATTGAACATAGTGGCGAAAACAGCAGTACCTACCATCACACCGGCCACAATGCGCCATGAAGCAATACGGAAATAAATTAAGGCCAAACCACCAATCATCAGAGCTAAAAACGAAGTTTCACCCACTGAACCCGGGATAAAACCATAAAACGCATCCCACCATTGCTGGTTGATAGACCAATCTACGGCTTTTTCACCATTCGCAGCTAAACCACTTGCAGCGTTAGATAACCAGGTAGCACCTGAATAACCATCGGCCACTGTCCATACCTTGTCGCCTGAAATCTGTGCAGGGTAAGCAAAGAACAGGAAAGCACGACCAGCTAATGCAGGGTTTAAGAAGTTACGGCCTGTACCACCAAAAACTTCTTTCGCTACAACCACACCAAAGGTGATACCTAAAGCGGCTTGCCACAGAGGAATAGAAGCTGGAAGAATTAAGGCGAACAGAATAGAGGTAACAAAGAAACCTTCGTTGATTTCGTGCTTACGCACAGAAGCAAACAACACTTCCCAGAAACCACCGACTACAAACACAGTGGCATAAATAGGCAGGAACCAAACGGCACCGTACCACATTTTACTGCCCCAGCCCGATTCAGCACTGAGCTCACCACCCAGTAACTGGAACAAGCCAACCTGCCAGGTATCCGGCATACCAAAACCAGCCTGCAGTGCGATAACCGCCTGATGACCGATGTTGAACATACCAAAGAATAAAGCAGGGAATAACATTAACCAGACAAAAATCATAATACGTTTCAGATCGATACTGTCACGCACATGAGTACCAGCCTTAGTCACCAGACCAGGGGTATAGAAAATTGTTGCAGCAGCTTCATATAAAGCATACCACTTTTCGTATTTACCGCCTTTTTCGAACTGCGGCTCAATACTTTCTAAAAAATGCTTTAAACCCATTTTTAGCCTTCCTTCTGGATAGTCGTCAGGCAATCACGCAGAGCTATGCCATAGTCATATTTACCAGGGCATACAAAGGTAGATAACGCCAAATCTTCTTCATCCAGCTCTAAACAACCTAAAGACACCGCACCATCTGTATCACCCACCAACAGGTCACGTAATAACAGAGTAGGCAGAATATCCAGTGGCATCACACGTTCATAGTTACCAATAGGAACCATGGCACGTGACGAACCATTGGTGCTGGTGGTCATGTTAAACAGACGTTTAGGATTTAAATGAGATAAGTAAGCACGGGTTACCGAGAATTTGTCAGCACCTGGCATAGCCCAGCCGAAAAACTCTTTGTCATAACCTTCAGCCAGCACAGATACCTGATTGTGGAAACGCCCCAGATAACCATGCACACCACCTGCAGCAGCGCCTGATAATACAGAACCAGAAATAATACGGTTCTGACCATCCTGCAGCTCACCGGCCGTCAGCTCAGCAATAGAAGCGCCCAGCACTGTTTTCACTAAACGTGGATTTTTCACTACAGGACCGGCTAAAGAAATCACACGCTCTGCATTCAGTTGACCTGAAGTGAAGAGTGCGCCGATTGCTATCACGTCCTGATAGTTGATGTGCCAAACCACTTTTTTAATGCTGACAGGGTCGAGGAAATGGATATGAGTACCAGGTAAACCAGCCGGGTGCGGACCGTCAAACTCTTCCACCTGCACAACAGGAACTGAAGGGACGTTGCTACCTGCTTTTTTACACAGATAGACTTTGTCAGACAAACGGGATAACACTGTTAAACCATTGCTGAAGTCTGTGCTGCGCTGAGCTATCACTACTGTTGGATCAGCAGCCAGCGGATTAGTATCCATAGCTGTGACAAAAATAGCTCTTGGTGTACTGTCAACGGCTGGCGAAGTGCTGAATGGTCTGGTGCGCAGAGCTGTCCACAAACCTGAAGCAGTTAAGTTCTTCTTCACTTGCTCAGCAGTTAACGAAGCAAGTTCTGCAGCGGAGAATGAATCAAAAGTGACAGAGTCGTCACCATCGGCTTCAATCACAACAGACTGCAACACACGCTTAGCACCGCGGTTGATTTCTTTCACTGTACCGGCAACAGACGCCGTGAAAAATACGCCAGGATTCTTCTTGTCTTCAAAAAGAGCCTGACCTTTTTTCACACGGTCCCCAACCTCTACCAGCATTGTAGGACGCATACCGACGTACTCTTCGCCTAGTACAGCAACGTGTTTGATGGACGGACCATCATGGATGTCTTGTTTGGGACTGCCCGCGAGGGGAATGTCCAATCCTTTTTTGATTTTTATCATACGTACTTGCACTACTTTAACGGGAAGAAACAGGGCCTGGTTTTATCGGCTGCTCGCCGCGTGTAGCATCCGGGACCTCAACAGCCTAACCTCTGTTGCAGGTGGCGGACACATGTACCAAAGTCGCGGATTCTAGCACTAAACATAAGGGCTATCTATGTTAATCAACAAAATTATCCGGCATTTCAGCCGACTGAAGCTCAGTGTAGACAAGTTTTTTAACTTTGCCTTTCGCTTGGGCTTCAGAGCGACCAAATTCCGGTAAATCTGAACAAAACCAAGGATGATTAAATGAAAAAGCCGCATCACGCGGCTTTTTAAAGTTACTGCACCAGATTTTTCAGCGGCAATAAAGCCTGCACATCGGCGTCATAATCGACATGGCTGTAGCCAAAGCCAAATAAACGCAGAAACTCATTGTGATAACCTTTGTAGTCGGTCAGATCGTCAATGTTTTCTGTGGTCACCTGACCCCATAACTCTTTGACAGCAGACTGGATATGATCAGACAACTCTTTGCCATCCATCCGCAGACGACCTGCTTCGTCTAAAGTACGGCTGTTGTTGTACAGTGCCTGCTGGAATAAACCATAAATCTGTTCAATACAGCCTTCATGGGTGCCTTCTTCCTTCATCACACGGTACAACAAGGAGATGTACAGCGGCATAATAGGAATAGCTGAACTGGCTTGAGTCACTAAGGCTTTTAATGACGCCACATAAGCATGACCTTTTACTGAGTCCAGTTTTTGCGTGATCGCAGCAGCAGCGCGGTCTAAATCTTCTTTGGCTTTACCTATAGTGGCCTTGCCATAGATTGGCCAGGTCAGCTCTTTACCAATATAAGTGTAAGCAACTGTCTGGCAGCCTTCAGCCAGTACACCGGCCGCCTGTAACTGATCCAGCCAGCGTTCCCAGTCTTCACCGCCCATGACTTTTACTGTATTGAAGATCTCTTCCTCAGATGCAGGTTCAACAGAAACGTTTTCAATTTCACGTTTGCTGGTATTCAGCGTTTTGGCTGTGTAAGCTTTAGCTATTGGCTTTAATACCGAGCTGTACACTTCGCCTGTCACCGGGTCTTTGCGACGCGGCGCGGCAAGGCTGTATACCACTAAATCAATCTTGCCCATTTCACTGCGAATTAAATCAATGGCCTGAGATTTTAACTCGTCAGTAAAAGCATCACCGTTCAGATGCTTATTCCACAAACCTTCCGCCGCTGCGGCCTGTTCAAAAGCTACAGTGTTGTACCAGCCGGCAGAAGCTGTTTTGCCTTCTGTAGGTTCTTTTTCGAAAAAGATACCTAAGGTCTTAGCACCAGAACCAAAAGCAGAAGTAATACGGGAGGCCAGGCCATAACCTGTTGAAGCACCAATAACTAATACATTTTTTGGACCACCGGCCACAGGGCCTTTGGCTTTGACATAATCAATTTGCTCCTGCACATGGGCAGCACAACCGACCGGATGCGCATTAGTGCAGATAAAACCACGAATTTTAGGTTGGATAACCATAACAAAACCTATTGTTGGTTGAAAATTGTCAGCTAGTTTAAGCCGTTAGCTTAAAAAACAGGTCTGATCAGCAAAAATAGCAGTATTGCAGGTTCAAAAACAAGAACTTAGTTAAGTTGAAAGCGGGCACCTGAAAAAGTAAAAGCGCCTTACGGCGCTTTGTATCTTTGACCTAACCTGAACAGCTCAGGACTCTGGTAAAGCAGTTTTTTCTCTTTTACTGCCACCAAAACATTTAGGTGAAGCCGGAGGTTTTTCAGCGTAATACTCATACCATTCTGCCGGCGTGTAGGTATGCAAGGCTAACGCGTGAATTTTTTCAGCCAACTCTTCTGCCACTATGGCATTGACTGCTCTGTGGCGATTTAACAATCTCATGCCATCGAAGGCATTGGTCACAATAACCACTTTAAAATGTGTTTGTGAACCCGGTGCCACACTGTGCATATGGCTTTCATTGACCACGTCAAGGAACACAGGATCAAATGCGCTCAATAACTTCTGTTCTATTGCGGTATGAACCAACATAGCTGAACCCCTTTATTGCTCCCTCATCTCTACTCTAGTTAAGGCGATGCGCCTTGTCAGCCCGGATTTTTTCAAAAAAGCCTTAAATGAAGCTAAGGGACTGCTGCCATAGAGAAAATATAATTAAGTTGTTTTTTGCTTGATTTCACGGAAAGTCAGGTTTATGCGTCCTTCCGCGGCGGCCGCCATTTTAGGTACCCTGTGTTGCCAGTGTTGCTGGCATTGGCCAGCCATTAACAATAATGACCCCTGCCCCAGCTCTAGTTTAAGCTGTGTAGCTAAGTTCTTGTGTTTTAATTCAAAAAAACGCGGCTGACCTAAACTTAATGACGCAATATGCGGCGCCTCCCCCAGTTCAGGCTCATCGTCACTGTGCCAGCCCATATGCTGCTGTCCATCAGCGTACCAATTGAGCAGCACAGAATTAAACTGACTTTTGCAGATCCCGTTTACTCTGTCTGTGAGTTGTTTGACCAGCGGATGCCAGGGTTCTGGCTCAAATAATACGCCTGAATATTTGTAACTACAGTGTGGATCTCCCATCCAGACTTGCTGCCTTGGAATACGCACAGCTTTACCGAAGATTTTTATCGCAGGTTGCTGCCAGTTTAACTGCTGCGCCAGTTGCTGATAACAGCGCTCTGCCTGTTCCGGCAACAACCAGTCTGGCCAAAATAACAATTCGGCGTCAGGTAATACAAAGTGTTGCAACGATCCATGGTTGTCGCTCTGGTGTGCTCGTGTCAAAATACCACCTTCTCTTCTTTTAGTTGAATGGCATGAATACTATTTTTACCGTCGCTGGCAAGCAACTACAGCTGGACAGATTACCACTGGGACAAGGCAATCGCAGCTTACAAGCCTGGGATGCAGCAGATGAACTGCTGCTGCAGCAGGCCTTGCTTTTGCTCAACGAAAGCACAGACCTGAAAGTGGTGGTGATGCACGATTTGTTTGGCGCTTTGTCTTGTGCTTTGGGAGATTATCCTCATACCCAGCAGAACGACTCGGTATTAAGCCAACAAGCCACAGTGCATAACAGACAACAAAACGGCTTGTCCCTTGATGCAGTCAGTTTTATTGACAGTGTAACGGCCTTGCCTGCCAAAGTGGATCTGGTGCTGTTAAAAGTCCCGAATAATCATGGTTATCTGCGTTTTATGTTACAACAACTCAGTCAGGTGGTTCGTCCTGATACTGTCATTATCGCCGCAGCCAAAGCCAAAGATATTCATAAAAACCTGCTGGCCATTTTTGAGCAGGAATTAGGTCCAACACAGGCATCTTTAGCTCAGAAGAGATGCCGGACTATCCATTGTTCGCCCCGCGGTGAGAAACGCGCCCTGACTTACCCTATTCAGTGGCAACTGCCTGATTATCAGCTGACACTAGTCAATCACGCCCATGTGTTTGCCAAAGAACAACTGGATATAGGCGCACGTTTTCTGCTGGAGCATTTACCTGTGCTGGAAGCAGGCGCTTTAGTAGCCGATTTAGGCTGCGGTAATGGCGTGTTAGGTTTAGCCTTATTAAAGCAGCAACCTGAAATTAAAGTGATTTTTACTGATGACTCTTTTATGGCCGTTGCATCATCGAAAGCTTCGGTGGAAGCCAACATTCCTGAACTATTGTCTCAGGCTGAGTTCAGAACAGATGACTGTTTAGCCAGCCAGGCCGATCAGAGTTTGGATTACGTGATCTGTAATCCACCTTTCCATCAGCAGCAGGCCGTGACAGAACATATTGCCTGGCAGATGTTTAACGATGCCAAACGCTGTTTAAAAGCAGGCGGTAAGTTACGTATAGTTGCCAACAGACATTTGCCTTATTACGAAAAAATGACGGTTTTGCTGGGTGGTTGCCGCCATATTGCCAGCAACAATAAATTTGTGATCCTCGAATCAACCAAAAGGAAATAATTATGATCCCTCAGATGCGCCCTTTTATACGTCCGGCTCTGCTGGCTTTCAGTCTGGCTCTTGCCGCCTGTAGCAGCACCTCGTCGTCTTTTTTAGTCACACCCCAGGTGTTCTGGAATCAAAGCAAAGCTTTAGAGGGTGCTGAATTTGTGCTGACTGTGGTTGATCAGCGCCCATCGGATCAAACCTTGTTTTTGCGCAAAGGTACCTCAGTGACCAGCCTGCCAACCAGCAACAATCTGGCACAGCAACTGGAATCCACCTTAACGGATGCCATGATGGCGCAAGGCGCTAAATTAACCTCCAGTAGCGTCACCACCATGACGGTTCAAATCCTGAAGTTATCTGCAGATGCCGACCAACGTACGGTAGAGCATGTAGTGAAAAACGATGTTGAACTGCGTATCGCTATCGAAAATCACAATGGCTCTTTTGACAAAGTTTATGCCGGAAAAAGCAGCTTCTCAGGTCCCTTTAAGCTGGACAACGCTGCAGCAGAAGTAAAATTGCGGGTATTAACTGAACAAGTTCTGGCTGAGTTGTTAAATGACAGCAGCTGGCATCCGTACGTAAAGGGCTAAGTTATGCGTCTGATTACTTTAGCTCTGATCACTATCTTTTCAGTTGCGGCTATGGCTGCGGTTGATATGACCAAGCCAACAGGTAAGTATGTGCAGCAAAACAATTTGTTTCCTAAAGTGAAGCTGGTGACATCAGTAGGTGACATCATAGTGGAACTGGACAGAACCAAAGCGCCTTTGGCAGTGAACAATTTTTTGAGTTACGTCAATATCAAAGCCTATGACAACACAGTGTTTCACCGGCTCGAACCTGAATTTGTAGTTCAAGGCGGTGGCTATAAGCCTGACATGGCACCTGTAGCCGAATTTCCTGCTGTATTTAATGAGTCAGGCAATGGCGCCAAAAATCAGTTTGGCAGCATAGCTATGGCCAGAAACAACGACCCGCACAGTGCTACCAGTCAGTTCTTTTTTAACCTGAACGATAACCCGAGTCTGGACCCGGGAAAAAACTGGGGTTACACAGTCTTTGGTCAGATTCAGGATGGATTCGAAGTGCTGGAGAAGATGAAACTGCTAGAAACTCATACCGACGAAAAAACCGGCTGGCAAAATGTACCTAAACAGCCAATCATCTTAAAGCAGGTGATTTTACAGCCAGAACCTTAAAGTCTGACTATACTTGCCCTGAGCGCACAGAGCTGGCGCGGTGCCAGCTCTGACAGGGATCAGACCTATGTTAGAGCCCTTTATTGAACAAAAATCACGACAGTTGATTTTCTATCTCTCCCGTTTCCTGCGGGGTCATTTGCCCCACAGTGAGCTGCATTTATTCGTCTGGGATACTCTGGAAGAATGGTCACAATTGCGGGTCAGAAGCTGGCGACCAGAAACTCTACGTGAACAGGTATTCTGGCATTTGCTGTATCAGATTGAATATTGGTCAGAACCTGAACTGAAACAAAACACTCAAATTCGCCGGGAATTAAGGTACTGTCTTAGCTTTTTGCATGGTTATGGCCAACTGCCTGGTTATTGTGTTGGTGTCAGACCTTGATCTAATTTACTGAAGCTGTAAGCTGGTCTCATTTGTTTCTGCACGGACTGCCCTCTTGTCTGCTATCAGCGCCTTTATTTCTTCATTACAACTCTATTGCCAGCGCCGGGTTTTAACTATTTTTATTCTGGGTTTTTCCGGTGGTTTACCGTTAATGCTGGTGTTTGGCGTATTGTCATTCTGGCTCAGAGAAGCCGGAGTCTCACGTGAACAAATAGGCTATTTCAGTTGGGTGGTGATGATCTACGCCATCAAGTTTATCTGGTCTCCTCTGATAGACCACTTAAATTTGCCCGGGCTGAAACACTGGCTGGGACGTCGACGCAGTTGGCTGATGCTGTCACAAAGTCTGATTATTCTGGCCGTACTGTTGATGGCCAGTATGGATCCACAAACAGAGCTGAAATGGATGGCAATATGCGCTGTGTTGCTGGCTATAGCGTCGGCCACTCAGGACATCACTATAGATGCCTATCGTATTGAGGCAGCACCAGAGCGCTTACAGGCTGTACTCGCTGCAGCTTATCTTGCCGGTTACCGTCTGGCCATGATCTTTTCATCAGCAGGAACCTTATGGATAGCAGCTTTATTCAGCAGTACTGAATCAGGTTATGACCTCAAAGCCTGGCAATCCACTTATCTGGTGATGGCTGGTTGTATGGCGTTAGGACTATTAACCACCCTGCTCTCACCCGAGCCTGTGACTGACCAACACATCAGCATTAACAATGCTCATCACTCCGCCAGCCAAAAACTGCTGAACTGGCTAAAAGTGGCAGTGATTGGGCCTTTTGTTGATTTTTTTGCCCGTCATGGTCTGAATGCCTTATTGATATTAAGTCTAATAGCCTGTTATCGCGTATCTGATGTGGTGATGGGCGTGATGGCCAATGTGTTTTATGTCGACATGGGATTCAGTAAAGAAGAAGTGGCCAGTGTTTCTAAGATATTTGGCGTTCTGATGACCTTAGTAGGAGCGGCCTTAGGTGGTCTGCTGGTAAACAGCTTTGGTACGTTGCGCATATTGTTACTGGGTGCAGTGTTAAGCGCATGTACCAATTTACTTTATTGTTACCTGAGTACCCAGGGTCACAACATTCCGCTGTTAGTTGCAGTGATATCTGCCGATAATTTAAGTGCGGGTATAGCGACCAGTGCTTTTCTTGCTTACCTCTCTTCTTTAGTCAACTTAGCCTTTACTGCATCCCAATACGCTTTGTTTAGTTCCCTGATGCTGTTACTTCCCAAGTTTTTGGGCGGATTTTCTGGTGGTTGGGTTGAAGTGATGGATTACCAGGGCTTTTTTGTGATGACAGCACTGATGGGCCTGCCTGCTATTTTACTTTGTTTAGTGTTGATAAAAAAAACGCCGCACTGATGCGGCGTTTTTTTCAGATGAAAGCAGATTAAGCTTCAATCAGAACTTGCTTTAACCCGTCCATAGGATCTATGGCCAGAGCCTGGCAATAACGAACATATTCAACAACATCAAGACGACGTTCCTGATTCTCCACCTTACCGATAAAAGAGTGCGGAGTGCCTAAAATTTCGGACAAACTACGCATCGTATGGCCTTTTTCCTGACGCTGACGCTTCAGCCATACACACAATCTTTTATTTTCGTCTGAAATAACGCTTTTAGTACCTTTCATTTGTTGTTCTCCCGGCGCCTGAACGCCTTCTGTTTACGACTTAAACTTCCTGCCAAAAAAAATCCAAAAGCTTAGGGAATGTCCCAATAAGCAAAAAAAAGCAATTCATTAAACCATAGCTTGTTCAGAGCGTACAGTTGCAGAGTAGAAAAAATCGCCACTTATCGCCAGATTTTGTTGTTTAATCGACGCGTCAAAATAACAGGAACGAGCACTTTTGCTTACAGCACAATGCCGGATGCAACCTGCTTTCAACTATGTTTCCACAACAGGTCTGACTGCTGACTGAACAAAAGTTTCATAGCCACAAAAAACGAAAAAGCCTCCGCATTGCGAAGGCCTTTTGTATACTGAACTTAGGACTGAAGACTAAACAGAGAAGCTGGAGCCACAACCACAGGTTGTTGTTGCGTTTGGATTTTGCACTACAAAACGGCTGCCTTGCAGACCGTCAGTGTAATCCACTACTCCGCCAACCAGATACTGAAGGCTCATAGGATCAACCACCATAACCACACCGTTCTTTTCAACGACCAAGTCACCTTCGTTCACTTTTTCATCAAAAGTAAAACCGTACTGGAAGCCTGAGCAACCACCACCTGTGATGTAAACCCGCAGTTTTAACTCAGGGTTTTCCTCTTCGGTGACCAGGGCCAATACTTTATTGGCGGCGGCGTCTGTAAACTGAATAGGAAGCTGTAACTCTGACATGTGTCCTCCGGTATAACTGGGCGCGGATTATCTAATACCTGACTAATTTATTCAAGTATTTCGCCGGGCTGTTCTGTAGGCCAAAAGAAGTTTTTATCTACTTTGGCTGACTTGGCGGAGCGGGCTGCTGCGACCTTTAAGGCCACGTCGATTTTTTCTGGTTTAAAACCGTCCGGCAAAGAAAATTCGCCTTCAATAATTTGGAAATATTTGAAACTAAAGGCTTTATCACTTTTACTGAAGCCTGCCAGTTGCAACAAATCCAATGTATCTCTTTTATCTCCGGCAAACCCATGCAGTTTCAGCTCGACAGTACCTTTGGCAAAGTTACGTTGTTTATCCTGCTGAATAAGCACCAGATTAAATCTGTATTTATCGGCTGAAGCACCGGGACTAATACTGAAACTATCAATAATCAGGCTATCGGCCTGCAACTCAGGGGAAATGATTCGCTGATAAAATGCCAGCTCCTTGCGGGTATCAAACAGCTTTTGCTGTTCTGCTTTCAACTCTTGCTGCATTAACTGACCGGCACTTTTTTCGACTGCCAGTTCAGCTGTCAGATAGTCATTTTGTTTGAGCTGCTCATTCAGACTGGCAGTCAGACTATTGGTTTTTTTCTGACTTTCTTCCAGTTTGGACGACAGTAGATTCACCTGTTGAACATAATAATAATTGCCAAACAACTGCCCGGCCAAAGCCGCCAGCCCCATCAGGCCTGCAGTGAGTAACACCACCCTCCAGCTCGATTTAAGCCGGAGCAAAAACTGCATACGATTCATCAATCTACTCAATTAGTTATACCCAAAAGGCCAGAACTTCAATTCGTGTGGGTATATGTTACACTTCGGCTAT
>CBIMJC010000070.1:0-15080 GCA_966244125.1 uncultured Rheinheimera sp.
ACCATAGCTGATTTCTATTGCCAAAGTGCGACGCCAACGCCTGGCATTGGCTTTAATCAGCTCGCTGACAGGCGCATGTTGTCCCAATACGACGGGGTGGCCCTGACTGAAGCTCATATCAATTTGTTCAGCCAGTCCTTTTAATACAGCACCAATCAGAATATTGGCGATATCCATCAAGAGTTCGAGCTCAACCTTGGTCGTCAGTTCGCCGTTATATTGCATCAGCCGGGCTATATCAACAAAACTGGAGTCGTTTAATATCAGCAAGGCTTCCCCTGCCACTCCACCGCCAATAAAACCCTGACAAACAGCTGAGGTATTCTCTTTCTGCTCAACAGAAGCAATAGCCATATGCAGTTCACTGACTTCGATGACGTTTACATTGGGGATGGGCAGTTTGACAAAAACCTTCAGCAAACGCGCCAGTAAATCGCCGGCCTGCCCCATAGCCACATTACTCAACTCCTGAAATACATCACGTAAATCATTGGATAATACAAAAGAGCTGTTGTTTTTTACTGCAGCAAGTTTAGGTTCAACTTTGGCTTGTTCCTGCTGCTGAATGGTTTTTTGCTCAACCAAACCCAGCACATGATTCAGTTTTTGTTGATCGACAGGTTTTTTAATAAAATCCAGAGCGCCAAAAGACAAAACCCGCTCGCGGGCTTCAGGCTGAATATCACCTGAAACTACTATGGTTTTGACTGAAAGTTGCTGTTGCTGGATAGCGGCCAACACCTGATAACCATCCAGTATCGGCATATTTAAATCAAGGAAGAGTAAGTCGATAGGCTGACGTTGCAATATATCCAAGGCTTCTCCGCCGTGACCTGCAAACTGAATATTGTGCTGCCACTCTGCAGGTAAAGCCCTTGCCATTTGTTTACGTGCAAGGTTGGAATCATCACATATCAAAACTGCTGCTACCATTTACGGCTCACTTCACGTATTGTTATTTTCCAGTGTAGTCAGAAAGATGGCTCTGCGCTAACCCTGTGTAGTATCTGACAAAAAATAAGCAATACCTACTATTTTTTTCACTTTCAGCCGTATTACCAATCCGGGAGACACTTGAATGTCGTCAAATCTGATAAAAACTATCGCTCTTAGTTTAGCCTTAAGCCCTGCAGTCTGGGCCGTTGATTTAAATGCGCAGTTACCAAGCCGTTTGTCCGAAGTCAAAGCTGGTAACAAAGCCGTAGAATTGCAGGGCCATCAGGTGCAATTGCAGCAGCAGGCACCGGATTTTCAGGTGGTGGACGAAAAGTTTAAAACCATCAGATTAAGTGACTTTAAAGGCAAAACTGTGCTGATCAGTGTGGTACCCAGTGTCGATACCGGCATCTGTTCGCTGCAAACCAAAAGATTTAATCAGGAAGTCAGCAAAGTAACTGACGATGTGGTGATGATGACTATATCAACAGATCTTCCCTTTGCGCAAAAACGTTATTGTGCCCAGGAAAAAGTTGATCAGTTGCTGGTGTTGTCTGATGCCGTCTGGCGTGATTTCGGCAGTAATTACGGCTTATTGATTAAAGATATGGGTATTTTGGCCCGGGCTGTATTGATCATTGATAACAAAGGCAATTTAGCCTATCAACAGTTGGTACCAGCTCTGGCCCAGGAGCCGGATTACGCCCACAGCATGGCAGCTCTTGCGCAAATTACAGGTAAAAAATCTTAAATTTTTTGTTTTCCTCACTCTTGAAAATTCTCTGAACGCACATATTAAAGCAGCAGGTGGCCATCCGGCACCTGCCTTTCCTTCACACCGGAAGCTGCACTGCACTTCCGACATGCTGAGGAAATATTTAAAAAGATTGCTCGTTCATTTGAAGAGCAGAACAGATCAATTGCTTTAGAGGATTTGACTATGAACACTTTAGATTTCACCCCATTTTACCGCTCATTTATTGGTTTTGATCACTTAGCCAACCTGATGGATGCTGCTGCCCGCAACGAAAAGCAGCCAGCCTATCCACCGTACAATATTGAAGTGACAGGTGAGGATCAGTACCGTATTACTATGGCTATAGCCGGTTTTGATGAAAACGAGCTGTCGATTGAAACTGAACACAATACCTTGCTGGTTCGTGGTCAGAAAGCCGATAAAACCGAAGGTCGCCGTTTCCTGCATCAGGGCATAGCAGAGCGTAACTTTGAACGTAAATTCCAGCTGTCCGATTACATTAAAGTGACAGGCGCTCAGATGAGCCACGGCCTGTTGCATATAGAACTGGTGCGTGAAGTACCGGAGGCCTTAAAGCCACGTAAGATCAGCATTAATCAGCAATCGACTGCGAAAGTTGCACCACAACTGCTGAGTGAACCTTTAGCTCAGGTCAGCAACGCTTAAAACCGACAAGGTTTAGCTTCAGTCAGCCTGAAGGCGCTGAATAAACTCAAGCAGAACAGAGTTCACCAGTTCTGCATCTGTAACGGGCCCCATGTGGCCCGTTTTTACTGGCCGAAACTCTGCTGCTGGTAAAACCTCAGCCAACAGAGTCGCCAAACGCTGTGCCGATGTCTGGCTTTGCTCACCGCTTAACATCAACACAGGGCAACGAATAGCTTCTGCATACTGTGCCAAAGTGGCAGGCTCTGAACTTAAAGCTTCAAAATCAGCCGCGACTTTTGTGACCTGTGCAGTTAGTTTTTGCCGCATAAGCTCCGGCAAACGACTGAAGTAGCCCTCACCTTGCCAATAATCAATAAAGAGTGCTGTCGCTTGTTCCGGAGCAACAGAGAGCATCTGCTGGCTTAAGAGCTGCACTTGCTGATACAAAACAGGTTCAGTTGATTTCAATAAATGAAAAGCCACTGGTTCAAATAACAGCACAGCTTTAAAGAATTCAGGACGGCTGCGGGCCATATGCAAGGCAACAGCACCACCAAAAGAGTGACCCAGCAGAATCACTGAGCCTTTTTGTTTGCCTTCCAGCAAAGGCCAGAGCTGTTTTGCTTCATCTGCAAGTTGCATAGGTCTTGGGTAACTTGCTGCATTATTGCCATACCCCAGCAGATCCGGATCCAGCACCTGGTAATCGGCTTTTAAAGCCAGCTTCAGGCTTTGCCATTGCCGTCCGCTCGAAAGCGAACTATGCAGCATCAATACCGTCTTTTGCATAGTTTATTTCATCAGCAACAATACAGCGCCGACAATAAGGGCTGTAAATGTAGAAATCATACCGAAAAAACGGGGGACGGAAGTACCACCACTGCGCCATAAGCCTATTGCATGCAACACCCGTCCCACTAAAGTTAAAGTACCAACCAGATGCAGTTGCCAGGCAGGGCTTTGCTGTAACTCCAGCAAGGCGACTAAAATCAGCAGAAATGGCACATATTCGGCAAAATTTCCATGCATCCGTACTGTCTGTAACAACTGGGGATCTTTGCCCGTTCCCAGGCCAACACGACACTTAAAACGCTGACGGATCACTAAAGCGGCCAGCACGACATACAACAGCGCCAGAATGGCTGCATAAAAAGATGTAATAGCCAAAGTCACAATTACCACCCCTGGAGTTGCTGCAGTACTATCTGCTCAAACAAACGAATATGACAAGGTGAGTCATTCAGCGCAGGCACATACTGATAACTCTCCCCCCCTGCATGCATAAAAATTTCTTTGTTTTCCACGGCCAGCTCTTCCAGAGTTTCCAGACAATCTGCGGCAAAAGCCGGGCTTAATACCTGCAGATTTTTAATACCTCTGCCCGGCAATTCAGCGAGCAGCTGATCGGTATAAGGCGTCAGCCATTGTTCTTTACCAACACGGGACTGAAAGCTGACCATGACTTTTTCTTCCGGCCAGCCTAAATCTGCAGCTAAGTTTGCCGCAGTTTCGCGGCAATGTTGCTGATAAGGATCGCCCAGGCGCACAAAACGCTCCGGAATACCATGGAAAGACAACAACAAGGCCCCGGCCTGGCCATGTTGTTGCCAATGACTCCGCACAGATCCGGCCAAAGCCGCTCTGTAGGTTGGATGATGGTGGTAGTGTTTATGAAAACGCAGTTCCGGCAAATTACGGCTTTGTTTCACAAAATCCGCGATCTGATCAGCAATAGCCGCAGTGGTCGTGGCGGAATACTGCGGATACAAAGGCAGAATCACAATACGTTTTACACCTGACTGGCAGAGCCGCTCTAAAGTACCGCCGATAGAAGGCTGGCCGTAGGTCATGGCATAACAAACCTGAACAGGTGTTTCTGTCAACTCCAGACGTTTCTCTAAGGACGACACCTGACGTTCTGTGATCACCCGCAGCGGTGAACCTTCAGGCCACCAGATCGACTGATAAGCTTTGGCTACCTTGCGGCTGCGAAAAGGTAAAATAATGCCGCGCAGTATAGGCTGCCACAGAATATCCGGATAATCCACCACACGCTTGTCGGATAAAAACTGTTTTAAATAAGCTTTAATTTCAGGGACTTCAGGTGCAGCAGGCGTACCTAAATTGACCAGTACCACTGCATACTCGGATAAAGGTAAAGCTAATTTAGTCATTGTGATCCTGTCATAGCCCTTAATTAAAAATCGCATGCAACGATTTTTAACAAGATAAAGTATCGGCTCAAAAAACGAGCACCATAAATAGCTGCGTTGGCCCTAAGGGTGAGCGCCATAAATAGCTGCTAATAAAAAATCGTCCGGAACGATTTTTAACAACGCAAAGCGTTGGCCCAAAGGGTGAGCGCCATGGATGGCTGCGAATAAAAAATCGTCCGGAACGATTTTTAACAACGCAAAGCGTTGGCCCTAAGGGTGAGCGCCATGGACGGCTGCGAATAAAAAGCCCACGCTAGGTGGGCTTTCATCAAACTGTTGTGAGTTAGCCTAACAGCGCCTCAAGTTTCGCACTGACCTGCTCAACAGGCAAGGTTCCTACTATATGGTGGTACTGAGTGCGTCCTTGTTCCGCTTCTTTACGGTAATAACCAACCAGTAGTTCAGTTTGTTCGTGATAAATACCTAAACGCTTACGTACTGTTTCTTCTTTATCATCTTCGCGGATCACTAAATCTTCGCCCGTCAGATCGTCTTTGCCTGCTACTTTCGGTGGATTGTAACTGACATGATAAACACGGCCTGACGCCGGGTGCACACGACGGCCACTCATACGTTCAACGATGACATCGTCCGGCACATCAAATTCAATGACGTGGTCAACCACAACGCCATTGGCTTTCATCGCATCGGCCTGTGGAATAGTGCGCGGGAAACCGTCTAATAAGAAGCCTTTGGCACAGTCTTCTTTGCTGATCCGCTCTTTGACTAAACCAATAATTAAATCATCAGACACCAGCTGGCCTGCATCCATCACTTGTTTTGCTGCCAAACCTAACGCACTGCCTTCTTTAATAGCGGCACGCAGCATGTCACCAGTGGAAATTTGTGGGATCCCATACTTGTTCATCAGAAACTGCGCCTGAGTTCCTTTACCAGCACCCGGGGCACCCAACAAAATAATACGCATACAAAGATCCTCAATTAACCTTGGATTGATCCATTTGTTATAAGGGGTGAATCTTTACATAATGCGCATCATCAGACAAGGAATTTGTCTGCTTGTCTTACCTGATCTGCGCCAGTCAAGCCTACTTTGGTAGGATAACTTGCTACAACAGCCTACTGAACGAATTACCAGGTGGAAATACAGCTAAAAGATAAAAAAGTTGAATAAAGACAGTCTGCTATTCGACTAAGGTAGTGCATATTTACTGCTTTTCAGAGCAACAGCGGCAACAGGAGCTAAGATACTAAATTGTAGGGGCGCCGAAATAACAACCAATCCAAATATAATATAAGACGTTGATACTTATTGAAAAAATAAATATCGGCGCTCAAATCATCAGAGCAAAATTGATTGAGATCAATAAAATAAAGAATTTTACTGAGAAAAGCTTTGGAAGCACATAAAGCCCTTCCAAAGCTTGTTTTTGGTCAGGCCTTAAATTGCAGGTTTTTCAGGAACTGCTGTTCGCCCTGTTGCAAGACTTCAGCCTTATCGCTCACCATCACCAGAACTGCTTTCTGATTGCTTATGCTACGCCCAAGGTATTTGTCATCCTGAAACTCTGCTTCAAAATTCAAAGAGTTTTCTTTCGGGACAACGAATACTGTCATTAATCCCTGTTCTGTCTGCAACACCAAATGCAAAGAACGGGTTCCGCGGAAATTACAAAAGTTGGCGTAAACCACAGCTTGTGCTGATGTCTCCAGCTCTGCATCAAACTCTGCCAGTTTGGCATTTACATCGGACAAAGAAAGAGTTGTGGTCAAATGCCGTACATAAGGCTCCTCATGGTAAACATGAGCCAGCGAATTTTCACCCAGACTTTGTGAACCATAAAGGAAAAACGACCAGTTCAATGCAAAACCGGCTAAAAACGCCACAGAAGCCGCCAACGCAATCAGATTCTGATAAAAGCGTTTTTGCTGTTGTTGCTTGTGTTTATGCTGCTGCATCAACAAGGTATTTTCCAGAGCTTTTGGCACAGGCGGGCTTAACAACTCTCTTATCTGTTGGTCCAGCTCCAATATATCCTGATGAAATTGCTGGCTCTCCGCATCGAGCTGTAACTGTTGTACTTGCTCAGGACTCAAATGATAGGGATCCGTCAGCAAACGACGGCGAACTTCTAACTCATCCATTTTTTTGCTCCCTGACGGTTTCATGGCTTAACAAATCCCGTAACTGCTTACGGGCGCGAAATAAACGGGTGTTCACCGTATTTAAATTCAGGGACAACAATTGTGCTATTTCATCACCACTAAAACCACCAAGGATTTGCAGAACCAAAGGCTCACTGTATTCAGGCTCCAGACTCTCAATAAATTTCAGCAGCTGCTGCTGTGAGTACAGTTGCTCAGGACTTACCTGATGTTCATCCAGCAACAAATCCTGCTCTACATCCTGATATTGAAATTGCTTACGTTCAAAACGCCGCGCATTTTCATTACGCAAAATAGTAAAAAGCCAGGCTTTGGCCGAGGCTTCATTTTGCAGCAAATCTATACTTTTCCAGGCCCTAAGATAGGTATCCTGCACCAGATCCTCTGCAATATCTGTACTACGGCAAATCCAGCAACCATAACGGTACAAATCTGCATGGTACAAACGCACCAGTTGCATATAGCTGTGATGACGCTGCTCTTGCTCAGGTGTCTGTTTTTTGGCAGGCGTTTTTTGGCTTGACCACCACATTGGCTTTGTTGTCCTTGCACTCAGAAGCGTTGTGTCCGGTTTGGTCTCCGGTCCAGGCTGCTCACTATAGGACACAGAACGAAGGAAACTCAAGCTGAAACCTCCTCTGTAACTGTCTTTTGCCCTGCTTTTTGCTGCAACCAATAATCCAGACTCAGCCAGCGTCCTGCGCCATAGACCAGCAGGACTAATAACATCACAAAGTAAGTAGCGGCAAATTCAATGCCGTTGTTCAGTACCACCAGCTTGCCGCTGGACAGCATCCAGTCGTAATCCGGCTGTTGTTGCAAAACTTCGTTGGCTTTGGCCAGTTTATCGGGCGCAGCCATCACTGCTTCGTTGTGAAAAATAGTACCGTCAGCCAGCCAGCTGGATGCATCTGCTATCGCCAGCCAGCCATGTTTTGCATGCACAGTTGCCATAGCGACCAGCATAGTGATACTTAATCCCAAAGCAGTCAGGCGGGTGAACAGACCCAATAACAAAGCTAATCCACCACCTAACTCCAGCAAAATCACCAGGCTCAGCAACAAAGCTGGTGCAGGCAAAGCTAAGCCCCAGTCCGGATTCGCAAACCAGCTTAAGGTACTGTCAAAGTTTTTTAACTTAGTCCAGCCTGCCTGCATCATCACAGGCGTCAGGTACAACCTCAGTAACAGCAGTGGGATCACATCCAGCTGTTGCAGTTTGGCTACCAGAGTTCGATAAAAGAAAACACTTTGCTGCATCACAATCAGGCTCCGCATAATGCTGATGTGACAAGAGACAGGGCAAGAGCGGAAAATCTTTCCTCTGACGAAGAAAAATTACCCGGATCAATTTTTAACAATGCAAAGCGTTGGCCCAAAGGGTGAGCGCCATGGATGGCTGCGAATAAAAAATCGTCTGGAACCTGACGAATCCCCACAAAATTGAACATTCATGGCGTTTAACGATCTGATCAATCGCCAAACATCACAGAAAGTGAACGCCATGAATGTAAGCTCATTATTACACGAACTTATTGCTGATTCCTGCCCTACCATTCACAAAGTCAGACTGCAATCTCTTATCACTGCCGTTGATGCAGCCACTCGCTATCAAAAGGTAACCCTGACCGGCCTTGGCCGCACATTACCTTCGCTGGCCAAAACAAAGCACACGATCAAACGCATGGACAGGTTACTTAGCAACAGTCACTTGCATCAGGAACGAACCGATATCTATGAGGTAATGGCTCGTCATATTCTTCAGACACGCAACGAACCAGTGATTTTGATTGATTGGTCACAAATCAATGAAGAAGCAGGTTTTCATATTTTGAGGGCATCTTTGGCTTTACACGGACGGGCCATGACAGTATACGAAGAGATACACCCTAAACATTTAAGTCATAACCGCGCTGTGCATGGCCGCTTTTTGAAGCAACTTCAGGCCTTGTTACCCTGTGACTGCCAACCTATTGTTGTCACCGATGCCGGATTTAAAAATCCTTGGTTTAAGCAGGTAGAAGCACTTGGATGGTACTGGCTTGGGCGTATCCGCCACTTTACTCAATACCGTTTCATCGACAGCCCACTCTGGCATCCTTGCAGGGAAAGCTATGACCTTGCTTCCACACGACCTGGTTATTTGGGGGAAATCTGTTTATCGAAGCACAATCCGTTGGATTGTCATGCTTACCTTTACCGTAAAAAATTAGAGGGAAGGAAAAAACGGACTCAAGGCAAGCGGGTGTCAAAACGTTCAAACAGTACAGCTTATGGGCGTAGAGAAAGAGAGCCTTGGTTTTTAGTGACCAATATTCCTCCAGATAAGCTCAATGCCAGACAAGCGGTTGCTATTTATCAGACAGGCATGCAGATAGAAGAAAGCTTCAGGGATAATAAAAATCAGCGTATAGGTCTGAGCTTAAAAGAAACGAGAAGTAGGTCAGTTGAGCGCCTGCAGATCCTGTTGTTGATTGTCACTTTAGCCACCTACGCACTGTGGCTTATAGGGCGATGGGCCAATCAAAATGGCCTGTACAAACATTATCAGGCCAACACGGTAAGGGAGCGAGCTGTTTTATCTTATTTCAACCTGGGCCTGCAAGTCTTAAGAAAAGAACCTGAGCGGCTATGCCGCGCAGAGCTGGTTCATCTAATGGCGACGACCATGCTTAGTCTCTTTGAATGGAGATCCAGATGACTTTGTGGGGATCCCTCAGGTTCCTGACGATTTTTAACAGCTTTAGCTGGCCCGAAAGGGTAAGCGCCATGGATGGCGCACAATAAAAAAGCCCCTGCATATGCAGAGGCTTTTGCTGACGCAGAGTAAAACTTATGCTTTTTTCGATAAATCCAGCAGCAGCGCATTTAACCGGCTGACAAAAGTGGCAGGATTTTTCAGACTGCCACGCTCAGCGAGCAAGGCCTGATCCAACAGTACTTCTGCCCATTGTTTAAACTGGCTTTCGTCCTGCACATCAGCGATATGTTTCACCAGCGCATGATCCGGATTCAGTTCAAAAATAGGTTTCACGTCCGGCACTTTCTGGCCAACAGATTCCATCAACTTGATCATCTGCGTGCTCATATCAAACTCGTCAGTGACCACACAGGCCGGGCTGTCGGTTAAACGATGACTGGTTTTCACCGCTTTCACCTGATCACCTAAAGCTGTTTTAAAACGTTCAGTGACAGCAGCAAATTGCTTTTCTGTTTCTTCCTGAGCTTTTTTGGTTTCTTCATCATCCAGCTTGCTGATGTCCAGATTACCTTTGGCAACAGAACGCAGCTTTTTACCTTCAAATTCAGTCAGGTGCTGCATTAACCACTCGTCTACACGGTCGGATAACAGCAGTACTTCAATGCCTTTTTTACGCAGCACTTCTAAATGCGGGCTGTGTTTGGCCGCCTCAAAGCTGTCTGCAACGATAAAATAAATCTCGTCCTGAGCTTCCTTCATCCGGCTGACATAAGCCTCTAAGCTGACATTCTGCTCGGCCGTATCGGTGTGCGTTGAGGCAAAACGCAGTAGCTTAGCGATAGTTTCTTTATTGGCAAAATCTTCGGCCGGGCCTTCTTTCATCACCTGACCAAACTCAGTCCAGAAGGTCTGGTATTCAGTTTGATCTTCGGCTTTGGCCATTTTTTCCAGCATTTTTAGCACACGGGAGGTACAGCCTTTACGCAGGCTTTGTGTCACTTTAGTGTCCTGCAAAATTTCACGGGAAACGTTCAGTGGTAAATCGCTGGAATCCAGTACCCCTTTGATAAAACGCAGGTAGCTTGGCATAAACTGTTCAGCGTCATCCATAATAAATACACGCTGTACATACAATTTTAAACCATGACGGGCTTCACGGTTCCACATATCAAAAGGGGCTTTTTTCGGCACGTAAAGCAGACTGGTGTAGTTGGTATTACCCTCAACTTTGTTGTGGCTCCAGCTTAATGGCTCAGTCCAGTCATGCGAAATATGTTTATAAAACTCCTGATACTCAGTGTCTGTGACTTCTGATTTATCACGCATCCAAAGCGCTGTGGCTTTGTTGACCGCTTTCCAGAACCCTTCGGTGGCAGGAATTTTTTCGCCATCTTCACCATCACGCTCTGGCGTACCTTGCTGATACATCTCCACCGGAATGCTGATATGGTCTGAGTATTTAGTCACAATGGATTCAACTTTCCACTGACTTAAAAACTCGGTTTCCTCGTCGCGTAAATGCAGGATGATGTCAGTACCACGGCCGGCTTTGACTATAGGCTCGATGGTGTATTCACCTTCACCTGTAGATTCCCACTGCACAGCAGAATCAGCCGGCGCACCGGCTTTACGGGTTTTCACTGTCACTTTGTCGGCCACAATAAAGGCCGAGTAGAAACCCACCCCAAACTGACCTATCAGCTGAGAATCTTTAGTTTGATCACCTGAAAGCTGACCAAAAAACTCTTTAGTGCCGGATTTGGCGATAGTGCCTAAATGACTAATGACTTCGTCCTGCGTCATACCAATACCGTTGTCGCTGATGGTAATGGTTTTAGCCGCTTCATCCAGACTGATACGAACCCGTAACTCACCGTCATTGTCATACAGGCTGCTGTCTGACAAAGCTAAAAAGCGCAGTTTATCGGCCGCATCTGAGGCGTTGGACACCAGCTCACGCAGGAAAATTTCTTTATTGGAGTACAGCGAATGGATCATCAGCTGCAGAAGTTGTTTGACCTCGGCCTGAAAGCCGTGCTTTTGTTTTTGTACTGTTTCAGTCATATACAGCTCCTTTTCTTACCTAGAATGACTTTAAATTGACGCTGGCAAGGATATGGGTTTAATACCCACAAATATCAAGGGGGCAATAGCGGTAAAACCCGGAACAAAATGGAGGATCAGGCAACCGGAGAAAAAATAAGCAAAGCTACAGCTTCAAGGATGAAGGTTCTGACCAAAGACATTGGAGTTGCAGCGCGACGGCAAGAGAAGGAGTCCCTATGAGCATAGCTTACTATGCGATTAGGGCGACAGAGCGCAGCCAACAAAGCTGCAGCTTCAAGGGCGCAGGTCAGATAGGTTTGCGGCCACTAAAGGCGTGCGACAGGGTAGTCCCGTCGACATACTCCAACTCTCCACCGACAGGCACACCATGAGCAATACGGGACACATTGACCTGATACTTTTTACACTGCTCGGCAATGTAATAGGCCGTAGCGTCGCCTTCTACGGTCGGATTAGTCGCTAATATCACTTCCTGCACTGAACCTGTGCCCAGCTGCTTTTGCAGTAAGTCCAGTCCAAGTTCAGAGGGGCCTATACCATCCAATGGTGATAACTGGCCCTGCAAGACAAAATAACGGCCTTTAAACTGACCTGTTTGCTCTATCGCAAACTGATCCGAGGACGAAGCGACAATACACAAGCTTTGACTATCGCTGCGTCCTGGGTCTGAACAAATAGCACATAAATCCGTTTCACAAAAAGTACGGCACTGCTGGCAATGCCCTACTTTCTCCATGGCCACAGCCAAAGCTTTAGACAACTGCATAGCCCCGGCTCTGTTGCGTTCGAGCAACTGCAGGGCTATACGTTGTGCCGACTTTGGACCTACGCCCGGCAATATACGCAAGGCATCGATCAACTGCTGCAGCAAAGGGCTGAATTTATTCATGCTTTGTCAGACAACAACTTAAAATGGCATCTTAAAACCAGGAGGTAATTGCATACCGCCGGTCACAGCAGCCATTTTGGCTTTATTGGCTTCTTCCACCCGGCGTACCGCATCGTTAATAGCAGCAGCAACTAAGTCTTCCACCATCTCTTTGTCATCCTGCATCAGACTGTCGTCTATGCTGACACGGCGTACATTGTGGTTGCCTGTCATGGTCACTTTGACCAGACCAGCACCAGACTCGCCTGTCACTTCCAGATTAGCCAATTCCTGCTGGGCCTTTTGCATTTTATCCTGCATGGCTTGCGCCTGCTTCATGATATTGCCTAAACCGCCACCACCACCTTTGAACATAACTGTACTCTCTTTAAAAATGACTCTATTAAACTGGCGACAAGATAATGACTTGAGCCCCAAAACACAAGACGAATTAGTTGACGACAATACTGTCCGCCACTATCTCCGCCCCAAAGTCTTTTTGCAGCTGCACCACCCAGGGGTCTTGCTGCAACAACTGCTCGACATAAACAAAACGTTCCTGCTCAATACGCTGCTGAATAGCAACAGGACAAGTCTCTACCCAAGGTTGATACTGAATGTCCAGCTGAACAGATTTATGAAAAGCCTGACTGAGCTCTTTGACAATTTCTGCCCGGAATTTTTCTTTATCCAGATGTTGCTGGCTTTGACACACCAGCAACTGCACTGTATCCCCTGCCCAGCTGATAGCGCTGTGCAACAGATATAACCGCAATAAGCCACCCAAGTTCAGGCTATCCACTAAAGCAGCCCATTCATCGACCTGAGCAGCAAGACGCACTGAAAAGTTTTCAGCCGTAATCACCCCATCAAAACGATACTGAGCTTTTGCTTCCGGAGCACTGACCATTGGTTGCTGTTCGGGTTCAGATTGGTGTTGTTGCTGAAACTCCTGCCAGGCCCAGTCTGCTGCAAAATCAGCATCCTCAACCAGGATCTCTGCGGGCTCAGTTTCATCAGGATAAGCAGCTATGGCTGCTTCTGGCTGTGCTGGCATAGCAACTGGCGTCACTTCACTCTGCTGAATAACAGCAGGAGCTTGTGTCGCCACGACTAGCTGCTGAACTGGTGCTGGCTGCGCCTGAGGCGGAGAAAAAACCGGAGCAGTGGGTACTTTTTGTATAGCCACAGGCTCTGCAGCCTGAGCTACAGCAGCTCTGGGTTCAGACTTTTTTTCGGTCTGAGTCTCCGCTACTGAGTCCGCTTTTATACCACGGCGCGCCAGTATAGATGCTGCAATACCAGCTGGAGCAGGCGCTGTCACCTGCGCCTTCACCGGTGGAGTGGGCGCAACAACGTCTGCTTCGGCCATGTCCGGCACAGCTTCAGGCTCTTTAGCCACAGCAGCAGTTTCGGGTAAATTAAACTTTGCCTTCAGTTCTGCCGCATGAGAGACAGGAGGCGATGCACGCATCGCAGGAGAAGTATCAGCACCGGGCACAAAAGCTACAGCCCGTAACAATGCCATCTCCAGACCAATACGGGGCTCTGGCGCAAAAGCCAGTTCTTTTTTGCCGGAAATCAGTAACTGATAAAACAGCTGTAACTGCTCCGGGCTTTGCTGCTCTGCGAGCTGCTGTACAAAAGCACTGTGATCTGTAACTAAGTCAGCCGCCTGCCAGTTAAACTGACTTAAGGCCGCTAAATGCAACAAGGCCAGCATATCATCCAGCACATGGGCAAAATGACTGTGTTGCTGCACCAGTTGATCCAGATGCTGTTTCAGTGCGGCTAAATCGCGGTTAATCACAGCGGCTAATAAGAGCTCAGCCCACTGTTGCTCCAGATAGCCCAGCATATCGCGCACCAGCGGCACAGTGATATTGGCATTACTCTGGGCTATGGCCTGATCGGTCAGACTGAGTGAGTCCCGTAAACTGCCTTTAGCAGCACGTGCCAATAACGCCAGCGCATCATCAGCTGCCGGAATAGCTTCCTGTGCCAACACATAAGCTAAATGCTGTTTAATCTGCTCAGGGCTTAGCGCCTTTAAACTGAACTGCAAACAACGGGATAATACTGTGACTGGCAGCTTTTGTGGATCCGTAGTCGCCAGCAAAAACTTCACATGAGGTGGCGGCTCTTCCAGAGTTTTTAAAAGTGCATTAAAGCTGTGCCGCGACAGCATATGCACTTCGTCTATTAAGTACACTTTATAACGGCCACGACTGGGTGCGTATTGCACGTTATCCAGTAAATCCCGGGTGTCTTCTACTTTAGTGCGGGAAGCTGCATCTATTTCCAGCAGATCAACAAAAAAACCCTGATCAATTTCAACACAAGCACTGCAAACGCCACAAGGTGTGGAGGTGACTCCGGTTTCGCAGTTTAAACTTTTGGCAAAAATACGGGCTATGGTGGTTTTACCGACACCACGGGTGCCGGTAAACAAATAGGCATGGTGCAATCTGTTGTGATTCAGCGCATTGGTCAGCGCTGTTTTCACATGATCCTGGCCGACCAATTGACCAAAATGTTGCGGTCGCCATTTTCTTGCCAGTACCTGATAACTCATGCCACCCACCTGTTTTAGCCTTTGTCCCTGAAGCTACAGCTTTGTTGGCTGCGCTGCCACTCCAATGACTTAGGCTAGATTGGAATTAATCGCCTGCGAATTCAACCAGACTATAAAGATTCAACCCAAGCTTTTCTAATCGTGCTTGTCCGCCTAAATCCGGCAGATTCACCACAAAAGCAGCG
>CBIMJC010000071.1:0-15009 GCA_966244125.1 uncultured Rheinheimera sp.
GGCGACGGCGGCATGGCGGATATGACCGAAATGAAGATGCCACTGCCAGCCAATACCCTGCCGATGATGTCGGGTGATGGGCCTTTTGGCTCAGTGGAAATGGGTGGCATGTTCAGCGTCTTTAAAGTGCGTAAGGACCAGGCACCCGGCGATTATAAAGATCCGGGCTGGTATCAGCATCCTGCCGGCACTGTAGCACAAGAATGGACTGGTGAAGTACCGCAGGTGACACAAGCTGCGGTTGAGAGCACAGACAGTTCAGGCACTGAACTTAAAGTTCGTAAACCTTCAGGCCACCAGCACCACTGATCCCTTGCCTATGGCGTTGTGCTGCGCCCCATTTGTTCAAGTGCAACCTGCGCCATACGGGTTGCACTTTTTTCATTTTTACGGGTATCCAGTTGCACCTGAACCAGGCTGAACAAAATAAATTTCGCTTGTTTATATTTTTTTGGAATAGACACCAAATAAAAACAAATAATAAACATCTGTAACTAAATGTAAAGAAACCCTGTTAATTTGCCGCTCCCAGCGGGCCATCTACCGCAAAAACCACAGCAAAAAAAGCTTAAATTAACAAAAATCACTAAATACGATAAATTCAGCACCATTTACATTAACAAATTATTGACTAATCATCTTAGCGCCCGTCCGTAATTTAACTATTTAAGGAACGGGTTAATCCAGATAACAATAATTTGAGAGAATAAAATGCAACCTAAACACTTTAAGCTGAATAAAATAACCTTGTTCACTTTTCCTGTACTGAGTTTGCTCAGCAGTGCCGTGATGGCGCAACAGCAAGCCAATGCACCTGTTACCCGCTTTATCGTTGAATATGGCGCTACAGCACCTCAATCGCTGCGCACGCCTGAACAACTGCTGTCTGCTGATGCATTAAAAGAAAAAAACCGCTTTCTGCAGCAGCATGTCGCGCAGGATCTGTCGGCTTTAGCTGGTGCTCCTTTGTCTTATGTGCGTGCAAGTTCAGCCGTCAAAGGCCGTCATATAGTCAAAGCTGATCGTAAACTGTCGGAAAAAGAAACCGAAGAAATGCGCAAAAACCTGGCGAAAGATCCAAGTGTTTCACTGGTTGTAGAAGACAAACTGCTAACCAGAGCAGCTACACCAAATGACACTCAGTACACCAGTCAATGGCATTATTATGAATCCACAGGTGGCTTACGTGCCAACACGGCCTGGGATAATGCCACAGGTGCTGGTGTGGTAGTGGCCGTATTAGATACTGGTTATCGCCCACACGCGGACTTAAACGCAAATATTCTGCCAGGTTATGACATGATTTCTGACAGCTTTGTTGGTAATGATGGCAATGGCCGTGACACTAACGCTCAGGATCCGGGTGACTGGATTTTAGCTAACGAATGTGGTGGCACACATGCAGCTCAGGACTCTTCATGGCATGGTACACACGTAGCAGGTACAGTTGCAGCTGTCACCAATAACGCCTCAGGTGTGGCTGGTGTGGCCTATGGCGCAAAAGTAGTGCCGGTGCGCGTCTTAGGTAAATGTGGTGGCTACACCTCAGATATAGCGGACGGTATTATCTGGGCTTCAGGCGGCACAGTGTCCGGAGTTCCGGCGAACGCTAACCCGGCTAAAGTCATCAACATGAGTTTAGGCGGTTCAGGCGCCTGTGATTCAACCACTCAGGCTGCTATTAACATTGCCCGCGCCAATGGCACTGTGGTGGTGATCGCCTCAGGCAACGATAACAGCAATGCCAACAACTTTAACCCGGGTAACTGTGCTGGTGTAGTCAATGTGGCTTCGACCAACCGCAGTGGTGGCCGCGCTTATTACTCAAACTACGGTACCTCCATTGATGTGGCTGCACCTGGTGGAGCTATGAATTCAGCCAACGATCCTAATGGTATTCTGTCGACTTATAACACTGGTACTACAACACCGGGATCAGACAGCTATGGTTATAGCCAGGGCACCTCTATGGCCGCACCTCATGTGGCAGGTGTTGCAGCCTTAATAGCGCAGAAAAAACCCTCTGCAACCCCGGATGAAATTGAAACTATTTTGAAAACCACCACCCGCTCCTTCCCTGCGACCTGTAACAACTGTGGCACTGGTATTGTTGATGCCGCAGCTGCTGTAGCTGCTGCGTCCGGCACTGGTGGCGGCGGTGGTGGCACTGGCGCCACAAACACAGTGAATAACATCAGCATAGCCCGCAACGCCTGGAAACATTACACCCTGGCAGTTCCTGCTGGTATGAGTGTATTAACAGTTTCTATGTCAGGTGGCACAGGGGATGGCGACTTGTATGTGCGTCGTGGCTCACAGCCTACGACGTCCAGCTATGATTGTCGTCCTTATCTGACAGGGAACAACGAAAGCTGTACCTTTAACAACCCGGTTGCAGCCACTTACTACATCAGTATCCGTGGTTACACTGCGGTCTCTGGTCTGACGTTAACCACTTCTTATCAGCCTTAATCCCCGGGCTTTTAGCTGAAGATCCCGGCCGCTGCCGGGATCTTTTTTTGCAAGGCTCCACCCTTTATTTTTGTAATCCGTCCAGAATGGCGCATTGGGGTTGATCGTCACCACAACAACTATCCGCCAGTTGCTGCAATACCTGTTGCATTTGCTGCAATTCAGCGACTTTTTGCTTAATTTCATCCAGATGGTGTTCTGCCAGTTGTTTGACCTCTTTGCTGCTGCGCTGTGGATTTCTCCATAGATCCAGCAAAGAACTGACTTGAGCTATCGAAAAGCCCAAAGTACGGGCTTGTTTAATAAAGCTCAGTTGTTGCAGCTGCTGACTGTTATACAATCTGTAACCCGCATCCGTTCTGTTGGCTTTATTGAGCAGGCCAGCCTCTTCATAATGCCGGATCATTTTGGCAGAAAGTCCGGTCTGTCTGGCCGCCTCACCTATAGTCACTAAAGTCGCCATTCTTTTACTCCTGTGCTTTCCAGCGCTGTAGCAGCAAGGCATTACTAATCACAAATAAACTACTGCTTGCCATAGCTGCACCAGCAATGACCGGATTTAAATAACCTAAAGCGGCTAGCGGTATGCCTGTGACATTAAAGATAAAAGCCCAAAACAGATTTTGCTGAATTTTACGGTAGCTCAGCCGGGCTATCTGCAAAGCGGCACTGACCAGAGAGGGCTTACTGCGCATCAGAGTCATAGCCGAAGCACTGACAGCTACTTCAGTACCGCTCGCCAAAGCTATACCTAAATCGGCCTGAGCCAAAGCTGGTGCATCATTAATACCATCACCAACCATAGCCACCTGATAACCCAACTGCTGCCAGCTTTGAATGGCCGCCGCTTTTTCTGCCGGTAATACTTCCGCTTTCCAGTCGGTTAAGCCCAGTTGTTGTGCTATGGAAGCGGCGCTTTCTGTACTGTCCCCCGTTAACATAGCCACAGCTATGCCTTGCTGTTTTAGTAACTGCACAGCATGCACCGCATCAGCTTTTAATTCATCAGTAAAACAAAACAGCGCCAATAATTGATAACCTTGATTTGCGTGTTGCTCCGCCAGCCAGGACACTGAAGCACCACGGGTTTTAATCTGCTCAAACGGCAAGTCTAACCCCAGTTGCTGCATCCAGTGGCTGCTGCCAAGCACCAGACTGCGGCCTTGCACTTTGCCTTGCACACCTTTGCCAGCGACAACCTGAAACTCTGTGGCCTCCACTGTGGTGATCTGATGCGCTGCAGCATAAGCCAGTAAAGCTTTAGCCAGCGGATGCTCGCTGTGTTGCTGCAGCGAAGCGGCCCACAGCAATGTATCAGGTTCATCAGTAAAACGACTGACTTGCTGCAGCACGGGTTTGCCCTGAGTTAAAGTGCCGGTTTTATCAAACACCACCAGGGTTACAGCTTTAGCCTGCTCTAAGGCAACAGCATCTTTAATCAGAATACCTGACCGGGCTGCAGAACCTGTTCCCGCCATAATAGCTGCAGGTGTGGCCAGGCCCAGTGCACAAGGACAGGCGATCACCAGTACAGCCACTGCATTTAAAGTTCCAGTCACCCAATCATCTGCCAGCAACCCCCAACCCACTAAGGTCGCCAGAGCGATCAGTAAAACCACAGGCACAAAAATAGCGCTGATTTTATCCACCAATGCCTGCACCGGCGCTTTAGCGCCTTGCGCCTGTTCTACCAGTTGAATAATGCGGGATAAAGTGGATTCAGCTCCTACTGCTGTAGCTCTGATGTGCAAGACGCCATCCAGATTGACAGAGCCACCCGTGACCTGATCCGCCACAGTTTTAGCGACAGGCACAGACTCGCCACTGATCAAAGCTTCATCGACATGACTCTGGCCTTGTTCAACCACAGCATCCACTGCAATACGTTCGCCAGGTTTCACCTGTACCAAATCGCCCTTTTGCACAGTTTCCGCTTTCACTTCCAGCCAATTGCCGTTTTGAAACACAGTAGCCACAGCAGGTTTTAAATTCTCCAATGCCCTTAAAGCATCAGTGGTGCGTTTTTTCGCCTTATGCTCAAGGTATTTACCTAAAAGCACCAGACTTAATACTGCACTGCTGCTTTCAAAATACAAATGAGGCGCGCCATGCCCGGTATGCTGTGCATCAAAGATCCACCACAAATACAAAGACAAGCCATAAGCTGCACTGGTGCCAATAGCCACCAGCAAATCCATATTGCCACTGCCCGCTTTGAGGGCAGCCCAGCCTGCTTTATAAAACCGCGCACCAAAATAAAATTGCACCGGAGTGGCCAACAGCCATTGCCAGAAAGATGGCAACATCCAGTCCAGACCAAACAACAAACCAAACATAGGCAATACCAAAGGCAAGGTCAGCACTATGCTGGCAACCACAGGCCACCATTGCTGCTGATAAAAAGCAGGCTGAGTCACTTCAGCTACCTGCGTTGTTGCTGGCAGACTGGCCTGATAACCTGCCTTTTCTACAGCAGCCATCAATAATTCTGCTGACACAGAGAGGCCACTGATAGTTGCGGTTTCACTGGCCAGATTGACGCTCACTTGCTCTACACCTGCAACTTTGGCCAACGCTTTTTCTATACGTCCTACACAGGAAGCACAGCTCATTCCGCTGATATTCAGTTGAATTTGTTCAGACATAACATGACTCCGGACCAAAAGGGCAATACCCCGACAGCAACAAGGCTAAAGCTTACCCTTAGGGTAAGGTCAACAGTAAAAATTAAAAAATAGTAGTTGACCTTACCACAGGGCAAGCTTGGAGTATGTTCGTGAACAACCCCATCAGTAACAGAGGACAAACACAATGAAAGTACAATTAAAAGTAACAGGAATGAGCTGCAATCACTGCATCAGTATGGTGAATAAAGCAGTAGCCCAACTGCAGGCAGATGCCACAGTGACTGTGGATTTAGCGAACCAACAAGTGGATGTAGAGAGTGCCTTAGCTGCTGAAGATATTATTGCAGCACTGGACGAAGCCGGTTACCCGGCTGTTGAACTCTAGTTTTGCTGCAGCTTGAGTCAGATTCAGCTACAAAAAGGCAAAGCGGCCAATGCAGAGTCAAACTGATACTGAAAACCGGCAATAGTCTGAGATTTGTGACTAATGACTCTGCGCCCCGGCGTTGGACTGCTGCTGTGCTCAAAAACTGGTGCCGGTAAGGACGCCAGTTCACAGGCCGTTAAATAGAACTCAGCTTTAGAGCAAAATTGCGGACTGGATAAGTTAAACAGCTCAGGCCATAACTGCTGCTGCACTATGGCAGAAACTGCAGCACAAATATCGCTGCTGTGTACCATATTCACAGCCACATCTGCGGCTCCGGCTTGTTTGCCGGATAAAAACCGGGCCGGATGACGACCGGGGCCAATTAAACCGGCCAGACGTAAAGTGCAGCACGGCACTGCAACCCGCAACAGCTGTTCACCCACAGCCAGCAACTCAATACGGGGATCGGCCAGTTGCAACTGGCTTTGCTCGCTGACATCACCTGACAAACCTTCATAAATGCCGGTGCTGCTTAAATGGATACAAGCCTGAGATCCCGACAACTTCATCAGCGTCGCCAGCTGAGCTAAAGCTCTGGTGTAGCTTTCGCCGTCAGAACGGCTGGCTGGCACAGTGCAAATCACAATGGCATCTTTAAACAAAGCGCTGAGCTGTGCATCAGGCCTGATGGACTGGCCTAAATCCAGTACAAAATGATTACACTGTTCAGCCACAGCAGAAGATTTTGTCGCACTGCGGCTGCTGAGCCAGAGTTCGTGCCCGTCGGCTTTAAGTTGTGTCGCCAGCTGAGTCCCGAGCCAACCTGCACCTATGACTAATATTTTCATACCTGACGCCCTTGTGCTCTAACATTCGAATTGGATAGTAACAGATCACCAACTGCGATTTTTATCAAATTTTCCACTATTTGCAACTTTCCGGCAATTTTTATTGATCCGCGTCAAGATCGCCCACAGGCAAAAGGCGTAGTTTAAGCGCCACTCATACGGATGTATGAGCTGTAGCACTGACTGGCACTGACGCCATTTACAGGCCAGATCCACAGTTCCTGATGGAGGAGCAATCCGAATGGATGTTGTTGAACTCTCACGTTTACAGTTTGCCGCTACGGCAATGTATCACTTCTTATTTGTGCCCTTAACCTTAGGTATGACCTTCCTGCTGGCCATTATGGAGTCAGTTTATGTCATGACGGGTAAAGAAATTTACCGTGACATGACCAAGTTTTGGGGCAAGTTGTTTGCCATTAACTTTGCGCTGGGGGTCACCACTGGCATAGCGATGGAATTCCAGTTTGGCACCAACTGGTCCTATTATTCGCATTATGTTGGTGACATCTTTGGCGCCCCTTTGGCCATTGAAGGTCTGATGGCATTTTTCCTTGAGTCCACTTTAGTGGGTCTGTTCTTTTTTGGTTGGGACAGACTCAGTAAAGTACAGCATCTGGCCGTGACCTGGCTGGTGGCTCTGGCTTCAAACTTATCGGCACTATGGATTTTAATTGCCAATGGCTGGATGCAACACCCGGTTGGCGCCGAATTTAATTTCGAAACCATGAGAATGGAAATGCTCAGCTTCAGCGAAGTGGTATTTAACCCTGTCGCTCAGGTCAAGTTTGTCCATACAGTGTCTGCTGGTTATGTCACAGGCGCTATGTTTGTGCTGGCGATTTCCGCCTGGTATATGCTCAAAGGCCGTGATCTGGCTTTTGCCCGCCGCAGTTTTGCCATCGCCTCAGCTTTTGGTTTAGCCAGTGCCTTATCTGTCATAGTGTTAGGTGACGAGTCAGGTTATGAGTTAGGGGACGTACAAAAAGTAAAACTGGCCGCCGTAGAGGCTGAATGGAAAACACATCCGGCACCGGCTGATTTCACCATCTTTGGCATCCCGAATGAAGCAACACAAAGCACGGACTACGCACTAAAAATTCCGGGTGCTATGGGCCTCATCGCCACCCGCTCTTTAGATAAAGAAGTGACAGGTCTGGCTGAACTGAAAGAGCAACACCGCCAGCGTATTCTCAATGGCCAGCTCGCCTACGGCCTGTTGAAAAAACTGCGTGCCGGTGAAAAAACGCCGGAAAATATCGCCGCCTTTGAGCTGGTAAAAAATGACCTGGGTTATGGCCTGCTATTAATGGCCTACACAGATGACCCGGTTTATGCCACGCCTGAACAAGTAGAACGTGCAGTACAACAAAGTATTCCTAAAGTGGCGCCGCTGTTCTGGTCCTTCCGGCTGATGGTAGCTGCTGGTTTTATTATGCTGCTGGTATTTGCTTTGTCTTTTTATCACAGCGCCAAACGTACACCGGAAAAACCACGCTGGTTACTCAAAGCCGCACTGTTTTCCTTACCTCTGCCCTGGATTGCCTGTGAAGCAGGCTGGTTTGTCGCCGAATATGGCCGTCAGCCCTGGGCTGTAGGTGAACTCTTGCCTACTCATTTAGCGGCTTCTCAACTGAGTGCGACTGAAATCTGGATCAGCTTAGTGGCTATTACTGCACTTTATACCGTCTTTCTAATCATCGAAGTCTGGTTGATGCAGCATTTTGCCCGTAAAGGCCCTGCGTCTATCCATACCGGCAAGTATCACGGCGAACAGGCCCGGGAGGTTTAACATGGATTATGAATTTTTACGTTTTATCTGGTGGTTACTGGTTGGCGTATTGCTGATTGGTTTTGCCGTGACCGACGGTTTTGATATGGGGGTGGGGGCACTGCTCAAAGTGATAGGCCGCGACGACACAGAGCGCCGTATTTTGATTAATACGGTCGCACCGCACTGGGATGGTAATCAGGTCTGGCTTATCACAGCAGGTGGTGCTTTGTTTGCCGCCTGGCCCCCTGTTTATGCCACAGCTTTTAGTGGTTTTTATCTGGCGATGATGCTGACGCTGGCCGCGCTGTTTTTGCGCCCTATCGGTTTTGATTACCGCTCCAAGCTGGACAATGCCAAATGGCGCAGCAACTGGGACTGGGCGTTAACGGCGGGTTCTGCCATACCGCCCATTATTTTTGGTGTGGCTTTTGGTAACCTGCTGCAAGGCGTGCCTTTTCACTTTGATGAGCTGCTGCGGATTTACTACACAGGTTCATTCTGGGCTTTATTAAATCCCTTTGCCTTATTGGTCGGTGTGCTGAGCTTACTGATGTTTATCAATCAGGGCGCCTGTTATCTGCAAATGAAAACCGAAGCGCCGCTGCGCCAGAGGGCAGAAGCAGTGTCTTTCATCAGCGCGACTCTGGCTGCGGTATTCTTTGTTGCGGCAGGTGTCTGGCTGGCCTCAGCAGGTATGGGTTACAAAGTTACCAGTCTGATTGACAGCAACGCCATCAATAGCGCTGTGACTAAAACGGTTGAAGTCAGCAGTGGTGCCTGGTTTAGCAACTATGCCACTTACCCGCTGTTATGGATTTTGCCCTTGCTGGGTATTGTGGGCTTTTTGCTATCGGCCTTGTTCAGCAAACTGGCCAAAGGCTGGCAGGCTTTTGTTGCCTCCTCCCTGGCCATGGCTGGTGTGATCATGACCTGTGGTGTCTCCATGTTTCCTTTTATTATGCCGTCCAGCAGCATGCCGAATCACAGCCTGACGATGTGGGATGCGACTTCCAGCGAACTGACATTAAAAATCATGTTTGTGGTGGCCTGTATTTTTGTGCCCATCATCCTTGGCTACACAGCCTGGTGCTACTGGAAAATGTGGGGCCGCTTAAACCGCAACAGCATCAGCGCGAACACTCATTCATTGTATTAAGGAGCAGTTTTATGTGGTATTTCACCTGGATTTTAGGCGTATTACTGGCCTGCTCTTTTGGCATCATCAATGCGATGTGGCTGGAGCTAAATGGTTACCCGGGCGAAGAGGATCAGCCATCAGAAGAGTGACTATTTGCCCATGCAGTCTTTAAGGCAATTAGTCCAGTCAGAAAAGAACCGCTTGCATCTGGCCATAGTGCTGGGTGCAACGGCCTCTGTGCTGATGATCTGGCAATGCTGGTTGCTGGCGACTTTATGCAATCAGGCTCTGCAACAGCAACAGATCTCAAAGGGTCTGCTGCTGCATATTTTTGTACTCTGGCTGCTACGCCCCCTGCTGCTGGCGGCCAGAGATTTGCTGGCGCTTTCGGCCAGTCAGAGGATCCGAAGCTCAGTCCGGCGGCAATTGCTTGGCATTCTCAGTCAGGCCGGGCCACTGCGGCAACAGATCGCCTCAGACGGTGATTTATCCACCCGTTTGCTGGAGCAGGTCGACGCACTGGATCCTTATATCAGCCGCTATTATCCGCAGCTGTATCTGGTGGTGCTTTGCCCTTTGTTTATCTCTGCTGCGGTAGCCAGTCAAAGCTTGTTGGCGGCGTTCTTGTTATTAACCACAGCCCCACTTATCCCAGTTTTTATGATTTTACTCGGAAAAAAAGCGGCGCAAGCCAGTCAGCAGCAAGTACAGGCTTTAGGTTTATTAGGCGGGCGTTTTCTGGAGTTTTTGCGTGGTGCCCAGGTTATCCGCCAATTGCAGGCCGAACCTTTAGTCCTGCAGCGACTCAGCAACGCCAGTGAAGACTATCGCAGCCGCACTATGTCAGTGCTAAGCCAGGCATTTTTATCCGGCGCTGTGCTGGAGTTATTTGCTTCTTTGGCCATAGCGCTGGTGGCTTTGTACCTGGGGTTGGGTTTATTGGGTGAGCTGCCCTGGGCCAAAGCGCACATTCCTGTGTCTTACCAGCCAGCCCTGTTTATCTTATTAATGGCACCAGAGTTTTATGCGCCGCTGCGTCAGCTTGGAGCCGATTATCATGCCAAAGCTCAGGCCGAAGCAGCTTTTACCAGCCTGGCCCCTATCTGGGTTTTGCCTGTGTGTAAAGGCGGCGACAGGCCTGCCCCAACAGAGCCTGTCTGTATTGAATTTCGGCAGTTTAGCCTGCAGGGCTCAGAGCACAGAGCTGCTTTACTGAGGGATATTCAGGCTCAGGTGTTACCGGCGCAACGTATTGGTTTAACAGGCCCAAGCGGCGCGGGAAAAACCAGTTTGCTGGAGTCCTTATTAGCCTTTCAACAGCAATATCAAGGCCGGATCACTATAGGAGGTTATGCCTTAACTGAGCTGAATGTGCAGCAGTGGCGGCAACAACTGGTGTATTTATCTCAGCAAAGCCAGTGGTTAAGCGGCAGCTTACGCAGTAATTTGCTGCTGGCGAAGCCCTCAGCAACAGAAGCAGAACTCAGCACGGCCTTGTATCAGGCTTTGTGTGCCGACTTTGTGTTTGCTTTACCTGCAGGTCTGGATACCGAACTTGCCGAAGGCGGCATGGGTTTGTCCGGTGGGCAACTGCAGCGTCTGGCTTTGGCCCGGGCTTTATTAAAACAAAGTTGGTGCTGGCTGCTGGATGAACCCGCCTCTATGTTGCCAGCGGAACAACAACGGCAGTATTTTCAGCAGTTAGACCAGCTCTGCCATGGCAAAACTTTGCTGCTGGCAACCCACCAGTTGCAGCATCTGGACTGGCTGGATCAGGTATGGCTGCTAGTGCAGGGGCAAATTGTCGCCAAAGGTACGGTAGCCGAAATTCAGGCTCATCCATTGTACAGGGCCAATTACCTGCAGGAGTCCTTATGAAGGATCAACTGAAACTTTCTGCCCTTATGCGACCGAACTGGCGCTGGTGGTTACTCAGTCTGACTTTAGGTACTTTAACCCTGGCCAGCATTCTGGGGTTACTGACTGTCTCTGGCTGGTTTATTACAGCTTCAGCTTTGGCTGGTTTGCAACTTGCCAGTGCTGGCAGTTTTAATTATTTTGGCCCGGCCGCTCTGATCCGTTTTTTTGCCATCAGCCGCACAGCCAGCCGTTACTTTGAACGTTTAACTTCGCATAACGCCATCTTGTTATTACTGCAGCAATTAAGGTTGTGGTTTATGCAGCGCTTTTTATTAAGCGCCGTCCGAACAGACACTCCATCAGCCGATGTGTTGCAAAGACTGATCACTGACATAGATAGACTGGACCAATGGCCTTTGCGGGTGCTGGCTCCTTTGTTCTGGGCCCTGCTGATTAGTGCAGCCTGGCTGTTGGCTTTGTGGTGTTGGCGGACAGAGCTGGCTTTTATTGCGTTCTGGTATCTGCTGGCTTTGTTGTCTGTGCCGTTTTTTGCTTTTGCATTGGGTTACAGACGGGCCTGTACTTTAGTCAGCCTGGCGTCACAACGGCGACAGCAATTACTGGAGCCTTTATCTGCCCTGACCATGCTGCAACTGCATCAGGGCTGGGCAGCAGCAGAACAACAATGGCAAAACACAGAACGACTGTACCAACAGCAGCTATGGCGCCAGCACCTGCTGGATCTGTGTTGTCAGTGGGTCATGTCGACTGGTCTGGCGCTGATGAGTTTTCACTTGCTGATCACGGCTTTGTCTCTGCCAACGCAGCACCAGCTCAGCGTTGCCGCTTTGGTTGCCATGCTGATGTCAACTTTGGCTTTGTCAGAACTCTGGTTACCAGTGGCCACTTTGTACCGCCATCTGGCCGACAGCCTTATGGCTCAACAAAGGCTGAATCAAATTCAGCCAGAGCCAGAAAGCGGCACTGTACAGAGTTTTACCGGAGCTTTAACCCTTGAACTGCAGCAATTGTCTGTCGCTTATCCCGGAGCAGTACAGCAGACATCACCTGTGAGTTGCCAGTTAAAATCCGGCGATCTGCTATGGCTGCAAGGCCCTTCCGGTGTAGGAAAATCGACTTTACTTGCCACTTTAGCTGGCTGGCAACCAATTGCAGCGGGCCGGATCTTACTCAGTGGTCAGGATCTGCAGCTCTATAAAGCCTCAACACAGCGGGAACATATTGGTTTACTGTCACAACAGGTCAGCTTATTTAATATGTCTCTGGCGGCCAATTTACGGCTGGCGAAGCCGGACGCTACTGATGATGAATTGCGGCAGGTGCTGGCCGATACCCAGCTACTTTCATGGCTGAATACTTTGCCACTGGGTCTGGAGACTGAGCTTGGCGAATATGGTGTTGCGGTTTCTGGCGGCCAGGCCAGGCGTATTGCATTAGCACGCTTGTTACTGAAACACAGCTCTATTTTGTTACTCGATGAACCTTTAGTGGGTTTAGACTCAGCTACAGCAGCTCAACTTGTGCAGAACCTTAGTCGCCGCTGTCAGCAGCAAATCCTGATCATCGCCAGCCATCAGCCTCTTCCCTTAGCTTTGGGCTGCCAGCAGCTTCAGCTAAAGGTGTTGTAAATTAAACAAAAAAATTAACTAAGTCTGAGCCCTTGACTATGTTTAAAGCCAGAGAACAGGTTTTCTTACATCAAATTCATATGAAAATCTGATAAATATGAAAAAACTAGTAATTCAGTTCGTTGAATTGTATAATTCATGCGACAAAAGTTAATGCAATTATAAAAAGGTACAACATTAACTCAGTCCAACTCTGACAGGGACATCCGACCAGCTGCAAGGCCGCACACCTTATAGAAGACAAAAACTTAGTCAAGGCTGACTAGTAATTTTTAACAGGCTGAACCTCTTTGGCCTGCAAAAAGTACAACAGTATAAAATCGATGAGGATACCCTATGTTAAAAGGTAAATTACTGGCAATCACCATTGCTGCGACCCTGTGTGGCACCAGTCAGGCTGCAGTAGACATCAATGGTTTTGCCTCCATCAAAGGTGGTATGGCGCTGAGCAGCGATGATGAGCTCTACGGCTATGACGACGATTTGAGCTTTAAAAATGAAAGTTTAGCGGCACTACAGGTTAAATCAGACTTAGGCGATAAACTCTCAGTGACAGCCCAGCTGTTAGGCCGTGGCGCTGACGACTGGGATGTGAAGTTTGAATGGGCCTTTTTAAGTTACGATTTAACCGACACTTTACGTGTCAACGCTGGCCGGTTAAGAACACCGTTTTACAAATACTCAGACTTTCGTGATGTAGGTTATGCCTATGACTGGTCAAGGGTGCCACAAAGTGTCTACGGCTTAGGTTTCGATAATATCGAAGGTGCGTCTTTATACCACACCACCACTTTAGGCAACTTCGACTCCTCCCTGCAGTTTATTGTTGGCAGTTATGACGGGGATACCGCCATTGGCAATGCGGAAGCTGAAGCTCAAATTGACAATATAGCTGGGGTGGCCTGGGAACTGGGTCAGGATGGGTATTCCTTCCGTGTCGCTTACCTGACAGGCAAAACCACGTTTTATGTCGATCAACTGGACAGCCCTGCAGGTTTGTATGCTCAGTTAACCGCCTTTGGTTTAGGCGCTTTAGCCAAAGATTTAGACATAGTGGAGGAATCCAGCTCTTTCGCCGGTATTGGTTTTAATATTGATAAAAATGACTGGGTACTGGTATCTGAAATCACCAAAGCTGTAGTGGATGATTCTTTTATCTCCGATCAGGAATCCTATTACATTTCTGTCGGCCACCGCTTTGACAACATCACCCCTTATGTGTCTTTTGAAAAAGAAGACAACAAAGCCAAAACTGAAATTTATGCCGGAGTCCCCACTGCGTCACCTATTTTTGCTCCTGTTGCAGGCTTAGTAAATAGTCTGGAAACTGAGCGCGACAGCATTAACCTCGGTGTACGTTATGACTTTCACCCTTCAGCAGCATTTAAAGCTCAATATACCAATGCAGACAATAAAACTGCTGATCGTAAAGACAGCGTACTGGTTGTTGGCGTAGATCTGGTGTTTTAAGGAAGCCTGTCATGTTAAAAAAATTAATCTTAATTCCGGCCCTTACCCTGAGCTTTATGGCTGTTGCTAATGTGGCCGTGATAGTTCATCCGTCCAATGCGGCAGCTTTATCGCAGGATGATATCAATAAAATCTTTACCGGCCGTGCTAAAAGTTTCAGCGATGGCAAAGCGGCTGAGCCCATGAATCTGGCAGAAGCTGTTGCAGTGCGGGCAGATTTTGATCAAAAAGCCTTAGGCCGCTCGTCCAGCCAGATGAAGGCTTATTGGTCTAAACTGGTATTCACTGGTAAAGGAACGCCGCCAAAAGAACTGGCATCAGAACAGGAAGTGCTGGATGCAGTGGCGAAAAACCCTGCAGCCATTGGTTATGTTAGTGCAGCTGCTGTGACTGGCAATGTCAAAGTAGCCTTAACACTGAACTAAAGCTTGTCCAGGCAGGCGAGTTCTTCGCCTGCCTTTGTTGTAAGCCATATTCTGGATACTACTTATGCTGAACTACCTGAGTTTATTAAAAAAAATCTGGCTTATTATTGCTATCGCAATTCTGGCTTTTTTAATAGTACTGACGTCATCCATTTATTTTACCGCCCGCAACGCCGACAGCATTGTGCTGATTAAAGACAAAATGTATGACAGTTCCAAACTCGCCTCTCAAATGGTGGTGGAGTTTAATGCAGTCGAGGAATTTTTTACTCAGTCGGTTTCTTTGTCTGATCCAGACATCTTAAGCACAGCCAAAGCCACTGAAGAACGTGTTGTTGCTAGCCTGGCGCAACTGAAAAAATTAGATACGGCCAAC
>CBIMJC010000072.1:0-14917 GCA_966244125.1 uncultured Rheinheimera sp.
TGCAAAATACTGGTATCACCATAACCTGCTTTGACATTTTCCATCTTCAAAAGCGGGTTAGGTAAAGAGCGTGGGTCTAAAAACTCAAACTGGAAAGGGGAATCGGCATGAGCAGGTGCCAGCAAGGTCATACGCTCCAATGCTTTGATCCGGCTTTGTGCCTGCTTGGCTTTAGTGGCCTGAGCGCGGAAGCGGTCAATATATTTTTGCAGATGCGCAACCTGACGCTGTTGTTTTTCAAACATTGACTGGTGTTGTGCTAAATGTTCAGCACGCTGACGTTCGAATTGGCTGTAATTGCCTTTGTATAAGGTTAAGGTTTGATTGTCGATATGCGCCGTATTGTCTATTACTGCATCAAGAAAATCGCGATCGTGGCTGATCAGCAACAAAGTACCGGTAAAAGACGCCAGGTATTTTTCCAGCCACAGCACCGCATCTAAATCCAGGTGGTTAGTCGGCTCGTCCAGCAGCAATAGTTCTGCGGGCTGCATTAAGGCTTTGGCCAGATTTAAACGCATACGCCAGCCACCGGAAAACGACTTCACACTTTGTTGCTGCGCAGCGCCGCTAAAACCCAGGCCATCCAGTAAAACCCCAGCTTTGGCTTCGGCTCTGTAGCCATCTAAGGCGTCAATCTGGTGATGCACAGCGGCTAAATCGACACTGCCATCGGTGATCTTTAGCTGTTGTAATAAAGGATAGAGTTTTTCATCGCCCTGCAGCACATAGTCCATGGCGGATATCTCCAGTGCCGGTGTTTCCTGCGCTACGGTGGAGATAGTCCAGCTGGATGGAATAGAGACTGAACCAGCGTCAGGTTGCAGCTTTTGTTGCAGTAAAGCAAAAAGACTGGATTTGCCGCAGCCGTTAGCGCCAATTATTCCGACCTTTTGCCCCGGAAATACGGTAAGATCGGCCTGTTGCAGTAAGCAGTTGATGCCGCGTCTCAGTTCGACGTTTTGCAGTTGGATCATGGTGTTTTAACCTGGACGAAAATTGGTTGCTACTCTAATCGCAAAGTGGCGACAAACCAAGAGCGCAAGCGGTTTTAGATGCGATAAAGCAGACTAAGAGAGTAAAAAATGACGGAAAGAAAGAAAAAGCGTTTTATTGCCGGAGCAACCTGTCCACAGTGCAAGGCCATGGATACGCTGATGTTGTTTATTGAACACAATGTGGAAAAAGTAGAGTGTGTGCAATGTGGTCATCATATGGCACAACCTGAACAGCAGGTAGCAAAAGCGTCGCGGGCTGCTGAACAGGTGATAGGTGTTTTTAAACCCGAATAGTGATTAATAATGCGGCGGTGGTGGCTCTTCGTCCAGACGTAATATGCCACTGTCGTTGCCCTGACTGATTTTTTCTGCCAGCAGCATCACCTGACGCTGCAACTTTTCAATGCTTTTCTGATGTTCGTGCAGTTCGTCGTTCAGACTCTGCACTACATCTTCCTGAAACGCCAGTTTGCTTTCCAGATCTATAAGTTGTTGCTGTAGCTCTGCCACTTGTTCTGTCATTGTTTAATCTCCCATACTTCGGCCACGCCACTGGAACTTTCACTGATAATCTGGCTGTCATTTAAAAAGGCCACTGCATGGATCACAGCGCTGGCTGGCCTGCTATTGAGAATAGCCCTGACTTGCCATTGCTGTAATTTTTTCCCTGTGGCCACATCCCATAAAATTAAGGCTCTGGATGGAGAACCTGTCACCAGCCACTTTCCGTTTGGACTAAAGCGGGCAGCGCTAATAATTTGTGCTCTGGATAACTCCAGTTGGCTGATTTGCTTTCCTGTTTTTAAGTCCCAGATGAAGCCCTGCAATTCACTGCCTGCACTAAAGGCATAACGACCTTGCTGATCCAGTGCCACCTTAGTAACGCGATTTGGATGCGGAAAACTATAAATAATCTGCGCCGTTTCTGTATCCCACAGATAGGCGTAATGATCATTGGAGCCTGTTAACGCAAAACGCCCGTTGGCGGACAGGTCGACTGAGTTAACGTTTTCGGTATGGCCTAAAAACTCGATACGGCGACCAGAACTTAAAGTAATGTGCTGAACCTTGCCATCACTTTGACCCACCAGCATATGGCGGCCAAAATCAGACACAGCTAAGTCACGGATCGTGGCGTCTTTGACCGACCAAAAACCAATATTGCGGCCATCTTCCATTTGCCACAAGGCGAAGTCTTTGCTGTCCCCTGTTAACAAGTGACTACCGCTTGGGCTTAAAGACAAAGATAAAATCTGATTATCACTTTTTTCCTGATGACCCAGCGAATACAAAGCTGTATCTTTTTGCAGGTCCCAGACAGTGACACCTTGGTCTAAAGAGGATACAGCCACCAGGCTACTTTGGTCATTTATCGCTGCGCCATAAGAAGGGGTTTCACTGTGCAGCACTTGCCGCACAGATTCAGGTTGAACTTCTGAGCAGGCAAAGAGACAAAATGCCAGAAAAATCGTCAGATATTTACCGCTATGGGTTAACGTCATTCGCACAAACCGTTAGTATAGGGACGTTGCATAAAACCTTTAAACTTATTAAAACACAATTTTGCAGCCAAACCTGCTTATTTATTGGAGAAATACATGCGTTTATTAACTAAGGTGTCGCTGATTGCGGCTACCGTTTTAACTTTGTCTGCTTGTAACAAAGAAGCTGAGCAGCCAAAACCTCTGGTTTTAGATACTGATGCTGCAAAACAATCTTATAGCTTAGGTGTATCTGCTGGTCGTTTTATCGACACTACCATCAAAGAACATGAGAAGTTAGGTTTACCTCTGGCTTCAGAAACTATAGTACGTGGTATTCAGGATCAGTTGGCTGGCAAATCTCAGCTGACAGAAGAAGAAGTACAAAAAGTCATGACGGCTCTGGAACAAACAGCCCGTGAAAAACAAGTAGAAGTAGCAAAAGCTCAGGCTGAACAAAACATTGCTGCCGGTAAAGCTTATTTAGAAACTAACGCGAAAAAAGCCGGCGTGAAAGTGACTGAATCAGGTTTACAGTACGAAGTAGTGCAAGCTGCTGAAGGTCCAAAACCTGCTGCAACTGACGTAGTTCGTGTGCACTACACTGGCACCCTGATCGACGGTACTGAATTTGACAGTTCAAAAGAGCGTGGTCCGGCTCAGTTCCCGTTAAACCAGGTCATTAAAGGCTGGACTGAAGGTGTTCAGTTGATGAGCGTGGGTTCTAAGTTCAAGTTCACTATTCCAAGTGATTTAGCATACGGTGAGCGTGACATGGGCACTATCCCGGCAAACAGCGTTTTAGTATTCGACGTTGAATTGTTAGGCATTGGCGAAGAAGCTCCTGCAGCTGAAGAAGCTCCGGCTGAAAAGAAGTAATTCTTAGCCGATAAAAAAAGCGACCTGAAGGTCGCTTTTTTTTATGCCGCAGAGATAAAAACTCAGGCAGAGACGGCTTTAGAATGTTTGTTATGTAAGGTTTGGATCAGCTCGTCTTCAAAATCAAAACGTTCTACCAAAGCCTGCCCTAACATCGACAAGTCCCGATCAAAGTTTTTCGACAAAGTGCTGCTTTCTGCTTCTGCATATTTGTCGTTAAATTCCAACGCCATATCTGTTGAATGCGCTATTTTTGGGTATAAAGAATCAGCCAACTGACGACTGTCCTGCCCATTCACGGCGCACTGTGACACAATTTGCTCATAGACTTCAAAATGACCTGCGGACAAATAATCCATCAGCAGTTGGCAAAAGTGCTGAATATCCGCCAGGTCCGGCAAAGAATTTCCACTTTTTTTGTCAAAAGGAGGCAATGCAGCCAGCTCACAATAACGAACAATAAGGCGCTGCCTTTCATCCAGCCAGTTATCTATAGCTGTCAGGCTGCCACCCCATTTCTGCTGTGCTGACTCTAAACGGGTGTACATACACTTCCCCTTACTGTAATGACTTACTGCTCTGAACCTCTAATTAAAAGAATTCCCGGATAAAGATCAACTACTTTTTTATTGGTCAGCTCAGTCTTTGGCTCTATCATACGCCTGTTTACACGAATAAGTGCCGGAGTAAAACATAAATGATTAAACACAATGTACCTGCTGCAGCTGATTTGTTGGGGTACTGGTTTATCGTCAGTCAGGGCAAAATCTGGCTGCATTCCGCTGATGCTGCACCACCTTTGTGTCGTTATGATCAGTTACCAGACTTCCTCGATGGGACTGAACCTCTGTGTTTAGTTGGCTCTATCGAGGGAGTGAATTGTTATTTGCTGAATTACACCGACAGGCCTGAAACTGAAGAACAATGGCATTCGGCCCGCACTTTGTTACAACAGTCTGCGGCTATTTTTGAACATGCCGCCAGAGCCTGTCAGGTTGCATTATTTTTGCAAACGCACAGATACTGTGGCCAGTGTGGTAGCTCTATGCATCTGGTGAATTGGGAGCTGGCTGCGCTTTGTCATAAATGTGGTCACCGCTGTTATCCACGTATTAATCCCTGTGTACTGATTGCTGTCATAAATGACAAGAACCAATTGTTGTTGGCGCGCTCAGCACGACATAAAACAGGTTTCTTTTCCATTCTGGCTGGTTTTGTCGAGTCTGCAGAAACTTTGGAGCAGGCTGCTGTGCGGGAAGTAAAAGAAGAAGTGGGTATTGAGATCACCAATTTACGTTACATGGGCAGCCAGCCCTGGCCTTTCCCGCATTCATTGATGACTGCTTTTATCGCTGACTATAAGTCAGGTGAGCTGGTGTGTCAGCCGGATGAAATTGAGGAAGCACACTGGTTTGATTTGGATCAGTTACCTGAAGTACCAATGGTGGCAACCTTATCTGGTCAGGTGATTCAATATATTGCAAAGGGTGGCCGATAACAAAAGCTATAGGGTTTGCATCATGGATGGGGAAATAAAAAATTATCAGGAGTAATTTTTAACAGCTTTAGCTGGCCCGATAGGGTTTGCGCCATGGATGGCAGCAAATAAAAAATCATCAGGAAAGATTTTTAACAATGCGAAGCATTGGCCCGTAAGGGTGAACCCCAAGGATGAGGAAATAAAAAATTACCGGGAGTAATTTTTAACAGCTTTAGCTGGCCCGATAGGGTTTGCGCCATGGATGGCAGTAAATAAAAAATCTTCTGGAAAGATTTTTAACAATGCGAAGCATTGGCCCGACAGGGTTTGCAGCAGGGATGGCAGCAAATAAAAAAGCCACTAACGTGGCTTAAGGGAGGTGTAACTTGCGTTACCTGGACTCGTTAAAACGAGTTTCTTTATTCTTGTTCTTTACTAGCGCAGGTAGTTTATAACAGATGTATTTTTGCAGGGCAACAGCTTTTTTCAGCCCTGAAAAAATAGCCTTTGGTAAAAAATAGTGACTGATCAGGCATCAGTGATAAACTAGTGATAACTCAAAAGATGGCAGATGATAGATGCAACTAAAAAATGATCGTTACTTAAGGGCCTTGATGAAACAACCTGTTGATCGCACTCCAATCTGGATGATGCGTCAGGCGGGTCGTTACCTTCCGGAGTACAGAGCAACGCGCGCTATTGCCGGCGATTTTATGTCGTTGTGTAAAAATCCTGAGCTTGCCTGTGAAGTCACTTTGCAGCCGTTAAAAAGTTATCCTTTAGATGCGGCCATCTTATGTAGCGATATTTTAACTATCCCGGATGCCATGGGCATGGGACTGTATTTTGGTGAAGGCGAAGGCCCACGTTTTACCAAACAACTGACCGACTTTATGGATGTGATGCAACTGCCTGTGCCGGATCCTGAGGTTGAATTACGTTACGTGATGGATGCTGTGCGTACTATTCGCCGTGAGCTGAACGGTGAAGTGCCGTTAATCGGCTTTTCCGGTAGCCCATGGACTCTTGCCACTTATATGTTTGAAGGGGGCAGCAGCAAAACTTTTTCGAAAATCAAAAAGCTGATGTATACAGAGCCAGAAGTGGTGCATATCCTGCTGGATAAGCTGACTCAAAGTGTCATCTTATATCTGAATGCGCAAATTGCGGCTGGTGCTCAGTCTGTGATGATTTTTGATACCTGGGGAGGCGTACTCACTCCACACGATTATCGTGAGTATTCATTAAGTTATATGCAGCAAATTGTCTCTGGTTTAACCCGTTTTGCCGATGGCCGTCCTGTGCCTGTTACGCTGTTTACCAAAAATGGCGGTTTATGGCTGGAGGAAATCGCAGCCACTGGTTGTGATGCTGTGGGTTTAGACTGGACCATTGATATTCGCCATGCCCGCGCCCGTATCGGCGATAAAGTGGCGTTGCAGGGCAATATGGACCCGTCCATCCTGTTAGGCACCCCGGAGCGTATTCGTCAGGAAGTGCAGGCTATTCTGGATGGTTATGGTATGGGCTCTGGTCATGTCTTTAATCTGGGCCATGGTATTACCCCTGATGTGGATCCGGAAAAAGCTGGTGTATTTATTGACGCAGTGCAGTCATTCAGCCGCACTTATCATATGAATACAGAGATTGATCTGGACGCTGAATAATTCGGTGACTTGACTAGTCCTGAAATAAAAAAGCCTGCAACTGTGAAGTTGCAGGCTTTTTTGTGGCTAAGGTTACTGATCGGTACCTTTCATTTTGCCCGTGCTTTTATTGTACAGGTAAGTGTTTGTTTAAAAACTGCTCCATAGCGGCAAAGGCTTGTTTTCTATCCGCTTCTTCGTCGAAAAAGTGAGTTCCATTTTCAAGTTCCACATATTCGACAACTTTCTTTTTGGATTTTAACTTTTTGTACAGTTCATCGGATTGTTTGAACGATACTCTTGTGTCTTTCACTCCATGAATCAACAAAACGGGTCGCTGAATTTTATCGATCTGATACAAGGCTGATACCGCATTGAGCTTGTCTGATTCAGTTTTGTAATCTCCCACAGCTGTAGCCATATACAGCCCCAGCTGTTCGTTGTATTCGGAATCACGTTTCACCATGGCTGCCAAATCTGAGATGCCGGAGATACTTATAAAACAATCAAACTGATCAGCTTGTTGGAAGCTGGCCACTAATGCACTGTAGCCGCCATAACTGGCACCAACTACACAAGCTTTTTTGGCATCAATAGCCGGATTTTTACGAACCTGAGCTACGGCGTCCATCAGGTCGTCCTGCATCTTTAGTCCCCATTGTTTATAGCCCTGTAGCATAAAATTATTGCCATAACCTGTGGAACCTCTGAAGTTTACTTGCAGAACAGCGTAACCTTTGGCAGCGAAAAACTGCACAAAGGGATCAAAGCCCATGTCATCCCTGGCGTGCGGTCCACCGTGTGGAAACACAATCAAAGGCGCGGCTTTATTTTTTGGTAAGGTCAGATAACCCCTCATGTTCTGGCCATCTCTGCTGGTTAGATCGATAGCCTGTACCGGAGATAACTTTTGTTGCTCTAACTGAGGGTATTGGCTAAACCAGAAGTCAGCTTTTTTTGTAGTAAAGTCAATGGTGTAGTAACGGCCGGGGTTGTGGTCTGTCTCGCTGTAGACCACAACCTTTTGTCCATCTGCACTACTGCTTGTGATGTAACTGTGTCTGTTTTTAAACAGCGATTTTACCTTGCTGTTGTATTCAACTTGTTGAGGTGAAATAAAAGTACGTTCATAAAAGTCTTTGGTATAGCCATAACCTACCAATTGGCCATTTTTGATAATGACATTGTCAATATCATGCCCATCCACAAAAAATAGCTTTTCTCCTATACTTTTTGTGGCGAGATCAAATTTGGCAATGTAGCTAAAGTTACTATTAAAATCGGTTTTGACTAACACTGATTTACCATCTTCAGACACAGATATCGGCTCAAAAGTAATGTCGCCCGTGATGTCTATCGTTTTCAGCTCAATCCATTGTTCCGAGCCTATGGCTTTGTAATAAATGGTCATCAGGTGTTTTTCTGTAATTGTTGAAAACAAAATATTTCCATTGATATCGCTGATGAAATTTGTCCTGTCGTCAGCGCCGCTGGCAATTTTTTCGAAAGAACTGGTGTAAACGTTCACTTTAAAAACCGCATATCCACGATCTCTGGGATCGTAAGCCAGAACCTGAACGTGCTCATCGTCATGAGTCAGATCGTTCAGTAAAGCGACACTCTGGTTGTTTCGAACGAACTCAGATTCCTGCTTTTTATATGCAGCTTTGTTTTCGATGACGATAAGGTCTGAGCCGTCCGCATTGACGGAATAGGCTGTGTTCAGGCGAACATAAAAGCCGTTAATAAATTCGGGTCTGCTTGCCGTGATGAATAATCTATTGTTGTTGACCCAATCAATACTTTCGATGCGGTCTGCAGAGTCTTTGAGCTTGGCTGCAAATACTATATCCGAGGAACTGCCAAAAGGGGCTGTCACTACTGCGGGCATTCCCTCGTAGATCATTTTTGCGGCTAAAAGCGACCCATCCGGAGAGACAGATACATCGCTTACCATGGCCAGATTACCAAAGAGCTGGGCATTTTGCTGAGCATGGCTTTTTTGAACAAAACACATAAAAAGGACGAAAAAAAGAGAGGTTAGCAGTTTATGTTGCATAGCAGATCCTTTGTGTAGTTGGAGTGTAAAATTCCCTGTTTCGGATACCATGGTAGCAACAAGTGTTGATAAAAAACAGCCAGTTAACTGAATGTTTTTTAGTCAGATGGGCAAGGCTGGACTGGCTCCAGCCTGCTACAGTTATCGCGGTTTAAAACAAACGATTTAATCCATTTAAAGCCGCCACCCGGTAAGCTTCGGCCATAGTAGGGTAGTTAAAGGTGGTGTGCACAAAATACTCTATGTTATTGCCGCCATTTTTCTGCATCATAATGGCCTGGCCTATATGCACAATCTCAGCGGCTCTTTCGCCAAAACAGTGAATGCCCAGAATCTCTTTGGTGTCACGGTGAAACAGCAGTTTCAGACTACCGACACTGGTATTGGCAATCTGGGCCCGGGCCAGATGTTTAAACTGAGCTCGACCGACCTCATAAGGCACCCGGGCAGCCGTTAGCTCCTGCTCGTTTTTACCTACAGAACTCATCTCAGGTATGGTGTAAATACCCACCGGAATATCGTCAATCAGATAAGTGCTGCAGTTACCATGAATAATAGAATTGGCGGCAATACGGCCCTGATCATAAGCAGCGCTGGCGAGGCTCGGATAACCTATCACATCCCCGACGGCATACACACTGGGGACTTCAGTCTGGTAGTTGTCATTGACCTTGAGCTGGCCCCGGCTGTCTGCTTTTAAGCCAATGGCACTGAGGTTTAACTTGTCGGTGTTGCCAGTGCGGCCATTGGCAAACAGAATGCAATCGGCTTTCATTTTTTTACCGGATTGCAGATGTAAAATTACGCCATCATGGCAGCCTTCAATCCGATCAAACTCTTCACCATGACGAATAGTCACACCAGAGTTCCAGAAGTGATAACTCAAGGCGTCAGAGATTTCAGCATCCATAAAAGACAATAGTCTGTCTCTGGTATTGACCAAATCTACCCGTACTCCTAAACCACGGAAAATCGACGCGTACTCACAACCAATCACACCTGCACCAAAAATGATGATATGGCGAACATCGTCTTTTAAAGACAAGATGGTATCGCTGTCAAAAATACGGCTGTGGGTAAAATCGACATTTTGCGGGCGGTAAGGGCGGGAGCCTGTCGCCAGAATAATATGTTCGGCGGAGATGATCTGGTCCGGCGAGCCGTCCTGCTCTATGCGGATCTGGTGTGCATCCACAAAAGAGGCATTGCCCTGAAATACTTTGACTCTGTTGCGCTCGTAAAAGCTGCTACGCAGCTGCACTTGCTTACGGATCACACCAGCGGCATGTTTTAAAATATGTGGGAAGGTCAGATTGGACGATTGATCCTCCATCTGAAACAGCGGATTTTCTTTGTATTCAATATAACGACTGACCGAATGGCGTAAGGCTTTGGACGGAATAGTGCCCCAGTGCGTGCAGCCTCCGCCGACTTGCGGATGACGTTCAATCACAGCCACAGTTTTACCACTTTTCGCCAGATTCATGGCAGCTCCTTCGCCGCCAGGTCCTGTGCCTATAATAATTGCATCAAAATCATATGTTTTGCTTGGAGTTGCTTTGACCACCGGGTTATTCCTTCGCTGACTGCACTCGTTCTATTTAATCAGAAATGCTGAATTAAAGGCGATAAAAAAGGCGGCTCAGGCCACCTTTTTTATGTCCATGGAGGACTGTATGTCGTAACTGTCGGGAACTCTGTTACGACGACAGCAATTTATCAGGCAAATTGAGCTGTTAACTGCTGCCAGCGTTTTTGCTGTAGTTGCAGGTTTTGCTTCACTTCCAGCAGTTGCTGTTTTAAGTCAAATTCATTGTACTGTTGCATCAGCTGTTGTTTTTTCTGTTGCAGCAGTGCTTTTTTCACATCGTAATAGGCATGCATTTTTTCCATCAGCAACTCGTATTCATGCTCCAGACGTTGCATCACCAGTTCAGCGTCTGGCAGATGAGACACCTTAGCCTGAGCACGTTTTAACTGCATTTGGGCTTTAGCTTTCTCAATACGATCCGGCGGGCACACTTTTAAGTTCCGGGTTAAGCCTAACCAGGAACAGCTTTTAATCAACCATTTGGTTGGGTCAAAATGCCACCATTTGATGCCATTACGGTAATCGTATTCAAAAATATGATGGAAGTTGTGGTAACCCTCACCATAAGTTAAAAACGCCAAAATGCCGTTATCCCGGGCGCTGTTTTGATCGGTATAAGGCTGTTTGCCCCAGATATGAGCTAAAGAGTTAATAAAAAACGTAAAATGGTGACTGAGCACTAAACGTAACACCCCCACACTCAGGAGCATCCCTATGTAGCTGTCGGTTAACCAACCCAAAAACAGCGGGATACCAAAGTTGGTCGCCACAGTCAGGGCCAGATAGTTTTTGTGTTGCCACATCACTATTTTATTGTTCTGCAAGTCGCGGGCGTTGCTGTAATCGGCGTAGGTATTACTTTGATACTCACGCAACATCCAGCCAATATGGCTGAACCAAAAGCCGCGCTGAGCCGAGTAAGGGTCTTTATCGTTCTGATCGACAAATTTATGATGAACGCGGTGATCAGAAGACCAGTGCAAAGCGCTGTTTTGCAATGCAAAAGCACCACCTATGGCATAAAACCATTGTAAAGCAGGATGCGCATCATAAGTTTTGTGAGCCCAGAGTCTGTGGTAGCCGGCTGTGATCGACATACCGCAATAACCCAGACATAAAATAGTGGCAATAATCTCTGTCCAGGTAAAACCAACGGCTATGGCATACCAGGGCACCAGAATGGCGGCAACAAGAAAGGTGGACGCAAACAGAATAACGTTGGTCCAGATAATAGGGGGTTTATTCATTTTGGGAACTTTAGGCTTACAACTGTAAGCTAATTTAGCCGTGCAAAGTTGCAGGGTCAAGCGTTAAAATGAAGCTGAAGCAAAAAGGAGTGAGCCGTGACCCGCGCCCAACAAAAAGAAAAAACCAGACGCGCTATTATAGACGCAGCTTTTCAACAGCTTAGCGCTGATAAAGGCTATTCAAGTTTGAGTTTACGCGAAGTGGCCCGTGAAGCCGGTATAGCCCCCACCTCCTTTTATCGCCACTTTACCGATATGGATGAACTCGGGCTCACTCTGGTCGATGAAGCAGGCTTGATGCTTCGGCAGTTATTGCGTCAGGCCCGACACCGCATTGAAGCCAATGGCAGTGTGATCCGTACCTCTATTGAAACCTTTATGGAATTTGTCACAGGCCACAGCAACGTGTTTCGTTTGTTGCTGCGTGAACGCTCAGGCACATCGGCGGCTTTTCGTAGTGCGGTCGCCCGGGAGATTTATCATTTTGGTGCTGAACTGGCGGATTATCTGCGCAAAGAAACAGATTGCCCTGCCGATCGGGCCCAGATGCAGGCCGAAGCTATGGTGATCTTAGTTTTTCATGCCGGGGCCGATGCGCTGGATGCAACAGCAGAGCAACGTAAACAAATCACCCAGCGCACTATTATGCAATTACGCTGGATGGCTCATGGGGCGGCCAGTTATGGCCGCAAAGCTAAGGAGTGATCCGGCGTAACCAGACACCTGACTCAATATGATGGGTGTAAGGGAACTGATCAAATAAAGCAAAAGCTTTGATTTCGTGGCTTTTACTCAACTGCTGTAAGTTTTGTTCCAAAGTCACAGGGTTGCAGGAAATATAAATAATATCGTTAAACTGGCTGACAAAAGCTTCGGTGGCCGGATCTAAACCTGCCCGTGGCGGATCAACCAGAATGGTATCCAGTTGCAGTTTGGATAAATCCAACGTTTTTAACTGTTTACCTGCGGCCATAGCAGCGCTGACATCTTCAGCCGACATCTGCAACACCTGCAAGTTGGTTACCTGGTTCATTTCAATATTCAGCTGGGCTGATTTAATCGAACTGCGGGCAATTTCAGTGGCCACCACCTGACGGAAATAAGGGGTCAGCGCCAGTGAGAAGTTACCGTTACCACAATACAATTCCAGTAAGTCGCCTTTGAGCTGGCTTGCTATATCACAGGCCCACTCCAGCATCTGTTGATTCACTTTGGCATTGGGTTGGGTAAAGCTGTTTTCAATTTGCTGGTAACTTAAGGTTCGGCCTTTGACGGTCAGCTTTTCAATAATATGGTCGCGATGCACCAACACTTTTTGTTTACGTGAACGGCCAATAAAATCCACAGGATACTGCTGTGCTAAATCAGCCTTTAATAAGGTGGCTTGCTCTGCCCAGTCGTCACTCAGCGGCTTCTTATAAATAAGAGAAACCAGCAGCTCGCCACTTAGGCCACTCAAATAATCAATCTGGTATAACTTGTTGCGCAGTGCCGGACGCTTTTTCAGCTCTTCCAGCAGTACAGGCATAAAATCTGCTATTTGTTTGCAGGCAACAGGGAAGTAATCAATACGCTGTTTTTGTTTGGTTTCAGAGTCAAACATAATATGGAACAAATCGTCCCCTTCATGCCAGACCCGAAATTCAGCACGTTGACGGTAATGGCTGGGTTCGGAGCGGAATAACTGCAACTCTGGCAAAACATAGGACGCAAACAGCTGCTCGATACCAGCTTGCTTTTCTGCCAGTTGAGTTTCATATAAATCCGGAAATACTTGCCCTAAAGCCATTGCCTGTCACCTGTTGCCGAAAAAGCGGCCTATTCTAAGGGCTTTTGCCTGAATGTCTATGGCAAAAGCAGACTGCAGATAAAAGTAGCAGAGTAACTGCCTTAGCGGACTAATGTCTGGCAAAATAGCGTCAAAGCTTTTAAGACGTTTTTTTCAGAAGATATGGCATGCGCATAGGGTTTATCGACAGTGGAGTGGGTGGTCTTTCTATATTGGAGGCGGTACGAGCTTTAGTACCTGCAGACTACTTCTATATGATGGATAACAGATACCTGCCTTATGGCACTAAGTCTGAGCTATTTATCCGTCAGCGCTTAAAACAATTAACCGAACATCTGCTGACCCATCAGGTCGATCTGATAGTGATCGCCTGTAACACAGCAACCACTCAGGCGGTAGATTGGTTACGTCAGCAGTTTGATTTACCTTTTGTTGGTGTTGTACCGGCCATTAAACCTGCCGCTTTATATTGTGCTGGTGAAAAAATGGCATTGCTGGCCACTCCGGCCACTGTCAAAGGTGACTATATAAAGAAGCTGATTGCGGATTATGCAGGTAACAGCCCTGTGCAATTTGTAGGCAGTAGTGAACTGGTGATGTTGGCTGAGCAAAAAGTCTGGTCTGATGCCGATGTGAAAACAGAAGTGGCCCAAGTGATCGCGGGCAGCGGTCTGAATGAGTTTGCTCCTAAAGCTATTATCCTGGGCTGCACGCATTTTCCTTTTTTGGCCGAAGAGATCCGTGCTGCTTTTACACAAGCACCAAAGCTGTTTGATACAGCCGACGCCATCGCCAGACGAGTACAACATTTAGCGGCGGCTTTAACTCCTTTATATAGAGAGAAGAGTCAGGATTGTTTTATTGCGACACAAGAACTGACAGAGCAACAAAAACGCAGAGTAACAGAGATGGGATTTGGCCAGCAGAGTTGCTGGCCGGATCTATATCAGGACTAATTTATTCGTCGTTATCGTCACCGTCCTGACGTTCTTTGGCTTCACGCACTTTTAAAGTACGTTCCTGGAACGCAAAGTCGTTTAACTTCTGGATCATCTTGTTGGCATCTTTCGCTGCCACTTCAACAAAACCAAAACCACGGCGACGACCCGTCTGGCGATCTTTCATCAAACGTACGTTGACGACTACACCAAACTTTTGGAACAACTCACGTACAGCGTCTTCATTGGCACGGTAAGGCAAGTTACCTACATATAAAGTAGCAGTTTCACCGTCGTAGTTTGTTTTGACCGCTGCAGGAGAACCTGTGTTTGCAATGGATGCACCTTTGACTTCCACCAGAACAGGCACCAATACACCACCCAGCACTACGCCTATGGTCACTAATACAGAAGCACTTAAAGCAAGATCAGGGATTAACAATAAAACCAGATAAACGATGATGGCTAACGCCAGAGTAAAAGGTAAGGATCGTTGTAAATTAGCTAACATAAAGATTTCCTAAGTAATAAAGATGAAAGAGTCAGAGTAAATACATATAAATACTTAAAGCTCTTTCATATTAGCGACTAGTTCTTAAGCAGCCAACTATTAAATGCAGGCTCACTGATATTGTTTTTGCGGCTATTTTGCTCATATTGCCGCTTTAACAAGCAAACGATCGCCAAAGCCTCAAAAAACTAAGATTTGCTGTTGCACGCCGTCAAAAACTCCCTATAATGCGCGCCATGCCGACGGGGTGGTGCGAAAGCAGCTCTGGGGTGGTTTTGAGATGAAGTGAAAATTGATG
>CBIMJC010000073.1:0-14794 GCA_966244125.1 uncultured Rheinheimera sp.
CTGCTTTTGTGACTCAGTCATCAGACGGTACAAATCACCAGCCTGACTGTAATTGTCTTCATTGCTGTTGTCATAAGCCTTAACCCAGGCTTCAGGACCAAGCGGCATTGCAGGTTCTGCATATTCAGGTGCAGGTACTGGTGCTCCGGATAAAGCCTGATCATTGGGATAAAAGTTCACATCCCCGGCGGCATTGTTCACGCCATGCCCCATTGGACAACCACCGGCAAAAGCCCCATCGCGCTGATAGTTATTCACAGGGCAACGTGGCGAGTTCACTGCAATTTGGTTTACGTTTGCCCCCACACGGTAACGATGTGCGTCCTGGTACGCCAATAAACGTGCCTGTAGCATTTTGTCAGGTGAAGCGCCAAGGCCCGGTACCAGATTGCTTGGCGCAAAGGCGCTTTGTTCAGTTTCTGCAAAATAGTTTTGTACATTGCGATTGAGCTCCAGTTGGCCAATTTCAAGCAGTGGAACCTCTTTATGAGGCCAGACTTTGGTTAAATCAAAAGGATTCAGTGCAAAGGTCCTGGCTTGCGCTTCGGTCATGATTTGCACTTTGACTGTCCAGGAAGGGAAGTCGCCTTTATTAATCGACTCCACTAAATCCTGCTGCGCGCCATAAGCAGGCAAAGCTGCGGCTTCAGCATTGGTCAGAGTTTTAATACCCTGATTGGTTTTAAAGTGCCATTTCACCCAATACCTTTCCCCTTTGGCATTCCAGAAACTTAAGGTATGAGAGCTGTAGCCGTTGATATGGCGGTACGATAATGGAATACCACGGTCGGACATCAGAATAGTGATCTGATGCATGGCCTGAGGGTGATTGGCCCAAAATTCAAAAGCCCTGGCCGGATTAGGTAAATTGGTTTGTGGATCTTTTTTCTGCGAGTGAATAAAGTCCGGGAATTTGGCAGGATCCCGCAGGAAAAACACCGGCGTGTTATTGCCCACTATATCCAGATTGCCTTGTTGGGTATAAAACCTGACGGCAAAACCACGGGGATCCCGGGCATAATCAGAAGAATCCTGACCACCCCCTACGGTAGAGAAACGCAGGAATACTTCGGTCGTCTGGCCGCTGTGTTGCAGGAAATCAGCAATGCTGTACTGGCTCAGGCTTTTGGTTAAGGTGAAGGTGCCATAAGCAGCGGTGCCGCGGGCATGCACTACACGCTCCGGGATACGCTCGCGGTTAAAGTGAGCCAGCTTTTCAAATAAACGGTAATTATCAAAAGTCAGCGGGCCACGTTCACCTGCACTGATACTGATGTCGTCATTGGCGACAGGCGCGCCTGCTGAAGTGGTGAGTAGTGTTGTCATCATTGCATCCATCTTGTGTTGATTTGTTGTCAGCATAAAGATGGATGCAGTTGAAATATAACGCTTTAACTGAATAGCCCCTATCGTTTAATTCGATTGAAACTCAGCGTCAGCAGCCAGACTCAGCAGTGCAGTAAGACACAACAATAAACCGGATTATGGTAGTTGTCTGAGACCTTGTATTCGCGGTATCCCGCAGAGCAGGCCATGGCCAGCCAATAGGGCTGCTGATTGAGTACCACACGCTGACTGACAGGCTGTTGTTGTGCGCAGCGGAACAATTCTTCCGGCAGAGTCAGTTGCTGCGCTACAGGCCAAAGGTTTGGCGAACTGGAAGAGAGAACCAGGCCTTTTTCATCGATAAAACAGGCGGAAAAATCAGCTTTCATTTGGCCCTGCTCATTTTTGGGCAGAATATCCTGCAGCATTGCACTAAATTGTGGCGCACTGTCAAACACCAGCGCTATACCACCCACAACTTTTTCTGTGTTATCGGTAAAGACCGGCGCATGATAGATGTAAGTCGCTTGCTGCTGATACAAAGCGCTGGGCTCAAAAGCGCTGACCTCATACTGCAGGGGCGATTTTAACTGCAGGCATCCGGCAGCACCGCTGTTGTCAGGCATCTGCTGCAGTCCGTTCTGTGCTCTGGCGCTGGCTACAATACGCTGAGTTTTGTCATACAGGTAAATATTGGAATAAACTGTATATAAATCATTGATGTACGCCAGCTCTTTGCTGGCTTCCAGTTGTTTTTCCCCGTCCGGATTTTGCAGTAACTGCTGAAACTTCAGATTGTGAGCCCACCAGCGGCAGTCGTTGGCGCGTTCATACAGGTTTCTGTCCATGATATCCAGCGCCTGGCGTGCCAGCATCTCCAGTTCTTCCAGCTGGCTAAGCAGCACAGTATGAGCTAACTCTTCCACTGAATGAGAAAAGACCTGATGGATTTCTTTACCTATACCCCGAATGGCGTCCAGCACAGGCACAAATTCAACAGCGTCGTTGCGTGCTGCCGAAATCACACCGTTGAGCACAATCAGGCTAAGCTCATCATTAACCTGCAAAGACGAGCGGTGAATATGAAACAGCTGCGGGAATAATTTGAGGTTGTCCATATCCAGATTTTGTTGTGTGGTCAGGGTTTGATTCGACAGGCTCTGTAGCGGCGTCCAGATCTGAGTTTGCCATGCCGGCCCATAGTAGCCCTGATAACCCTGAGTCCGGGCAAAACTGAGCAGGTAGTCGCGGTTTTCTACGTTCCTGAGCCCTAACTGCTGTTGTAGTCCTGCTGTGTGTTGAGGCGGCAACAGCTCTGGGTTGGAGCTGAATACTGTACTGCCATCTTCAGCTTTCAGCAGCAATATACTTTGGCTGTGTTCTGGCAGTAAGTTTTTGAAAATAGTCGTTATTTCATCATTAAATTTAAAGCAGAGGCACAATATCCCCAACACAAGACCCTGCTCTGAAAGTACAGCCTGAGCATAGATCAGGCTTTGATTTTGTTCTGGCTGCAGGTCGGAATAGCGGAAACTTTCGCTCAATTGGTGGGGATGCTGCAGGCAATGTTGTACTAAGGGATCCCTGCTGTATTTTTGCGTCTGAGCTGGGTCAAGCCGCAGCAGAATTTGTCCGTCCGGACTGAGTAAAATCACATCCTGATACACAGAATAGTAACGGACATAGTGACTCAAATGCTGCTGTATAGCTTCAGTGGTTTCAACAGAAGGTTCGGCTAAAAAGCGGCGTATTTGACTGTCGGTCGCCAGAAAACCTATATCTGCCGTCCGTTCAAACAAGTTACGGATCAGCACATCAATGGCGATCTGACTGCAGGCTTTGTCCGTGAGCAGAGTCTTTTTGGTTTGCTCCAGCAGCAGGTTGTCGATCAGAATTTGCTGCAGTTCGGTAAAGCGTTTTTTGGTCTGATCCATGCTGTCGAGTATGGTAGAACCCAGACGTAAGCTATTGATTTTTCCAATTAAACTTACTTTGCTCCACCAACTGTCCAGTTCGGTTAATTTCTGTTCGTACTGTAGAATGCCTCTCATATGAGGTTTCAGATGATTTTTATGGTGTTCGAAAAAAAACTGCATGTACAACCAACGCCTGAGCTATTGCCCTCCAATGGATCCGCTGGGACTAATGCAAAGCTTCTGCCATTTTTAGATTGAGCGATTTTTTCGATACAAATCCAGATAAAAATGCAGGCTGATTTGTGGTGAACTTGCAGCAAAAAGCTGTTTTTGTTCAGGTTTGAACTTCCAGGCTAAAGGCGTCATTTCCAGCAGGTTCAACAGCATAGCTGCAGGCAAATCTGTGAGCTGTAACTTTAGTTCCCGACGCTGCTGATGCTCAAAAGCTGTGATCTGTTCTATCCCGTCGCTATGCAGCCGGACTGAACTGTAAACCTGCTGTTTGATTTCCATTAAATGTTCAGGGGCAGGAGTGACTGTCAGCAGCAGGCCATCCGGTTTTAATACCCGGGCTAATTCCGTGGGCTCACAGGGGGCGCAAAGTTTCAGCGCCGCATCAAAACTCTGATCGGCAAAAGGCAGGTGCCAGGCACTGGCAACACAAAACCTGATGGCAGGGTAACTTTTGGCGGCTTTTTTGATGGCTGTTTTGGCAATATCAAGGCCGTACAGTTGAAGCCCCTGACTTTCCAGGGCCTGCAATAATCTGTTGCTGTAGTACCCTTCGCCACAGCCCAGATCCAGCACGCAGGCTTTTGAAGGCAAGACGTCGGAAAAACACTGATTCACCGCATCGGATAAAGGCTGGTAATAACCCGCATTTAAAAAGTCACGGCGGCTTTGCATCATCTGTGGCGAGTCGCCCGGTACTTTGGAGTTTTTTTGTTGTACCGGCAATAAATGCAAATAACCCTCTTTGGCTAAATCAAAGCTGTGGTTTGAGGCACAAACAAAGCTATTGTGCTGTTGAGTCAGACTCTGCTGGCAAAGCGGGCAAATATACATACAGGGCTCTTTTGTTAATTTAATTGCAGCAAATCCCAGCGGGTGCCGTACAGATCTTCAAACACAGCCACAGTGCCATAGGCTTCTTCGCGTGGCGTTTCAAGAAACTTCACCCCTTGGTGTTGCATCCGGGCATGATCCCGCCAGAAATCGTCGGTATTTAAAAATAAAAACACCCGGCCGCCACATTGGTTACCAATCTGTTGTTTTTGCTGCTCGTTACTGGCTTTAGCCAGCAAAATAGCGGTTTCTACAGCGCCTTTGGGCCTGACCACCACCCATCTTTTTTCACCTTGCGGACTGTCTTCGACTAACTCAAAGCCCAGTTTTTTTGTGTAAAACTCTATGGCTTCATCATAGTCAGCCACCAGTACACTGATTAAACCTAAACGTTGTTTCATCATGCTCACTCAGCGTTGTCAAAAAGTGGCGCTATGCTACCGAGCCGCTGCTTTGGACGCCAGTAAATATTCGACTTTCCCCGTCTTTGGCTGGGCAGAGCAGGAGGGCAGTTGGTATACTGCGGACTTTAATCTATGTGGATGGAGAAAAGAATGCCTGGCTCAGAACTTGAACTCTGGACTTTGGATGAGTTGTGCGATCACGCCTTTGCCATTTTTGAAGAGCTGGCAGAAGAAAATCTGTCTGCGGAAGATTATGCGTTGTATCAACAACATGCTGCCGCTGCTGCTTACGTCGATTTGGTACCGGCCCCGGACGATTGGGTGGATATCATAGCTATGGATCTGGATCCTGAACTGCATGTCGAAGCTCATATTGGTCTGGCAGATATCAATGGGGTTGCCGAGACTGTTTTGGCACGAATTTTATTGAGTAAAGAAAAATTTGAAACTTTGTGTCATGCCCGCTGGCGTGGTCAGGACTAAAATAGGATAAAAAATAAGCCAAGTCTCAGATTTTGTATCGTTTTTTCTAAATTTTTCTTTTGCGACTGGCCAGCTTGCGCCTACACTACAGAAGTAGCAATAGCCGGATCACGGATCAGAAAAAAACGAGGCAATGGTTTGAGTCTTACCCGATTTGATTTTAGTAAGTTATTTGATCTCAATGTGTTAGTCATTGAGTCTGATCCTTCGTCCGGGCATCAGTTAAAACAGATCCTGACAGGCCTGGGTATCAAAAAACTGGAGCTTAGCCGCACAGCTCAGCAGTTGTTGGCCAGTGAAGGGACAGCTCCTTATGACGTGGTTTTCCTTGATTATGATGTTGAGCCTGCTGTGGTGGGCTCTGATCTGATAGAGCTGTTGCTGCACAAAAATATCGTCAGTCCTTTATGCAGGCTGGTGGTGTTGTCTGCGGCCACAGAGCGGCAAAAGTATGCTGTGGATTATCCTTTTCATCAGGTCGATTTTCTCGACAGACCCTGCAATAAATTTCACATCGACGAACAGCTGAAGCTGCATGTCCGGCTAAAACCTTTTATGGATCAGATTTTACCATTGGTGCATAAACGCCGTTATGTGGATGCCTTTAAACTTATTAGTGAGCTGCAACAAAAAGCCGGGGCTGACACCCCTGTTGTTGTGCTGCAGCTCAAAGCACAGATTTTGCTGGAGCTTGGGGTTTATGACGCGGCTTCGGCTTTTATTAAATCCGCCTGTGCCAGGCAGCAGGGCTGGGCTTTGTGGTTACAGTTTTTATTGGATTATGAGTCAGGGGATCTGAACGCCTGTCAGAATTTTTTAGCCAATGGCAGTGAGGAATTAGTTCGTTATCAGGAAAGAAAAGAAGTCTGGCAACTATATCTGGCTCTGGAGAATGAAGATTACGCAGCAGCTCTTCCTGTAGCTGTTAAATTCCCTGCCGCTGGTATGTCAACTCAGATCACTCAACTGGTGCAGTTGGTGATGATGGTCTCAGACAAAGCAGAACAGGCTATTGAGCTGATAGAGCGTAAAAGACGTCTGGCCAACAGCGGTTATCAGTTTTGTGCTCTGACACTCAGCTTGTGTAAAGTCTTGCTGTTTTTACTGGGGCAGTCTGCTACAGAACAAAAGACAAGCCAATTACAGACTATGCTGCAGCAGTGTTTTCGTCAGCTGATCACTGATAAAGAAGCCAGTCAGTTTGCGGCTGATATCATTTGGTTGCAGGGCAGTCTGGTGGCTCAGGCGGATGGCAAAGAGGCTGCGATTGCTTTTTTAGAGAAGCAAAAACAACATTTAGCGTCAAAACCTATGTCTGTCGCCAGTCAGTGCCATGGCGCCAGCCTGATGGCAAGCCTTGGTAAGATGAATGCGGCTTTTGATTTAATGTATCTGGCGAATAAAGCTTTAAATCTGCTGCCACACAGTGTGCATAAAGTTTATGCAGCCTGCATACATCAGCACGCCTTTTATTCGATTTATGCCGCAGCGGACAGGGGGCAAATCTATGCTCAAATGGGGTTACGGCATGAAAAAGAAGGGGAATTACGCCCAGCCGCCCAAATGTACTACAAAGCCTATCTGGCGGAACCTGCTCACTTATCTCATCAGGAACATTTAGCCAACCTGCTCAGCCAGTTAAAACTGAGCAAGTTTAAAACCTTTGTGCTGGACGAATTTAACCAGCGTTAGACGCCGGATTAAAGCTTTGCTCCAGCACTAAAGCCAGACGCACAGCGGCTTGCTGCAGTCGCTGTTCCAGCTGCGGCAAATGCTGTTGCTGGTACTTTTTGTCTATCAGCATGCCTGGTTTATAGCCCTGATAAATCAGTTTCACTAACATCACTGACTCATTGGCCCAATCTAATACGCTGACGCTTTGCCACTCTTGTTGTTTGGCCCTGAGCGCCTGATACAAGGCCTGTTGTTTGCTTTCCTGCTGGTAAGAGGCGGCTTCCAGAATACGACTGTCCCAGACGCCATGTAAATTGGACGGCTCGCCTTCGAAATACACTGCAGTTTTATTGCCGCCTAAATCATCGGCATAACCTGCATGTAAAGGCTGATGTAAGTCGGCAATAAAATGACCGACAAAAAGCAAAGCTTCCAGCTGTGTTTTGGATGGCGCCAAAGGGATCAGTTTTTTCCGTTGCTGTTCAATCGCAGATAAGACACAACCTTCGGCAGGGCAATGCTGCATAGTCAGCTTAGTGTCAGAGCGCTGCATATTGACGTAATGCCAGACTTTGGTGTGCTGGTATTCAGGTAAAGAGCGCACCTGATCCGGCCAGGAACAGGCTTTGCTAAACTCCTTTTGTTCGTGCAATTGCATCAGTTGCTGCACTTTTTGCTGGCTTGGCGGGCTTAATAACTGATAAGCCATAGAACAGACCATCTGATGACCTAATTCACCAAAGGCAAAGAGCGGGCTGCAAAATAAGGCCAATGCTAACACCAGACTACGCATGCGATACTTCCTTATTCATCGACTAATTGAGTGACTTGCCAGTGGGCTGCCGGGCTTTGCGACAGTAGCGGCGACAATTCTTTTAAGCAGCTTTCCATCTGCTGTTTCAGCGTAAAAGGCGGGTTGATCACCAGCATACCGCTGCCTGTCATGCCAAAACCTTCAGCGTCTGGCAGTGGGCAATATTCTATCCGCAGCTGATTACGAATTTGTGTATCGACTATGGCATCAATAAAGCTCTCGACGGCCTGGCGCTCTATCACCGGATACCAGATGGCATAAGTGCCCTGTGGAAAACGTTGTATCGCCTGCTGCAGACCTTTGATCAGATCCTGATATTCGGTTTTTAACTCATAAGGCGGGTCAATCAGTACCAGACCCCGTTTGGCCAGTGGCGGTAACATGGCGCGTAATCCGGCCCAGGCATCCATTTTTTCGATACGACAATGTTTGCGGCGTTGGAACTGGCTGGCCAGAATAGGATGGTCGCCCGGGTGCAATTCGGTGGCCTGAATGCTGTCTGTGGCCCGGCATACTAAATCAGCAATTTTAGGAGAACCGGGATAAAAGGCTAAATCCGCGCCGTTATTTACCCCTTTGATGGTGTCGACATAAGCCTTAATGTCGGCGTTGCCGCCTGCGTAGTTCCAGACTTTGCCTATGCCTGTCTGATATTCAGCTGTTTTTTGTGCCTGCTCGCTGTGCAGGCTATATAAACCGGCACCGGCATGAGTATCGTGATAACAAAAAGGTTTCTCTTTGCGTTTTAAATAGTTCAGGATACAAATCTGCACCAGATGTTTAATCACATCGGCGTGATTGCCTGCATGATAACTATGACGATAACTCAGCATAAGCCCACTCTTTGGATAGTTTTAGGGTAGTTTTCGCCCCGAGGGCGCACTAAAAGCGCAAGCATACTGCGCCAGAGCAGAAAGGCAAGCATTGTGTGTATCGCCCCAAGTCATAAGTTGTTTGGGCTTCTGTGCGTTGCAGTGGTAAAATCTTTGCCATCAGCGACACCGCAAGCACAGGATCTCCCTTGAATCGTAAAACCTCAGCACCACAGCATAAAAACACACAGACACAGCTGCAAAAGCCCTGGACTAAAGCTAAACCCGGTTCTGTAAAAGCATCTGAAGCAAAAACTGCGGCGCCTAAAACGGTATCTGCCAAAGTGTTAAAACAAAACCGGCAGGAAGAAGCCAAAATTTATGGTGAAAATGCCTGCCGCGTGGCTTTTTTGCAGCGTCCTGAAGCTTTGGTCCGTTTGTATTTAAGCGAGCAAATGGCGCCTAAGTTTGCCGATCTGATGAAATATCTGGCAGCCCATAAAAAAGCTTACCATGTGGTGTCTGAAGCTGAACTGGAAAAAGTAGCAGGCAGTCAGCATCACGGTGGGGTGGTGTTGTTGGCCAAACGCAAAGCTGTGCTCTCTCTGGCCAGCTATTTAACCCACAACAGCCGTAAAAAGCAGGATTGTTTACTGGCGTTGGATGGTGTGGGTAATCCACATAATTTAGGCGCTATAGCCCGCAGCTGTGCTCATTTTGGCATCAGTGGCATAGTGATGAAAGATCCGGAGTTGCTGGCGCATGGCGCTGCCGCCCGCACAGCTGAAGGTGGTGTTGAGTTTGTCGAAGGCTTAAGTTGTGACAATCTGCCATTGGCGTTGCAGCTGTGTAAACAGGCAGGTTATACCCTGGTGACTACCTCAAGCCATGGCGGCGTTTCGCTGTACGGCAGTCAGTTACCGGCCAAAGTGGTGATTGTCTTTGGGGAAGAGATGTTTGGCGTTTCTCAGTCCGTGGCTAAATCTGCCGATATCGCCTTACAAATTCCAGGCACGGGCAAAGTGGAGTCGTTAAACGTCAGCGTGGCGGCCAGCCTGATTTTGGGCGAATGGTATCGTCAGCAGCAGTAAATTGGGAAGATAGCCTGAGCTTGAGGCGGACATCAGCTTCAGGGCATTAACCTTAGAAAAGTGCCCAGAGCAGGAGCCGTTTTGAGCGTTAAATAGGGGCCTGCCGCCAGAATCAAACTCAGGCAAATAAAACTGAGTAAAAATCCGGCAAAGCCTTGTTTGTTATTGTCCATCGCCTTAGTCTCCGTTTCAGTCTGGACGCTATTTTGCTTTAGCTGTTGGCCGTTGTTTGCGAAAAAGTGATAAGCGGCGATTGAAGGGGATAGAAGGTTGTTTGGACACAGCTTGCTGTTGCAGCAGTCTGGTCTTGTGTTTTTTCCGCTTTATTGGTTTGATAGCCTTAACTATGCGGGAAAGGTGAGCTCAGGATGAAACAAGGGATATGGTTGGCGGTATTTTTTAGTGTATTGATCTGGTCTGGTATTGAGCCAAAGGATCAATTTACCTGGTTTCTTGAAGTGTTACCTGCCTTGATAGGTCTGGTGGTATTGGCTGTAACAAAAAGCCGTTTTCCATTAACCCCTTTGTTGTATGGCCTGATTTTGTTGCACAGCATTATTTTGATGGTCGGTGGGCATTACACTTATGCAGAAGTGCCGCTGTTTGACTGGATCCGCGATTGGACAGGGGGCGGGCGTAATAATTACGACAAAGTAGGGCATTTTGCGCAGGGTTTTATCCCGGTGATCATTTGCCGTGAACTGATTTTACGCAAAGGTTTAATTTTTGGGCAAAGCTGGCAGTGTTTCTTTAGTGTCTGTTTCTGTTTAGCCTTCAGCGCTTTTTACGAATTGATTGAATGGTGGGTTGCTTTGTTGTCCGGTGAAGATGCTGAAGCCTTTTTAGGCACTCAGGGTTATGTCTGGGATACGCAGTCGGATATGGCCTGGGCTTTAACCGGCGCTTTAATCGGCTGGTTTACGCTCAAAACTTTGCATGATCAACAATTGCGGCAATTGCGCGCCGCAGCGGACAAAGGCCAGAACTAGTCGAGTACTGGCCTTGCAGTTTTTAGTCTTTATTTAAGCTGACAGGACCGTTGATTTGGTCCATCTTCAGTTCACCTGAGCCATCGTCCAGCAAGTTAAAACCACCGGCTTGTTGCACGCGGATATCACCTGAGCCGTCACTGACGCTGACCATGCCTTTGACCTGCTGAATATCAACATCACCAGAGCCATCTTCCACCAGTACAGTGCCTGCAACCTGCTGAATAAACAAATCCCCCGATCCATCTTCGACAGTCAGGTTACCACTTAGCTGTGTCAGACTCACATTGCCTGAACCATCTTCCAGCACCAGATTACGGCCACCTTGCACTGTTAAATTGCCCGAGCCATCTTCAATCACCAGATCTGCGCTAAGGCCTTCAATATGGATGTCACCAGAGCCATCTTGCAGAGTTAAAGCCAGTTCTGCCGGTACTTTGACAATCAGGTCGGCATAAGCCGAAGAGCCGGTGCACATACCAGTGCATGACCCCCCAATAGCTTTCAGTACGGCCTTTGAACCCTGTTTTTCAAGGGACAGAGTAAAGGGCCTGTCTTCGCTGGAATACACATCTGCTGAGACTTCAATCTGAGTGAGACCTTTGACTCCTGTTATTTTCAGGTCGCCGGCTTCGGTTTCAGCTTGCAATTCTGTTAGACCTGCAGCTACCAGCTGCAACTGGCGTTGCTGGTGTTTCAGATCTTCTGCTGCGGCACTCTGACCAACATGGATCACACAGGCGCTGAGTAATAGCGCAGGTATACAAACAGCAATCACTTTTTTCATCACAGGTCCTTAATCAATTGTCCGTAAAACTGCTGTTAGTCTGCCTGTAGTGCTCTGGAAATGCAAAAGAAGGGGAGTTGTTAAAGTTGTTTAAAAACAAATGCTTATAAATTGTTACTCTTTGCTGTTAAATGTTTCAGCGGCTTTAGGTGGCTTTTTGATAACGTGACCAGAGCAATACAACCCGTTCTACATAGACCTGAGTTTCAGTATAAGGCGGAATGCCCTGATGTTTATCCACAGCGCCAGGACCGGCGTTATAAGCGGCCATGGCCAGCTTGATATTGCCTTTATACCGTTTGAGCAGAGAAGAGAGATAAGAGGCTCCACCCTGAATATTCTGCTGCTGATGCCAGACGTTTTTAACGCCCACTTCGGTCGCAGTATCCGGCATCAGCTGCATTAAACCTGCAGCGCCACTTTTGGATAAAGCCTTGGGATTAAAAGCCGATTCTGCATGGATCACTGCTCTTAATAAAGCCGGATCCAGCTGATGTTGTTTGGCTGCACTGGCTATTTCCTGTTGATATTTTTGTAAAAACAAAGGGGTATTGTGCCAGTTCACTGCGCTTTGCAAAGCACAGGCAAAACAATCAAAACGTACCAGTTGATAAGGCCGGTTTTTTGGTGCTCTGTCGGAAAAAGCTGTGACCCCATTGGCTTGCTGATAACGGTATACCGGCGGATTGTCGGCTGCCGCAGCAGTAGCCTGCAGTAAAAAAATACCCCATGTCAGGGCTTTAGCTGCTTGAAGTTTCAATTTGTGCCCCCACCTTAACTCTGGCCTATTGAGCATAGTCATTCTTTGCACTTTTGTGGTCTTTATCTGCAAAGAGCAACTACAGTTCAGAACACGCTCTGGTATTGTCATACTGACACTGTAGAATAAAGTGGAAAAACAGATAAGTAATTCGGTTTTCCAATCACAAAAACAGATTAAGTTTATAGATTTAATTCGTTATCTCAAATCGTGTGGAGCAGCTATTCTTTGTCCCATCGAAGCGAGTTCACTTTTAGTAATCAACCAACATGGAGTAAGACAATGTCTTCAATTATCAACAGCACTATCAAGCCATTTAAAGCGACAGCCTTCCATCACGGTAAATTTGTTCCAGTCACTGAACAGGATCTGTTAGGCAAATGGTCAGTAGTTGTATTCTATCCGGCTGACTTCACTTTCGTTTGCCCAACTGAATTAGGCGACCTGGCTGATTTCTATCCTAAGTTCCAGGAAATCGGTGTTGAAGTGTATTCAGTATCTACTGACACTCACTTCACTCACAAAGCGTGGCACGATGCTTCTGAAACTATCAAAAAAATCAACTACCCGATGATCGGTGACCCAACAGGCACTATCACCCGTAACTTCGGTGTGATGATCGAGGAAGAAGGTTTAGCTTTACGTGGTACTTTCGTGATCAACCCACAAGGCGAAATCAAAGTTGCTGAAATTCACGACTTAGGTATTGGCCGCAGTGCTGCAGAACTGTTCCGTAAAGTACAGGCTGCACAATACGTAGCGAACCACGACGGCGAAGTATGTCCAGCTAAATGGACTCCGGGTGAAGCGACTTTAGCTCCATCTTTAGACCTGGTTGGTAAAATCTAACTAAGTTGTTATGGCCGGAGCTGACTTGCTCAGCTCCGGTGATTCTCCGGCCATACTGGCTGGTTATAAATCCAGATTTAATAGTTTTGCAAAGAGCAACACAGCTCTTTTGGCGAAGCTTTGCCTGAAAAAGGCGAAACAAAACGACTGAAGCGACCAAAGTAAGGGATCAGATATGTTAGATACGACTTTAAAAACGCAATTACAGACTTATTTGCAGTACCTGAAAAGCCCTGTGGAGCTGGTTGTTGCGTTAGATAACAGCGAAAAAGCGGCTGAAATTAAAGCCTTAGCAGCAGATATTGCCAGCTTAAGCCCGCTGGTTCAGGTGAAAGAAGAAACGGATAGCACAGTGCGTACGCCTTCGATGGCTGTGCGTGGTACTGCTAAAAACAGCTTAATACGTTTTGCCGGTGTGCCGTTGGGTCACGAATTTACTTCTTTGGTTTTGGCCTTATTGCATTCAGGTGGCCACACCATTAAAGAAGAGCAAAGTGTATTGGATCAGATTGCCAGTCTGAACGATGAACTGAATTTCGAAGTTTTTGTGTACTTAAGCTGTCAGACTTGTCCTGAAGTAGTACAAGCCCTGAACGTATTGGCAGCGGTGAACCCAAAAATTAAAACCACCATGATCGATGGTGCAGTGTTCCAGGATGAAGTCGCCAGCCGTAATATTATGGCCGTGCCTACCGTATTCCTGAATGGTCAGCAATTTTCGCAAGGCGCAATCAGCCTGACCAATATTCTGAATAAAGTAGACAGCAACGCCGCCAAACGTCAGGCTGAAGCACTGAAAAGCAAAGACACCTTTGACATGCTGATTGTCGGTGGTGGCCCGGCTGGTTCTGCAGCGGCTATTTATGCTGCCCGTAAAGGTCTGAACACTGGTATTGTCGCTGAGCGTTTTGGTGGCCAGGTGGCTGATACTGTAGGTATTGAGAACTTTATTTCTGTTAAAGAAACTGAAGGTCCAAAACTGGTGGCTAATTTAGAGTCACACGTCCGTCACTATGAAGTCGACATTATGAACAGTCAAAAAGCGGTCAAGCTTGGCAAAAACGACTTGTTCGAAGTGGAACTTGAAAACGGCGCCGTACTGAAAAGTAAGAGCATAGTTCTGTCCACTGGTGCGCGCTGGAGAGAGATGAACGTACCGGGTGAAAAAGAATACCGTGGCAAGGGCGTTGCTTACTGTCCACACTGCGATGGTCCTTTATTTAAAGGTAAAAAAGTTGCAGTCATAGGTGGTGGTAACTCAGGTATTGAAGCCGCTATCGACTTAGCTGGTATAGTGCAGCATGTCACAGTGCTGGAATTTGACAGCAAATTACGTGCAGATGCCGTGCTGATCAAAAAAGCGGAGTCTATGGGCAACATCACTATTATCACGCAAGCACAAACCACTGAAGTGCTGGGTGATGGTCAGCGTGTGGTGGGCTTGCAGTACACTGACCGTACTAACGGCGAAAGTAAAACTGTGGAACTGGCCGGTATCTTTGTACAGATTGGTTTAGTGCCTAATACAGAATGGTTGCGTGGCACTGTTGAATTAACACCTCGCGGTGAAATTATTGTCGACAGCCATGGCCAGACATCACTCAAAGGCGTGTTCGCCGCCGGTGATGCGACCAATACACCCTTCAAGCAAATCATTATTGCTATGGGTAGTGGGGCAACGGCAGCTTTAGGTGCTTTTGATTACCTGATCCGTAACTAAGATTTTAATTTGCTTAAAAAGGCCGCTTTGAGAAAAGCGGCTTTTTTTATTGTCAATCTTAAACCACCTCCTATGGAGGTGGTGATCGTTCGGTCGGGGCTATG
>CBIMJC010000074.1:0-14755 GCA_966244125.1 uncultured Rheinheimera sp.
CGTATCCAGACGGGCCGTGCTGTGTCCCAGTTGGAGCTGGCTTAATGCCAGAGCGTTGGATTGTTGTTCCATCTGACCTTGCAGGGCCTTGACCAGAATGCGTTTTTGCAGCTGCAGTGCTTCACTGACCAGCTCAAAACCTGCATTGCTGAGCACAGAGGAGGATTGGTATAAATCGCGTTTAAACTGCTCTACGCAAGGGCCTGAGCAGTGGATATGCCCCAACTGGCTTTTGGTTAAACCAGGTCCGTACAAATAAAACTGGTACTGAGTCAGAGGTTCAAGCCATCGGATCACCTCCTGTTGATCTTCAAAGGGCAGATACACCAGCACTTTGGTCGAATCTGCTGTATTGCTGGCCGGTTCCAAATCGACAATAGGAGGTAAAATAGGTTGATTAAAATGATGCCAATGCAGACCAATTTGTTGTTCTGCCGGGGCAAAAAACTTAAAGATGCTGCGGCTTAACATGGTGGCATGGCTTTGCGGGATCTGATGCAAAAATGCATATTGATGGCCAAAAGCGACAGAGCGCTTTTTCTGAAGACGGGCGGCCCAGGCGGTAATAGGTTCGAAGTCGGTTAACACTAAATCATAAGCTGAGCAGTCCAGTTGACGGATATCGCGCCATAACTCCAGAGGTTTGGCGCGCAGTGCAGTTTTCAGATAATTAATATGGCCTTGTTCTGTAACAAAAGTCAGGCCTGTTTTCACCTGATAGTGACCAAACTGCTGCATATCAAAGAGTTGGTCTGCCGGGCGACCAGAGAATAAAAAGTCTATTGTTATACCTTCGGCCTGAAGGTACTTCCCCATAGCGCGGGCTCTGCTGATATGTCCATTGCCTGTTGCCTGCACACCATACAAAACCCGCATCGAATTCTCCTGTCAGTCCCTCCAGACCAGCGCTTTAAAGTGGGCGCGGCACATAGAGACATATTGATTATTGCCACCAATTTGCACCTGGCTGCCTGCTGTGGCTGCCTGGCCATTTTCGTCCAGACGCACCACAAAATTGGCTTTTCTGCCACAGTGACAAACTGTTTTTAATTCCACTAATTTATCTGCCCATGCCAGCAAGGCCTGGCTGCCGGCAAAGGTTTCGCCTAAAAAGTCGGTTCTAAGACCAAAGGCCAGCACAGGCACCTTTAAATCGTCGACCACATAAGTCAGTTGTTTCACCTGGGCTTTGGATAAAAACTGGGCTTCATCTATCAGCACACAGTCCAAAGCCCCTTGTTGTTTCAGCCTTTTACAGGCCTGAAGAAAATCAAAGCCTGCATCAAAAATCTGCGCGTCCATCGACAAACCAATACGTGAACTGATTTTGCCAACGCCAAATCTGTCATCAATAGCGGCGGTAAAGAGCGCGACCGTCATGCCTCTTTCCTGATAGTTGTAGGCACTTTGCAGTAAAGAGGTCGATTTGCCTGCGTTCATCGCCGAATAATAAAAATACAATTGTGCCATCTGCGTGGTCTCGTGTTAAAAAGTCCGCCGCAGTATATACCCTTCTTAGCTGAAGCTGCAGCATTGTTGGCTGCGTGCTCTCGCCCCAATCACATAGGTTAGCTATGTTCATAGGGACTCACTTGCCGCCTCGCTGCAACTCCGATTATTTTGTGTAGCACCAAAAGCACTCTTCTGGCCTAGCCTAACGGCGGAAGATGACAGTAAGAAGACAAGTGATCAGGATTCGAAGGGGGAGATCAGACTCAGACCTTTTTTATTGCGACAGCCTCAGAACTTAGGTTACTCTCTGATATCTTTGCATTTTTTGATAATGGGGTCAGGGCAGGGCTTTGACCCCGAAAGGGGAAACAATGGATAAGTTGTTATTTGGATCTGTGCTGGTGCAGGTGGGGCTCACACTTTTTATCATGGTGCTGATGGGCAGGCGTCGTTTTAAGGCGGCAAAAAACCGCGAGCTGCCATTTAAAGCTTTTAAGCTGATGGATTTAACAGGCGCCAACGAGCAGGTGATCACCGCCAGCCGCAATTTTGATAACCAGTTCCAGTTACCCATGTTGTATTTATTCGCTGTAGTCTTTGCATTGCAGTTTGGTGTTGCTGATTTAAGTTTAGTCATTTTGGGCTGGTTATTTGCCATCAGCCGTTTGGTTCATGCTTATGTGCATGTCGGAGCTAACCATGTGCGTCTGCGTTTTGCTGTGTATGTATTTGGTGCCCTGATGTTATTGCTATTCTGGCTGCGGTTAAGCATGGCGTATTTGTCCGCCTGATGACGGAGTTACTTTGGCCATATCTGAGCCTGGCGTTCAGCGCTTTTATCTCTGCCACTTTGTTGCCTTTTGGCTCAGAGCTGGTGCTGGCCGGCTTGTTGAGTCAGGGCTATCCGGCTTTGGTGCTGTGGGGCATAGCCACTGTATTTAATACGCTTGGCTCTGCACTGAACTGGTATCTGGGCCGGCAACTGCTTTTGTTTCAGCATAAAAGCTGGTTTATGTTTAAGCCAAACCAAATAGAACAAGCCAGCGGTCAGTTTCAGCGCTGGGGCTTACCTTCGTTATTGCTGGCCTGGTTACCGGTGATTGGTGATCCGCTGACCTTAGTGGCTGGTGTACTGAGGGTTCCATTGTTTTGGTTTGTGGTGCTGGTAGGTTTAGGCAAAGGCTTGCGGTATGCTGTAATCATAGGCCTGATGCCTGTGGTTTGAATTCAAATTTGGAGATCTGATGAAGGCGTTATCTCTTTGTGCGTGGATCCTGGCTTTAGCTTCTGGTGTTGCTTCGGCGCAGCAAAGCGCCAGCCCGACACCAATCCCGGCCCCTAATGCGGTCGTCAATTCTTCCTGGCAATTGTTGCCACAGGAAAATTTGCTTTATCTGGACACAGACCAGGGCCGTATTGTGATTTTATTGGCACCTGCGTTTGCACCTGAACATGTAAAACGGGTGAAAGAACTTGTGAAAGCTGGTTTTTATGATGGGGTGACCTTTTATCGGGTGATTGAAGGTTTTGTTGCTCAGTTTGGCGTGCCTGAACATGAGTGGGGTAACAGAGCTAAATTAACGCCGATGAAAGCCGAATTCAGCTGGCCAGTGCGAAGTAGCGACCCTTATCTTTTAGTGCAGCGCCCGGATTTATTAGCCGAAGAAACAGGTTTTAATCAGGGCTTTGCGGTGGCGCGTGAGCAAAATCAGGAATGGCTGGTGCATTGTCCTGGTGTGGTCAATATGGCCCGTGCCAATGAACCTGATACAGGGGTGGCGGACATCGCCATTATGATGGGGCAGGCTCCACGCCATCTGGATAAAAATATGTCCGCTTTTGGCAAAGTGATTTGGGGGCAATATGCCATCAATCGTATTCGTCGTGGTGACACTGCAGATGGTGGTGTGATAGGTTCAACTGCGGCGCGCACTGTGATTAAGCAAGCCCGTTTAGGCACGGATTTAGCGCCGGACAGACAGTTGCAACTGGAATGGCTCAGCACCAGCAGCTCTGAATTTTCGCAATCTCTGGCGGAACGACGCTCCCGTACTCATGTGTTTTATCAGCACAAAGGCAATGGCAATATGGACGTTTGTTATCCGCAGGTGCCGGTACGTGAGGTAAAAGCTGTTTAAAACCGGTTTGAAATATAAAATTAGCTGGTCGATGGCGGCCTTTTCAGTCATTATGTGCGCCTTTTCTGTGGCGCTCCGAGGGGATAGCAATGAACTACGAATTAACAGCTGATGATTTAAACAGACTCAGTGTATTGGACGCTGAACAGCGTTACGACTACTTCATTCAGGCTGTGGCCGATCTGGAAAAGATCTGGATCCTGGTGGATGAAGAAGGTTTTGTGCTGGTTGATGCCGATGAAGAGCGTTGCATCCCGGTATGGCCCCATGCCGAATTAGCAGAACTTTGGATCAACGGTGACTGGGCTCAGTGCCAGGCTCAGGCTGTAGACATTGCCACCTGGTTAGACAAGTGGACCAGTGGTTTAGATGGCGACGAGTTAGCTATCGCCGTATTCCCGCACGCGCAGGAACCTGGTGTGGTGATTGGCCCTGAAGAGTTCGCTGAAACTCTGATTGAAGCCACACAAGACAACGAATAATAATGCCGGGGTCAGAGCTGTCAGCTCTGACCCCCATATCATCGGCTTTAGAGCGAATCTTAGATTTGTCTCCGCTATAAGTTCTGCTCCTTTTGTTGATTCAGCCCCGATATATCTTATTCAAAGTTACACTTCTATTTTCTCTTGAAGCTATTGATAACAATTCTTGATTAGATTATGATGCCCGCAGTTTAATTCGCAGGTGCATTTATGTACGTTTGTCTTTGTAAAGCAGTCACAGATAAAGCCATTCGCCAGCAGGTTGAAGCGGGCGCTTGTTCTATGCGTGAGCTGAAACAAAATTTGGGTGTCGGTACTCAATGTGGCAAATGTGTTTGTCAGGCCAGCGATATTCTTGACTCTGCTTTATCGAAACAAGCTTCACAACAACGCATTCCGGTGTTGATGATCAACAACTCCCGTCCTGCAGCCTAAGCACTTTTCTTCATTTTTATTCATAAAATCAGCATTTAAAGTTAAATGGGCTGCATTTATTGCTGCGGCTAGGCATAATGTTGGCATCTTTTTCTGAGGTAAGCCTTATGACTAAAATTGCTAAGGTTGCGATAGTGGGCGGCACCCACGGCAACGAATTCTCCGGTATTTATGCCATTCGCCAGTACCAGGCCAATCCTGCTTTGATCCAGCGTCCAAGCTTTGAAACCAGCACTTTGTTTGCCAACCCTGAAGCGTTTAAAGCCAACAAGAGATATATCCATAGTGATTTAAACCGGCAGTTTAAAACTGTGGACTTGGCCAACCCTGATCTGACCAATTATGAGCAAAGCCGGGCTAAAGTGATCAATGAGATTTTAGGCCCTAAAGGCAATGCCAAAACCGATCTGGTGATTGATTTACACAACACCACCAGCAATATGGGCGCCTGTTTGATCATGACCCAAGCTGGTCCCTTTTATAATCAGCTGGCGGCTTATGTGAAGATGAAAATGCCGGAGGCCATTATCTCCCGCGATGAGGACCATTTAGCAGCGGAAGACCATGCGTTGATGTGTACGCTCGGCCGTTATGGCGTGATAGTGGAGGTAGGGCCACAATCTCAATCTGTGCTGCGTCAGGACGTGCTGGAGCAAATGCATCAGATGACGGCCCATATTCTGGACTTTGTGGAGCTGTACAACACCCAGAGCCTGCCCGCGCTGCCAAAACGCACTGAAGCTTATCTGTATCTGCACAGCATTAAATTGCCGATGAATGAAAAAGGCGAACGTTTGGGTATGGTGCACAAAAATGTGCAGGACAAGGACTATCAGCCTATCCACCCGGGTGACCCGATTTTCACTTTATTTGATGGCACTGAAGTGCCTTACGATGGTGATACAGTGGTGTATCCGACTTTTATCAATGAAGCCGCTTATTACGACAACAATCTGGCGATGTCGCTGAACGACAAAATCTGGATTGAGCTCTAGGGGCAGAGCCTTGGCTCTGACCCGTTTATATGGCTCGGAACTTGTGTAGAGGCTAAATCATATGTGGGTCAGAGCTGATAGCTCTGACCTGATCTTAAAGCTGAACGTAGCTGGCTTTTTTCTGGATAAGCTCAATAGCGTAGTTGTCCGGGTCACGTACAAAAGCGATTTCAGTGGTGCCGCCTTTGACCGGACCTGGTTCACGGCTAATGACTCCACCTTTAGCGCGAATAAGCTCACAAGCCGCATAAATATCATCGACCTCTAAGGCGATATGGCCATAAGCTGTGCCTGGCTCGTAACTGTCGACGCCCCAGTTGTAAGTCAGTTCCAGCACAGCACCTTCACTTTCATCGCTAAAACCAACAAAAGCCAGGGTGTATTTATACTCAGGGTTTTCTGAGGTACGTAACAGTTTCATGCCGAGGACTTCAGTGTAAAAAGCCAAAGAGCGTTCTAAGTTCGTCACGCGGAGCATGGTATGTAAAATGCGCATAAAATTTCCTTAATCAACTTTTTCAGCAAACTCGCACAGATCTTCAATCAGGCAGCTGCCACATTTAGGTTTACGGGCTATGCAGGTATAACGACCATGCAATATCAGCCAGTGATGCACATCCAGCTTAAATTCGGCGGGCACCACTTTTAGTAACTTCTGTTCCACTTCATCGACATTTTTGCCGGGAGCAAATTTGGTTCTGTTGCTGACCCGAAAAATATGGGTGTCGACCGCTATAGTCGGCCAGCCGAAGGCTGTGTTTAAAACCACATTGGCTGTTTTACGGCCAACTCCGGGCAAAGCTTCTAAAGCTTCGCGGTTTTCCGGCACTTCACCATTGTGCTTATCCAGCAGGATACGGCAGGTTTTGATCAGGTTCTCGGCTTTTGAGTTAAAAAGCCCTATGGTCTTGATGTACTGCTTAACCCCATCCACACCTAAATCAAAAATAGCTTGCGGTGTATTGGCGACAGGGTAGAGCAGGCGGGTGGCCTTATTGACGCTGACATCCGTCGCCTGAGCCGATAACAACACCGCCACCAGCAATTCAAAAGGGGAATTAAATTCCAGCTCTGTGGTCGGCTTAGGGTTGTTTTCCCGCAGCCGCTGTAAAATCTGAATACGTTTTTCTTTATTCATTTGGTTTTATTCAAATACCCTGGCTTATGTCGAAACATGAGTCACCCGTGCCCGACTGATTTTATGCTCTGCAGGTTTAGCTTTGGCTGCAGCTCTGGCATCCACAGCATTTTTACCCGCAATCAAAAAACCCATCACTAAAAATGCACCTGGTGGCAATATCGCCAATAAAAACTGCTGGTCGGCCTGATACAAATGAATGGTCAGTACTTTGGCCCAGTCACCCAGCAATAAGTCGGCGCCGGCAAATAAAGTACCAGCCCCTATCACTTCACGCACTGCACCTAAAGTACAAAGCACTAACGCAAAACCTGTGCCCATCATCAAGCCATCAAAGGCGGCTGGTAATACCGCATTTTTCGAGGCATAAGCTTCGGCGCGGCCGATGACGATACAGTTGGTAACGATCAGCGGGATAAAGATACCCAAGGCCTGATACAGGTTGTATAAAAAGGCGTGCATCAGCAGCTCTATCACTGTCACTACAGAGGCGATGACCATGACAAAAACCGGGATCCGGATTTCATTCGGCACAAAGTTACGGATAAGGGACACTACAGTGTTGGTGCTCAGCAGCACCAGCATAGTGGCCAAACCTAAACCTAAAGCGCTGGTTAAACTGGTGGTGACAGCCAACAAAGGACAAAGCCCTAATAACTGCACTAAACCCGGATTATTTTTCCACAGGCCCTGACGGACTATTTCCTGATAGTGATTCATAGTTTCAGACTCCGCAATCGGCTGGCGTGCTTGCCAGTTCAGGGTGTTGCTGAATATAAACTGCGGCATTTTTTACCGCTTTGACGACAGCACGGGGCGTAATAGTAGCACCGGCAAACTGATCAAACTGGCCACCGTCTTTTTTGACTGCAAAGCTGCGATCATCGCCCGAACCTACAGTCTTACCATTAAAGCTCAGTACCCAGGGGTTTTTACGCAGCTCAATTTTATCGCCAAGGCCAGGGGTTTCTTTATGGCTCAACACCCGAACCCCTATGACTTCACTGTCCGGACTAATAGCGGCCAAGACTTCGATAGCCCCACTGTAACCATCGGGGGCAGTGGTCTCTATCAAATAAGCTTTCACTGTGCCATCAGTCCGGTAGCGGTAGATTTTTTGTTTTGCATCTTTGCCCAATAACTGGCTGTCCAGTACGGCCACACAATCATTCAGTATGTCGGTATGACCAGCAAGTTCTGGTACTACTTCGACTAAAGTACTCAATTTACTGGCCAGTTGCTGCTTTTCAATTTCAGCTTTGGTGATTTCATTGACAGCGGCCACAGCAAAAACACAAAGCACTGCAGCTGTGCCAAGTAACAACGCATTTTTACTAACTGAACTGAGCATCAGCGCGTCCCCTTGTGTTTATGGCCATAAGTGCGTGGCTGGGTGTAGTAGTCAATTAAAGGCACTGTCATATTGGCCAGCATGACCGCAAAAGCAAAAGCGTCCGGATAACCGCCATAACTGCGGATCAAAAACGCCAATACCCCTATCAGAGCGCCAAAAATCAACCGGCCTTTTTCAGTGGTGGAAGCGGATACCGGATCTGTGGCGATAAAAAAGGCCGCCAGCATAGTGGCACCTGAAAACAACTGAAACAGCGGGCTGGCGTGGGTGTCCGGCGAGATCAGCCAGGCCAGTAAACTACAGCCAAATAACGAGCCTAATACAGCCACCGGAATACGCCACTGTATGACTTTTTGCTGCAGTAAAAACAAACCACCGAGCAAATAGGCCAGATTAACCCAAAACCAGCCTTCACCGGACAACCAGCCAAACACAGGTTTTTTCATGCTCTCTGCTGTAGTGTAGCCCTGAGACAGGTCTGTTTTTAAGGTATCCAAAGGCGTGGCCATGCTGATGCCGTCTGCATCCTGTCGCAGTTGGCTGACGCTGTAGCCGCTGCAGCTAAAGTCGGTAAAAATAGCACAGACTGCATCTACAGGGCCGACAGACAGATGCTGCACCGGAGCGGCCGGCAACCAACTGGTCATAGGCAGAGGAAAGGACACCAGCAGCAACACATAAGCTGCCATAGCCGGGTTAAATAAGTTATTGCCTAAACCACCGTACAGTTGTTTTACCACGATAATGGCAAAGGCAGTACCGATCACCACCAGCCACCAGGGCGCATAAGAGGGGATAGCGACCGCAAGTAACAGGGCCGTGACTAAGGCGCTGTGATCCAGCAGTTTAACTTTGATTTTTTTACTGCGCAGTGCCAGCACTGCAGCTTCGCAGCTCAACGCTGTGACTATGGCCAGCACCAGTTGAATAAGCACGCCATAACCAAAAAAGTAAGCTTGTACGGCAATACCAGGAACAGCAGCCAAAGCCACCAGTTTCATCAGCTGAGCTGTGCTTTTTTGACTGTGCTGGTGCGGGGAGCTGGCGATTTTAAAACTCATAACGGCTCACTGTTTTGTTGTTTTTTAGCTTTGGCACGGGCAATTGCAGCGGCAATGGCGGCTTTTTTTGCATCTTGTTCTGGTTCAGGCTCCGCTGCTGCAACCGGCTCTGGAACTTCTGCTGCAGGTTCAGCTTCTGTTTGTGGTACCTGTGTTTGCTCTGCCAGCTTTTTCGCTTTAGCACGGGCTATAGCGGCTGCAACTGCGGCTTTTTTAGCATCGTCAGCAGCTGGTGCTTCAGACTGCGTTGGTTCTGCAGCCACTTCAGGTTGAGCTTCAGGCTCTTGTTGTGCCAGCTTTTTCGCTTTAGCACGGGCTATAGCGGCCGCTACTGCGGCTTTTTTAGCATCGGCATCAGCAGCTGGTGCCTCTGACGGCGCTGGTTCTGCATCTGCTTTAGTCTGGGCTTCAGGCAAAGCTTCGGCTTGTTTTTTCGCTTTAGCACGGGCTAAAGCTGCTGCTATAGCGGCTTTACGTGGATCTTCAGTTTGCTCTGCGGCCTGGTCAGCTGCAGGTTCTGCAGTCGCAGCTTGTTGTTTCTGCTGCTGATAGGCCAGGGCTTCGGCTTTTTTCCGTTCACGTTCAGCAATAATTTGCTCTTTATCCAAAACGGGGGCGGTTTGTTGCTGAGCGCGCTCTAATGCTTGTTGCACAGCGGCTGCGCTTTGAGAAGCCAAACCGCTGGCCTGTTGCTGTGCCACACGTTGTGCGGCAAGTTGCTGATTACGCTCTAAACGTTCCTGCTTCTCGCGTTCTAAACGTTCAGTGCGGGCATCAAAACGGGCTTTGGCTTGTTCGGCTTTTAAAGCTTCGCGCTGGGTTTCACGAATTTCGGCTTTGGCGACCCGGTAATAATGCACCAATGGGATTTCGCTGGGGCAGACATAAGCACAGGCACCACATTCAATGCAGTCGGATAAATTGTATTCTGCCAGTTTGTCCTGATCTTTGGCTTTGCTGTACCAGAGCAGCTGCTGTGGTAATAAGCTGGCAGGACAGGCGTCAGCACAGGCGCCACAGCGGATACAGTCCATTTCTTCACTGGCGGCACCCAGTTCGTTTTCGGTGGGCGCCAGAATGCAGTTGGTGGTTTTCACCACAGGCACAGACCAGTCGGCTATGGCAAAACCCATCATAGGGCCGCCGACAATAATGCGCTGCTGGGGTTCTGCCTGAAAACCACAGGCATTCAACAGATCGGAGATTGGAGTACCAATGAGCGCCAATACGTTTTGTTGTTGGGCTAAGGTTTCACCCGCTACTGTCACTACGCGGTGGATCAGCGGAATATCATCCAGCACCGCCTGAGCTATCGCAAAGGCTGTCCCGACGTTTTGCATCACTATGCCAATGTCTAACGGCCTGCGACCCGCCGGTACCTCTTTATTGGTTAAAAGCTGTATCAGTTGCTTTTCGCCACCAGAAGGGTATTTGGTCGGCACTTCGCGTACAAAGTAGTTGTCTTTTTGGCCTATAGCGGCTTTGAGTGAGGCTGCAGCTATCGGCTTATCATCTTCAATGCCAATCAATACAGCTTTTGGACTGAGCAGTTTAACCAAAATCTCAATACCGGCAATAATGTCGCTGGCGCGCTCCTGCATCAGCATGTCATCTGCTGTGATATAAGGCTCACATTCCACCGCATTGATAATCAGATAATCGACCGGCTGTTTGACATTGACCTTGATATGAGTCGGGAAACCTGCGCCGCCCATGCCGGAAATACCAGACTCCTGAATACGCTCCAGCAAAGTGTAGGCATCCACCTGCTCTGGATCCAAAGGCTTACGCGGCCGCCATTCGTCCATGCCGTCCGGTGCCAGCACTAAGGTGGGCTCAGCTAAGCTGGACGGGTGTGTGCTGGTATGGAGTTCAATCGCCAGCACTGTGCCTGAAGTCGGCGCATGCACCGGCACTGCCATGGCGTTATCCGCCAGAGTTAAAGCCTGGCCCTTCAGCACACGCTCACCGACTTTCACCAGCACTTTACCTGCTACACCAATATGCTGGCGCAGTGGTATATATAAACGGTCAGGAATATCCAACAGCGCTACCGGCTTTTGGTTGGTGCGCTCTTTGCGGCCTGGCGGGTGAATACCACCGTGAAAGTCCCAGACTTTTCCTGCCTGAATTTGTTGAAATAAAGTAGGCAAGTTACGACTCCAGCACTTTTACCGGGATAGCTGTTAAGTCCCATTTCCAGCGCTCAATACTGCTGGCCAGGGGCACCATATCAATGCAATCCACAGGACAAGGTTCAACACATAAATCGCAGCCGGTGCACTCGTCGACAATCACGGTATGCATCTGTTTGGATGCACCGACAATAGCGTCAACAGGGCAGGCCTGAATACATTTGGTACAACCAATACATTCGTCTTCACGGATAAAAGCAACCCGTTTTACCGCCGGAGTTTGAGCTGCATCCAAAGGCTTGGCTTCAACACCCATCAAATCGGCCAGTTTTTTGATGGTGGTATCACCACCAGGCGGGCATTTGTTAATGTCATCCCCATTGGCTATGGCTTCGGCATAAGGCCGGCAACCGGGGTAACCACATTGACCACATTGAGTTTGCGGTAAAATCTCATCAATTTGTTCAACCAGTGGATCGGCATCCACTTTAAACCTTATTGCGGCGTAGCCCAGCACAGCGCCAAAAATCAGTGCCAGAATACCCAAAGCCCAGAGGGCAGTGATAATAGACATCTATACTTTCACCAAACCAGTAAAGCCCATAAAAGCCAAAGACATTAAACCTGCGGTAATCATGCCGATAGCTGCGCCCTTAAAAGAAACCGGCACATCGGCAGCAGCCAGACGTTCACGCATAGCAGCAAATAAAATCAGGACTAAAGAAAAACCTACAGCAGCACCAAAGCCATAAACCACTGAAGAGAAGAAATCATGACGGGCATTGACGTTCAGAAGGGCCACCCCTAATACAGCACAGTTGGTGGTGATCAAAGGCAAAAAAATCCCCAACAAACGGTACAACACAGGGCTGGTTTTATGCACCACCATTTCAGTAAATTGCACTACGACTGCAATCACCAGAATAAAAGCCAAAGTGCGCAGGTACATTAAATCCAGTGGCTGCAATATGTAATAATCCACCAGATAACTGCAAAGCGAGGCTAAGGTCAGCACAAAAGTAGTAGCCATCGACATGCCAATAGCGGTTTCGAGTTTTTTGGAGACGCCCATCACAGGGCACAAGCCGAGAAACTTCACCAGTACGAAGTTGTTTACCAGCACAGTGCTGACCAGCAACAGCAAAAATTCCGACATAAAAGAACCCCAGAAAAAAGTCGCGCTATTATGAAGCTTTGTCCAGAGCGAAACAACTGCACATAACGCGAATGGCCTTTATCTGACCTGACACGTCTTTTGAAAAAACAGCGCCTGGGTTGAATGTGAAATCAAAGTAATAGAGGTTGCAGCCTCAGCTACGAAGCTTTATTCCAGTGGCGCAGGCTTACTCAGGTAATAACCTTGTATACCGTCTATTAATAAAGACTCCAGCATTTGTTTTTCTGCAGCGGTTTCGACGTTTTCAGCAAAAACAGACACACCAATACGGTGTGCTAAATCCACCATTAAACGGACAAAATACTGGTTATTTTTATCTTCTTCTATTTGTCTGGTGTAACTGCCGTCCATTTTTACAAAGTCGGGTTTTAAGTCGCGGAAAAATTTAAAGGAGGTAATGCCTGCGCCAAATTTTTCCACTGTGACCCTTGAACCGACCTGATGCAGCATATCGATCAGACGTTTGCTTAATTTCAGATTTTGCTGCAAGCCCCATTCGCTGATTTCAAACACCAGCCGTGGTGTTAACTCGCTTTCTTTTAATAAACGCCTTTCCAGATAACTGATAAAACCTTCGTCCTGCACGGCATGAGCCGACAGATTCAGGCCAAAAGTCTGACCTGGTTTACTGGCGACTAAAGTCAGTGCCTGCTCAATAATCAGTTGCTCTATCTCTATCAGCTTATCGAGCTTTTGCGCCATGTCTAAAAACAAGGCGGTAGGCAATAATTGATCTTCGTTACTGCGAAAACGCACTAATAATTCGGAGTAGGTTTTGCTGGTTTTATTCAGCGGCTGAATAGGCTGAGCTAACAGACTTAAACGCTGGCCCTGCAGCACATCCTCAATTAAATTGCGCCAGTTTTTTGTGCTGAATGACGACTCTGCCGTTTGCTCCTGACTGTCGGTAAACAAGTACCATAAGTTAGTTTGTTTATTCACCTTGTTTTGTTTGGTTTTCGCCAGACCTAAAGCTGTATCCGCCATGGCCAGTAATTCACCCAGAGGTTTGCCCTGAGCCACCTGTACTAAACCTGTTAATGCTACTGAGTCCAGCTGCTTTTGTTGCTGATAAGTGTCGAAGTTTTGTTGCAGCAGCAATACCAGTTCTTCGGTTTGTTCTGTGGTCATTTGCGGGAATAACACACAGAAGTCGGTGTTATTCAGGCGGAATAATGGGCTTTCATCGGACAGCTGTGGCAGTTGTTTTAACAAGTCCGCCATCTCTTTAATATACAAATCTCCGGCCAGATAACCTTGTTTGTGGTTGATCTGGGCCAGACTGTGACAACGGACCAGTAAAAATACCGACTGGTGCACAGCGTTGGCGGCTTTGAGTTGCTGTTCGTAATAACGGACAAACTGCTGACGGTTCGGCAACGAAGTCAGCTGATCATAAAGTGCCAGTTCCAGCAAATAGTCAGTGCCTGACGTCGCAGTTTGGGGCGGTAATTGTTGCACCACAGCTGGTGCCTGTTGCACTGCTGCTTCTATAGGATGGGGGGGCAGGGCTTTAGGTTTTTTGGGCCGGCCTGGCTGCAGGTAATAGGGTAAAACACCCAGCAATAAAGGCGCCAGAAACAAAAAGACGCTAAAAAGCTCGAGCGTGCTTAACTGCTCTGACAATTGAGGTAAAAACTCGACCTGTAAATTATGCGCCTGATCTTTGACTGAAGCCGGAGTTAAAGGACGGTCTAACTGAGTTAGTATCCAGGCGGAAAAGGCATAATCTGGCATAGTATTACTTTGTTCGTGCAATACCACACCATCCAACTGGCTGACTTTTAAATAAGGTAAATCAAAACTGCTGCTCAGCTGCCGGGTCAGAATTTTAGTATCGCCGGTTAAATCACTGGCTAACATTTGCTGGATAGCGCTGTAGTGCAACTGATACAAACTTTGAATTTGTTGAGCCGCAGCAAACCAAAACAGCCAAAGCGCCAGGAGAGCCGAAACCAAAGCGGCAGTCCAGTGACTTAAAGCAATAAAGGATGGAGACTTCATAGCAGGCAACCCATACTGAAATTTTTTGTCCGAGCTTGAACATCAGGAAATAAGCTTAAGTTATTTCAGAGAAAAACACTAAGAAAAAGAGATAATTAAGAGGGGATACAAGATGTACTTAAGGTGGCTCCCCAGGTTGGACTCGAACCAACGACCTACGGATTAACAGTCCGCCGCTCTAACCGGCTGAGCTACTGAGGAACTGAAATAACATGTTGAGACTACAGTGGCTCCCCAGGTTGGACTCGAACCAACGACCTACGGATTAACAGTCCGCCGCTCTAACCGGCTGAGCTACTGAGGAACTGAAATAACATGTTGAGACTACAGTGGCTCCCCAGGTTGGACTCGAACCAACGACCTACGGATTAACAGTCCGCCGCT
>CBIMJC010000075.1:0-14742 GCA_966244125.1 uncultured Rheinheimera sp.
CGCCATGGACTATTCCGGCTAACCGCGCTGTAGCCCTGAATGCCAAAATTGAGTACAGCCTGGTGCAGGTCGAACAAGGTCCTCATGGCCCGGAGCGTTTAATTGTAGCTACAGATTTAGTCACTGCAGTAATGGCCCGTGCTGGTGTGGAGCATTACCATAACTTAGGCTTCTGCAAAGGCCAGGCACTGGAGCTGGTGCAGTTAAAACATCCACTCTATGACTTCAATGTGCCGGTGATTTTAGGTGATCACGTCACCACTGATTCTGGTACTGGTGCTGTGCATACGGCGCCAGGTCATGGCCCTGACGACTTTACCGTCGGTAAGCTCTACAACTTAGAAGTGGCGAATCCTGTAGGCGCGAATGGGGTTTATCTGCCGGATACGCCACTTTTTGCGGGTCAGCATGTATTTAAAGCCAACGACTCTGTGGTGGAGGCCTTAAAAGCAGCGGGCAAGTTGCTGGTGCATAAAGCTTTAACCCACAGCTACCCCCATTGCTGGCGTCATAAAACCCCTATTATTTTCCGTGCTACACCGCAATGGTTTGTCAGCATGGAACAAAAAGGCCTGCGCAGTACTTCCTTAGAACAAATTAATCAAACCCGCTGGATCCCGGACTGGGGTCAGCAGCGGATTGAAAACATGGTCGCAGGTCGCCCGGACTGGTGTATTTCGCGTCAGCGCACCTGGGGTGTGCCTATAGCTCTGTTTGTTGATAAAGACACCAGCGCTTTGCACCCGAATACGCCGGCTTTGATGGAGCAAGTGGCCAAGCTGGTGGAACAGTCTGGTATTCAGGCCTGGTTTGACTTAGAGCCAGAAACTTTATTAGGTGCTGATGCCGCTCAATATGTCAAAGTGACAGACACGCTGGATGTCTGGTTTGACTCAGGTGTGACCCATGCTTGTGTGGTTGAGCCTCGTGCAGAATTCCATGGTGCCACTCAGGCTGACCTGTATTTGGAAGGTTCGGATCAGCACCGTGGCTGGTTTATGTCGTCCCTGATGACAGGTGTGGCCATTAAACACCATGCGCCATACAAACAAGTACTGACCCATGGTTTTACCGTGGATGGGGAAGGCCGCAAAATGTCCAAGTCTTTGGGCAATGTGGTGTCACCGCAGGACGTGATGAACAAGTTAGGTGCTGATATTCTGCGCTTATGGGTGGCTACAACGGATTACACTTCGGAGATGACAGTCTCTGATGAAATCTTAAACCGTGCTGCTGACAAATACCGTCGTATCCGCAATACGGCCCGTTTCCTTTTGGCGAACTTAAAAGGTTTTGAGCCAGAAACACAGGCCGTGCCATTTGAAGATATGGTGCAGCTGGATTTGTGGCTGGTGCAACGTGCTGCCAAACTGCAGCAGGAAATTGTCGATGCCTATGAAAACTATCAGTTCCATCAGGTCAGCCAGAAGTTAATGAATTTCTGTACTGTGGAGCTGGGTAGTTTCTATTTGGATGTGATTAAAGACCGTCAGTACACAGCAAAAACCGATGGTTTAGCCCGTCGCTCCTGTCAGACGGCGTTATTCCATGTGGTGCAGGCCATGGTGCGCTGGATGGCACCTATCATGAGCTTCACTGCTCAGGAGATCTGGGAAGTGATGCCAGGTCAGCATAGCGAGTTTGTGTTCACTGAAGTCTGGTATCAGGGCCTGGATTCAGTGCCTGCCGGTCAGTTTGATGATGCCTTCTGGCAACAACTGCTGGAAGTACGGGATGCGGTCAACAAGGTGCTGGAAGTCGGCCGTCGTGATGGCAAAATTGGTGCGTCCTTACAGGCTGAAGTGACCTTATACGCCAAAGGTCAATTGGCAACAGATCTAATGTCTATTGGTGATGAGTTACGTTTTGCTTTGTTAACCTCCACTGCTGTGGTCTCCAGCGATGCAGCTCCTGCTGATGCTGTGGCGACGGAAATGGATAACCTCTTTGTGGTGCTGAACGCCTCCACTGCAGCTAAATGTGATCGTTGCTGGCACCACAGACACGATGTCGGGTTGAATCCGGCCCATCCGCTGATCTGTTTGCGTTGTGTGGATAATGTCGAAGGCGCTGGTGAAGTAAGGAAGTTTGCGTAATGTCGTTAGTGAATGGGCGTATATTTACTGAAACTGGCTGGCGCTGGTGGTGGCTGATTGCGCTGGTGCTGGTTGCTGACCAATTGAGCAAAATCTGGGTGATCCAGAACTTCAGCTTAGGCGAATCAGTGTCTTTGTTGCCGGTGTTTAATTTTACTTATGCCCGCAACTATGGCGCTGCGTTTTCGTTTTTAGGTGACGCTGGTGGCTGGCAACGCTGGTTTTTTACCCTGATCGCTGTAGTGGTCAGTATCGTATTGGCCGTTTGGTTAAGCCGTTTGGCCAAAACCCAGCTGAAGTTATCTTTAGCACTTAGCCTGATTATCAGCGGTGCTATTGGTAATTTAATTGACCGCAGCCTCTATGGTTATGTGGTGGATTTTCTGCATGTGTTTTATCAGAACTGGCATTACCCTATTTTTAATATCGCCGATTGCGCTATCAGCATTGGCGCTGTTTTACTGATCTGGGATAGTTTTAGCAGCGAAACCCAGAAAGAGACTTCAGGAGACAAGCTGTGATCATAGGTCCAGGCAGTACTGTGATATTTCACTTTGATATCAAGTTGTCCGACGGCAGTGCCGCGGAAAGTACCCGCGTGCATAACAAACCAGCCAAACTGCAAATGGGCGATGGCAGCCTGTCGCCTGCTTTTGAAGCTCAGTTAGGGGGGATGGCCGCTGGTGATAAACGCACCTTCACTTTAGCGCCTGAAGATGCGTACGGCATGCCGAATCCTGACAATATTTATTATGTCGACCGCAGTAAGTTCTCGAGCGACGCTCCGGCCAAAGTCGGCATGATTGTTGGTTTTGCTATGCCAGACGGTTCTGAATTGCCAGGACTTATCCGTGAAGTGGTGGGCGAGTCTGTCACTGTGGATTTTAACCATCCGCTGGCCGGCCAGACTCTGACCTTTAATGTTGAAATCGTACAGGTTATCAATTAATTATGGATATCTTACTCGCCAATCCACGGGGTTTTTGTGCCGGCGTTGACCGTGCTATCAGCATAGTGTCCCGTGCGCTGGAACTTTACGAGCCACCTATTTATGTGCGCCACGAAGTAGTGCATAACAAATTTGTGGTTGATGGTTTACGTCGTGCCGGTGCAGTGTTTGTCGACGAGCTGGACGAAGTGCCGGACGATGCCATCGTCATTTTCAGTGCGCATGGCGTATCACAAGCTGTACGTGAAAACGCTAAACAAAGGGGTTTAAAGGTATTTGACGCGACCTGTCCTTTGGTCACTAAAGTGCATATGGAAGTCACCCGTGCCAGTCGCAAAGGCATTGAGTGTATTCTGATCGGTCATGCCGGACACCCTGAAGTCGAAGGCACTATGGGCCAATACGATAATGCCGACGGTGGTATTTATCTGGTAGAGTCGGTCGAGGACGTCGAACAGCTGCAGGTAAAGAATCCGGCTGCTTTATGTTTCAGCAGTCAGACCACCTTATCGGTAGATGACACGGCTGATGTGATAGACGCTTTGCGCCAACGTTTCCCTGACATTGAAGGGCCACGCAAAGACGATATTTGTTACGCCACCCAAAACCGTCAGGATGCGGTGCGTGAGCTGTCCGCCAAAACAGAATTGTTGCTGGTGGTGGGCGCCAAAAACAGCAGTAACTCCAATCGTTTGCGCGAACTGGCTGAAAAAATGGGTTGTCGCTCTTACCTGATTGATACCGCTGCTGATATTCAGCAGGACTGGCTGAAAGACGTTAAGTCGGTCGGCGTGACTGCCGGGGCTTCAGCACCTGAAGTACTGGTGCAACAAGTGGTGCAGCGTTTAACCGAATGGGGTGGTAAACAAGTGATTGAACATCCTGGCCGTGAAGAAAACGTGATTTTTGCGGTGCCAGCAGAGCTTCGCTAACACTATCATTTCAAATGATTTTCTCTTTGTTAACCTCCGTCCGTAACGTTCAGTCTTTGCGGATGGAAGTCAGGTTAAGTTCCTAGCTTCCTTCTGATCTTTTGCTATGCTTAAACCCTTGGTCCATATAAGCAGGTGGCCTATGGGAGTAGTAAACAAATGGATGATCGTCCTTTGTTACAGCGGCAAAAAGCTTTTACCCTGATTGAACTGATGATTTCCATTCTGGTGCTGTTGGTGCTTATGGCTATCGCTGTGCCTTCTTTTACCGATTTATTGGCGCGAAACCGTTTGTCCGGTCAGGCCAATGAACTGCTTTCTGTGATCCAGCTTGCCCGCTCTGAAGCCATTAAACAGAATCAAACCATACGTTTATGTAAGGCAAATGCTGAGCTGACAGACTGCGCCAGCGCATCTGGTGCCTGGAGTAGTTGGCTGGTCATAGATACAGCCTCACCTGCCACGGTGATCCGGGCCGGGCGTTTTGATCAACGATTGATTATCAGTGCTGCATTTAACGAGCTGCGCTTTAGCGGGCAGGGCTTGATCCGCAATCAAAACAATCAACCTCTGAATTCAAGCTTCGAGTTATGCGCCGATGGCGCTGCCTTTGATGACAATGGCAGAACTCTGACCTTCTTATCCGGTGGGCGCAGCAGTATTCAGCTGTCCCAATGCGGCAGTTGATAAGGAATCCCAATGCATAACAAGCGCAGCAACAGGAACCAGCACGGCATAGCATTGATTGAAATCCTGATTTCAGTGCTGGTGCTGGGCATAGGTTTATTGGGTATAGCGGCTTTACAAAGCAGTTCAGTGCGTTATAGCCAAAGTGCCCAGGAACGCACTACGGCTCTGATTATGGTTGGTACTTTAACTGAGATCATCCGATCAAACCCTGACGTGGCGCGCTTAGGCTCTTACGCCGGAGATTGTGAGTCTGAATTATTAGCCGACTGGGCTTTGCAATTACAGACAGCTACAGGCACAGCTGTCTGTCCGGAAGTTGCATGGGATGCAGGCTCTGGTGTCTACACTATCAGTATCAACTGGCAGGACGATAAAGTAAAAGGCGCCACCAGTTTTGAAATTCAGGTGCGGCCATGAAACGACAAACAGGCTTCACTTTATCTGAACTGATGATCGCCATGGTGTTGGGCTTGCTGCTGACAGGCTCGGTCATTGGTGTATACCTGTCCAATAGCAAAACAGCTGAACTTAATACAGTGCTTGGAGAATTGCAGAATTCAGCCCGCACTACGTTCGATCTGATGGCCAATGATATCCGGCGCTCTGGTTATCTGGGCTGTGGAAATGCGTCCAGAGTGGTCAATGTGCTGAATGCCGCTAATGTAGCGGGTTCTGCCTGGGCGGTCTGGAATGGTGGTATTGAAGGTTTTGAGCAGCCAGCTCCTGCGATCAGTGGTGTCAGTCCGCTTGCTGATACAGATGCCATCCGGCTGATGTTTGGTTCAGGCCGCAGTTACACTGTGCAGTCGCATGATGCGGCTTTAAATCAGCTGGTGTTAAGTTCTGCACATCAGATCCAAAACGGAGATTTTCTGCTGCTCTGTGATGAAGCCTTAAGCAGTATTTTTAGTGCCAGCAGTAGCGATCTGACCAGCGTATTTCACGAAGCCAGTGCCAGTAATTGTACTTCAGGTCTGGGATTTCCACTTTTATGTGATGGTGCAGCGGGCACCACAAAACAATATGCAGTCAATGCCATGCTGATGAATTTCGATTCGGTCAGCTGGTATGTGGCCGTCAGTACAGATCAGCAAAGTACTTCGTTATTCCGGGTCAGGAATGACGGGCAAGCAGAAGAGATCCTGTATGGTGTCAGTGATTTACAGCTGGAATTTATGGATGAACGCAACAGGGTCTGGCGCGATGCAGATCTGGTGACGGACTGGATGGATATTATCTCGGTACGTATTTCATTGCAGTTTGTCACAAGCAGTGATTCAGAGCTGGAATTGCCTGAGCAGATGACTCAGTTGAACTATCAGGTCAGCATCAGGAACAGGATTTAGCTATGAACATCAGAGCCCGCTTATCTTCTTCGCAGCATGGTCTGGCCCTGGTGATCAGCTTATTGCTGTTATTGGCCATTACCCTGGTGGCGGTCAGCAGTATGCAGTCAAGCTTGTTGCAGGAACGAATGAGCGCCAATTTGTATGACAGGCAATTGTCTTATCAGCAGGTAGAAGCTGCCTTGCTGGAGGCTGAAGTGCTGTTGAACGTCAACGATCCTGTGGCTTTGATTGATGGTGCCGGGATCTATGATCTGCCTGTCGCCGGGGCGCAAGACCGCTGGAACGACAGCAGTCTGGTGTGGTTGTCTGCAACAGCTTTAAATGACAACAGTGAAACAGGTGCACAGTACCTGATCGAGTATATTGGTGACTGGCCTTATCCGCCTGAATGTGCTGATGTGGCCAGCAAAGATAAAATTTCGGTGGGGTGTTTATCTCCGACTTTCCGTATTACGGCTCGTACAGTGTCAGACAACGGCAGGGCTGCTGTGATGCTGCAAAGTTTGTTCAGGCGCTAAATTGCTGAGGCTGATCTGATGAAACTAAACTTGTCCTTCACAACTGCCACTTTACTCAGTGGGCTGCTGACCAGCTTTTGCAGTCTTGCGGCATTGGATTTAACCTCACCACCTTTGCAAACCGGCAGTTCGGTGGAACCTAACATTATGTTTATGATTGATGACTCAGGTTCAATGCACTGGGAAATCACACCGGATTTATATGCCGACGATCCGCACTATATGTATCCCAGGGTCACTGGAAATTATGGTGGTTCAGATGCGACCCATCAGGTGGTGTCGTTTCGGGATGAAAGTAACGGCACCAACCTCAATGCTGCCAATAATAATGAAGCCTTGTTTGCCAGAGCCTTGCGCTCCTATGCGCTGAACAAATCCTATTACAATCCTTCAGTGACCTATAAACCCTGGATTAAAGCAGACGGCACCTCTTATCCAAACTCCAATCCGGTTGCGGCTTATCACCATCCGTTTCGCACCAGCAAAGGCAGCCGCAATCTGACAGTCAACGAAACCTCCAGCGCAGGCTGGCGTTATTGCACTATTACCTCAACCTCCAAAAGCAGCTGCCAGAACACGACCGCCAGCCGTACTTTTTATCCGGCTGTGTATTACAACCACACAGGCGGCAGCTTATTTACCTACACCAATTATCAGCGGATAGAAATTAATGCAGCGACTTTAAGTTACAGCGGGGAAGGGCGGGAGAATCGTAGCGACTGTACAGCCGGAACCTGTACTTATGCGCAGGAAATTCAGAACTTCGCCAATTGGTACACTTACTACCGCTCCCGTTTATTGGCGTCGCAAGCCGGCATAGGCCGGGCTTTTTCCACTCAGACTGAAGCTCTGCGGGTCGGTTTTGGGGCCATTAACAAAGCTAGTTCTACCGTAGATGGCGCCAGTATCAGCACCATTATTAATGGTGTACGGCCTTTTACCGGTGGAGACAGACAGAGTTTTTATGATCAGTTGTACGAGCGGATTTATGACTACAACGGTACACCTTTGCGTAAAGCGCTCAATGACGCCGGGTTGTATTTTTCCAGAACAGATAACAAAGGGCCCTGGGGGCAAAACCCGGGCACAGATGATGACACTCAGCACATTATGTGTCGTCAGAGCTACAGTATTTTGATGACAGACGGGTACTGGAGTGAAGATACCGCCTCACAGGCTCAGACTGCGGCTGCCCGCTCCAATAACGATGGCAGTACCACCAATAATCAGACCATCCCTAAACCCGGTGGGGTCTCTTATGTGTATGCACCAGCAGGGCCTTTTTCGGATAGTCGCAGCAATACACTGGCTGATGTGGCCATGTATTACTGGAAGCGTGATTTACGCACCGACCTGGATAATTTAGTGCCAACCAGTCCAATCAACCCAGCTTTCTGGCAGCATATGGTGACTTTTGGTGTTGGGCTTGGGGTGGAAGGCACCATTAGTTCAACCAGTGCTTTTAACGCCATTGGAGCTGGCAGCTCTGTATCCTGGCCCGATCCTCTTGCCACACAACCGGCCAAAATTGATGACTTATTGCATGCCGCAGTGAACAGCAGAGGTGGTTTTTTCAGTGCTGCAGACCCTGATGCTTTTGCGACAGGTTTGTCGAATACCTTGTCTGCCATCATAGCCCGGGTCGCTTCAGGTTCGAATTTAGCCGGGACCACCACCTCTTTGCAGGCTGAACAAAGTGTTTATCAGGGGCGTTTTAACAGCGGCGACTGGAGTGGTGATCTGGTCAATTACAATATTGAAGACACCACCAATTATGTCTGGAGTGCGGCAGAACAGCTGCCAGATTGGGATGACAGAGAAATTTATTTTGGTAAAACAGAAACCTCAGCAGAAGTCTTTCTCTGGGCCAATTTAACCAGTGGGGTTGGTAGCCAGCAAGCGGCTTTAGGCAGCAGCAATGTGGTGGATTATATCCGCGGCAATCCGGCTCTGGAGCAACAAAATGGCGGCAGCTATCGCAACAGATCCACAGCTTTAGGTGATATAGCCAACTCTTCCCCTGTGTATGTTGGCGCCCCGGTTAATTTTAACTACCACTCGTACAGCTGGCCCGAAGCCAGCAGTTATAAAGCTCATGTGGCCGCTTACAAAAGCCGCCAACCTCTTATTTACGTTGGTGCCAATGACGGTATGTTGCATGCGTTTAATGCAACGACAGGTGTGGAAGCTTTTGCTTATGTGCCCAGGCAGATGTTGACCGCCGCGACTAACCTGAAGGCCTTAAGCGAGCCGAATGTCAGTGGTGTGATCCAAAAAGATTATTTTGTGGATGGTACAGCAGTGTCAGCCGACGTGTATTTTGATGGCAGCTGGCGTACTGTGCTGGTGGGGAGTACGGGCAGGGGCGGCAACAGTATATTCGCCCTTGATGTGACAGACCCCAGTCAAATCAGCCAAACCAGCTTGTTATGGGATAAAAGCTTCCCACAACTGGGCATTACTACCGCCAAGCCTGTGATCACCCGTTTAAACAATGGTAAATGGGCTGTGGTCATTGGCTACGGTTACAACAATAGTACTGGTAAGCCGGGTTTACTGGTGCTGGATATTGAAACCGGTACTTCGATGGTCAGTGGTGATGAGCTGGAAATCACCACAGGCTCGGGCGATAACGGTTTAGGTCAGATTGAAGGCTGGGACTATAGTAAAAACGGCAACACCGACTGGTTTTTTGCCGGAGATTTACAAGGCAAGGTCTGGAAGTTTGACCTGTCATCGAGCAATCCGGCGAACTGGACCGTGGCTTATGGCGGCGCTCCTTTGTACCAGGCTGAAGATGCTGCAGGTAATCCACAAGCCATCACTGGTGGTATTGCACTTGGCTCTGAACCTAAAACCGGCAAACTCTGGCTATTTTTTGGCACGGGCAGGTATCTGGAAACCCCGGATCCACAACTGGATGATCCACAAAGCTGGTATGGCATTATGGACGGCACAGCCACAGCTGGCCGCACTTTACTCAAAGAACGGATTTTATCGAATGTCACCCATAGTAATGGCACTGAAGGCCGCATTGTATCGCCTTCTGCGGCCAATGATATGGCAGGTTTTCTCGGCTGGTTTATCGATTTACCCGACGAGCGTGAGCGTATAGTGTCTTCCCCCCGTTTGGTAGGTACCACCCTGGTAGTGAATAGTATTATCCCCGACAGCAATGTCTGTAACCCTGAGGGCGACGGTTATGTGATGGCGGTGGATCCCTACCATGGTGGCCGTTTGAAATATCACTTTTTTGATATTTCCGGTGATGAAGACTTTAATCAGGATGATGGTATTACCGAAGATGACGAAGTATTGGAATTGTCCGGTGTCCGCTTTGAAAGTATGCCAACAGAGCCGCTGTTTTTTGAAGACAAAATGGCAGTAGGTCTGGCCAACACCAATGTGGTGAATTTAGACGTAAACACCCAAATCAGACGAGGCCGGGTGTCATGGCGCGAGGTAGACAACTAATGCACTCCAGTAAAAACCAGGGCTTTTCGCTGATTGAACTGCTCGTTGCTATTACCATAGTCGGCACTTTAACTGCTATTGCAGTGCCCGCTTATCAGGGCTATGTCACAGGCAGCGCCCGGGCTGGTGCCGCCGCCTGCCTGCTGGAGTATGCTCAGTTTATGGAAAGGGTGTATACCACCAACATGACCTACGCCACCGACAACGGGGAAACCACAGAGTTGCCTGAATTGCAGTGCAGTAACGACTTATCGGAGCGCTTTAGTTTTGAACTGGGTGACTTAGACAGCCGCACTTTTACCCTGACAGCCACAGCCACAGGACCTCAGACCGACGATGACTGCTCATCCTTAAGCTACAACCAGGCGGGGATAAAAGGCGCCAACGGTGGCACTGGTGCGACCATTGTGAAAAAGTGTTGGTAGGGTTTGACCTTTTAAGGAACGGAGGTAAATTTAAAGTAAACGGACTTATGCAGGCGCAAGGATATGCCACATGCCTCAGGTTTTACCTTAACCGAAGTTCTGATTAGTTTATTGTTACTTTGTCTGACTGGCTTAGGCGCTTTGAGTGCTTCCTTGCTTGCCCGCCAGCAGGTCATTCTGGCCACTCAGCAAACCCTTGCATTATCTTTAACTGCAGAATTGGCGGGCCGGATGGCAAGCCATGATAATGCTGAAGCGGATTACGAAGGCATACATCCGCTCTGGACGACAGAACAGCCTGCAGATTGTACCCACAGCAGCTCTTGTAACTCTGAACAATTAAGTCGCTATCATTTATACAGCACCTTATCAGCTTCAGGTCATCCGCAAAGTCTGCGGCTATTACAGCAACCCGCATTATGTATCCGGCAGCAAGCAGGACAAAAACTTGTGCAGCTCAGTTGGCGCTCTTTGGCCAAAGTACAAATTCAGCGTCCAGCCTCAGTCTGCGACTTGTCACCAAACAGGCTGCAGGTTGCAGTGGTGGTGCCTTAACATGCGTGGTTTCACTTTACTGGAACTGCTGATCAGCCTGACTTTAGGTTTGGTGATGATGACTTTTCTGATTGGGACTTTGTTCGCTACTCAGCAGTCAAATCGCCAGACTCAGCAACTGGTGCAATTACAACAAAATAGCCAAATGCTGATGAGTCTGTTCCAGACCGAGTTACCTAATCTGATGTTTTTTGCCGGACGTAGTCTGGCAGATGTGGCTGCAGCTTCACATCAGCTTGCTCCTGTTGTGGGAGATTGCGCCAGTAAGGCAGATGCGGGCAGTTTGCCTGTTGCAGGCCTGCCTTACCTAAGTCTGTATGCGGAAGTAGTGCAGCAACACAATCACCTGGAATGTTTAAGTCAGCCAAGAGCGGGGTCAGAATTACTGCAGTTCAAACGTATAGTGGGAAGCAGCATGGCTGCAACTCAGATGCGTGCCAATCGGCTTTACTTTGAGACTTCAGCCGCAAACAGTCGCTTTGTCAGCAGCTCAAGCGCAGATCTGATACCAGACTCAGTGTACTGGCCTTTTTCACATCAGGTTTTTTATATCAGTGAACAAAAGCATGAGGGGAACACTGTGCCGGTGCTTATGCGTAAGCGTTTGATCCGTAACGCCGCAGGCCAAAATATTATGACCACTGATTCGATTATGGATGGGGTGGAGAGAATGCATTTTGAATTTGGTCTGGACGCCAATTTGGACGGTCAGGTCGATTACTATCTGGGGACAGCGCAAATGCAGCCAGAACACTGGCAGCAACAAAAACATCGCATTATTAATATTAAATTTTACTTGCTGTTACGCAGTTTAGATGAAGATTTTAGTTATCAAAACAATCAGCTGTATCAGATGGGCCAGCAATGGTTTAAGGCCCCTTCTGATCCGTTTCGACGCCTGTTAGTCAGCAGTTCTGTGGCATTTAGCAACACACGCTTATAAAAGGAGGTCGTTATGATGTTGAGTTCTAAAGGTTTTATTCTGGTTAGTACCCTGATGCTGATGCTGGTTTTGACCTGCATTACCTTGCCTATGTTGGTACAGACGCATTTGAGTCAAAAATTAGCTGGCAGCGCAACTTTATCTTTTCAGTTAAAGCAACAAACGCAAAGTAAACATGTCCAGCAGGTCCGGCAACTCAAACAAGGAGATGTTGAAGCCGGTATTTTTACCCAGGCACCATGTCCTGCTCAGTATGCGGCATGGAGTGAGTTGACATTGCAATGTGAATGGCATCGGGTCCGGACGACGGAAAGTTCTTTCCATCACCAACATAGTGTTACCAGTGTTCTGGTCAGGCAATCTTTGCCTGAAGGGGGCTGGGATGGCGATTTATAAATTTGGTTTATGTTTGCTGTTCTTCAGCCATCAACTATTTGCCGACAGGTACTGGAGCCATATTCCTGAGCTGGGTGCTGTTCAGCTGACCGGGCTGACAACAGAACAACATCACCAGCTTGCAAAACATCTTGAACTGGGGACGTCCGAGGCCAGGCAATGGCTGGACGACTTACCAGCCCGGTTGGAGGCTTTATCCTGTGCCTCTCTGGATGCTCAAAGTCAGTCGCTACCGGCAGATGTGGACGCAAGCTATAAGCTGAGCGGTTACGCTGGAGTATTGAAACTACATAGCAGCGATCTGCAAAAAAAGACCATCTGGTGGTTACCCTGGAATTTGTTGCCTGAACTTGATCAACTGAGTGCAGAACTGACAGAGTTAACTACACAGGTCCATCAACCTTTATTGATCACTGAGCAGCAAACCGGACATGAAGGTCAGGTTGTGATTGTCAGTGGCAGCAGTAACAGCAGCCCTGGGTATTTTGCCCTCAGGCTTGAGGATCTGGATCGGCCTGAACTGATCTGGTTTGTCAGTTCAGCTGACAGCGATTGGCAGGATTTAACCGGAACTATGGCACAACCTCTGTTGATGCAACAGGTGGATCAGAAGAAGGAGCTGTCGCTTTTGTCCTTGTTGTTACCTAATACGGGCGAAGCTGCAACGACAACACAGCTTTATAAAGTGAATGCTCTGACAGGAGAAATACAAGGGAGATTTAAGGCGGAACAGTCGTTGTCCGGACTTTCCGGAGCCATGGCCTTATTCGATCAAAACAGAGATTTAGCTTCAGACAGCCTGTTGTTTGGCACCAAAGACGGTCAGCTCTGGCAGCTACAGATTGACGGAGACCAGTTTTACGGTGCCAAAGCTATTGCTGATTTATCCGGACTTCACTTCAGTGATATTCAGTTCATCCGTACTTTGTTTGCTGCTGTGCCCGTTGGTGGTTCAGGCAGTGATTTTCATTCGAGGCGCAGTCAATGGCTGGTGCTGCTCAGTGCTTTGCGGCAGGGGCAAAGTATTTTTGTCATGCTTAAACTCAGGGAGGGGCAGCTGGTTTTAGCTACTGATTTAGTCAACCGGACTTTAATGCCAAGCCCGGAACTTGCAGTACTGACGGATCAGAGCTGGCAACAGATCCAACAAAAAAATGGTTGGTACAGTCAATTCAACGGGCGTTTGACTCAGGCTCCTATAGTGGCCGCTGGTGTGCTTTACCTTGCAGCGCTGGTGCCGGATGCTGAACAATTTTGCCGTATGGTATCCGATTCTGTCGCTTTAATGGCGTTGCATTTACATCATGGCTCCGCTGTTTATAAGCACTTGATATTGGCTGTGAACAAAAGCATAGGCGCAGTGCAGGTGAAACCAAATGCCGGAGGTGGTTTTGCCTTAATTGAACAGCATCAACAGCAGGTTTTAATTGAAGACATGCTGGAAATCAGTCCTGATTGCACTCATTGCAGCAAACCCATGCGCCAGGGCAGTTTTCCACGCTGGCAATTGATGGGAACATACCATCATGAAGAAGGAGCTTATGAATGAGCTTCAGACAACAGGGGATGGGCTTGATTGAAGTTCTGGTGGTGATGGCCATTTTGGGCATATTGGCCTCAGTATTACTGCCAGGCTATCAGGACCATGTGTTGAAAAGTTACAGAGCCGAAGCAATGCAAGCTTTGTTGAAGGTGGCGGGGTTACAGGAGATGCTGCTGGTGGACCAGCAGCGATACAGCGCCGATCTCTCTGAGCTGGGTTTTGCGGCAAAGCAGTTTTTGACCGAATCAGGCCGTTACAAAATCAGTGCCGTGGTGACAGAGCAGGGATATCAGCTCAAAGCTCAGGCACAACAAGCTCAGACTGAAGACAAAAGCTGTCAGGTATTTTTACTCAACAGTTACGGTCAGAAAAGCAGTCAGCCCGGGTCCGCATGCTGGACCTACTGAAAGATTAATGAGGGCAGGGCGTATTTTCCTGCCATAAACGGCTGCGCCCAGCCTGACTGACTGTTAATCTGAAATGCCACTGATAAGGCTCTTTGCTGCAATACACAAAAGTACCGGATTCTAATAAATCCAGACTACCGTCACTGCGAAACTGCAGTGACGGCCTGCTGTAATACAACTGATGGCTATGGACCGGATGTTTTAATTCTCTTAGTAACAGATCCTGCCAGTTTTTTAAGGCTTTTTGATGCAGTTGAATGGGGGCTGAGTTCCAGTCTGAACTGCAGACTGTGCCATGGCGCGGGCAAATCTGTACCGGATGTTGTTGAGCTATCGCATGCACTCTGGCATAAGCTAAATGCTGACTGAGCTGGCGCATAAAGTGTTCAGCCTGCAGGCGTTGCCAAAGTTCTCTCAAATCAGGTATCCCTATAGTGGAGGCTATGGCAAAAATCGCCAGCACCA
>CBIMJC010000076.1:0-14645 GCA_966244125.1 uncultured Rheinheimera sp.
TAAAGCGGCAACAACGGTCAAAGATGAAGACTTTGTTGATCAGCTGCTGATCGCCAGTACCCACGATACCATTTTGTGTTTCTCGAACCGGGGTCGTCTGTACTGGATGAAGGTGTATCAATTACCACTGGCCTCGCGTCAGGCACGTGGTAAGCCAATAGTCAACTTACTGCCACTGGAAGAAAACGAGCGGATCACTGCTATTCTGCCGGTTCGTGAATACGAAGAAGGCAAGTATGTGTTTATGGCCACAGCCAACGGTACTGTGAAGAAAACCTCATTAACTGAATACTCTCGTCCACGCAGCAACGGTATTATTGCCGTGAACCTGAATGAAGGCGATCAGTTGATTGGTGTGGATATCACAGACGGCAACAGCCAGATCATGCTGTTCTCGGACGACGGTAAAGTAGTGCGCTTTAACGAAGATCAGGTCCGTCCAATGGGCCGCGGTGCGACCGGTGTTCGTGGTATTAAATTACGCGAAAACGGCTCTGTGGTGTCATTGATTGTGCCGAAGAGCGAAGGCGCTATTCTGACTGTGACTGAAAACGGCTACGGTAAACGTACCGCGCTGCAGGAATACCCGGAGAAGAGCCGTGCGACTCAGGGCGTGGTCTCGATTAAAGTCTCTGAGCGTAACGGTCTGGTGGTGGGCGCTGTACAAGTCAATGCGCTGGATGAAATCATGCTGATTTCTGACAAAGGCACACTGGTACGGACCCGCGTCAGCGAAGTCTCACAAGTTGGCCGTAACACGGCAGGTGTCATTCTGATCCGCACCATCGAAGGTGAAAAAGTTGTAGGTGTACAACGCATCGACGAAATTCAGGATCAGGACGAAGTGGCCGCCGCAGAAGCTGCAGCTGCCGCTTTAGCCGCACAAAATCCGACAGAGGATGCTGTGCCGGACGGTGAAGAAGAGTAATAGTGATAAAAAAAGGACGCTACGGCGTCCTTTTTACTTGCTGCCATCCATGGCGCTTACCCTCCGGGCCAACGCTACGTGTTGTTAAAAATCGTTCCATACGATTTTTTATTATTTGCTCGCCTGTAAAAGTGAGTTAAAGTAGCCACCGATAAAGAGCCGTCCAGACGTCGAGTAATATCATCGGTAAACCCAAGGCCACAACAATCAAGATCATCCCAAGATGACCAAAACCCATTTTCTAATTTATTTTTCATTCGATAAAGCGTTGTAACAGGAGCAAGAGATGACCACCTATAACTTTTGTGCTGGCCCGGCTATGTTGCCGGTGGAAGTGATGCAACAGGCACAGGACGAGTTGATCAACTGGCATGGTCGCGGCTGCTCCATTATGGAGATGAGTCACAGAGGTAAAGATTTTATCCAGGTTGCGGCTCAGGCGGAGCAGGACCTGCGCGATTTATTGTGCATACCCGCCAACTACAAAGTGCTGTTTATGCACGGTGGTGGCCGTGGTCAGTTTTCCGCTGTCCCGCTGAACTTAGCTAAACCTGGTGTCAGTGCCGATTATATTGTTTCAGGCGCCTGGTCTAAGGCCGCTGTTGAAGAAGCTGAAAAATTCACTGCGTTAAAAGCTCAGGCTATTCAGTTTAAGCAAGATGGGCTTCGTACTTTAATCCCAACCTCAGACTGGCAATTGAATGATAATGCCAGCTTCGTGCATTTTTGTCCGAACGAAACAGTAGATGGCATGGAATTTATCGACTTACCCACAACCAAAGCACCTTTGGTGGCTGATCTGTCGTCCACTATCTTGTCTCGTCCTATTGATGTCAGCCGGTATGGCGTGATTTACGCCGGTGCCCAGAAGAATATCGGGCCTTCAGGTTTAACCCTTGCCATAGTGCGTGAAGACTTGTTACCTGCCAAGGGCAGCAGCATTCCAAGCGTGTTGGATTACCGATTGGCCGCTGACAACGACAGTATGTTTAATACACCTCCGACCTATGCCTGGTATCTGGCAGGCCTGGTGTTCCAGTGGCTGAAGCGTCAGGGCGGTGTAGAAGCTATGCTGCTTCGCAACCAACTCAAAGCAGACACCTTGTATGGTTATATCGATCAAAGTGATTTTTATCGTAATGACGTGGCGCCGCAGTTCCGCTCATCAATGAACGTGCCGTTTTTATTGGGTGATGAAAGCCTGAACGACTTGTTTGTCAGCGAAGCCGAAGCCAATGGTTTATTGGCATTAAAAGGCCATCGTATGGTCGGTGGTATGCGCGCCAGTATCTACAATGCGATGCCACTGGAAGGCGTACAAACTTTAGTGACCTTTATGAAAGAATTTGAGCGGGTGCACGGCTGATGAAAACTTTAACTTTAGAGCCTATCGCGAAAGTCGAAGGCGTGGTGCATTTACCCGGTTCAAAAAGTATCTCCAACCGGGCTTTATTGCTGGCGGCTTTAGCCAAAGGCACCACCCGCATCACCAATTTGCTCGACAGTGATGACGTCAGCCATATGCTCAATGCCTTAACAGCGCTTGGCGTCCGGTATTCGTTATCTGCGGATAAAACAGTCTGTGACATCACTGGTGTAGCAGGCGTATTTCAGCATCCGGAGCCGTTAGAGCTGTTTTTAGGCAACGCCGGCACAGCGATGCGGCCTTTAACTGCAGCTTTAGCAGTGTCCAATGTGGATGTCACCTTAACAGGTGAGCCGCGGATGTACGAACGTCCTATTGGTCATTTAGTCGACGCCTTGCGGCAGTGGAATGCCGATGTTGACTATCTGCAACACAAAGACTATCCGCCGCTGCGTATTCGCGGTAAAGCGCTGACAGGCGGTCAAATCAGTATTGATGGTTCTGTCTCCAGTCAGTTTTTAACCGCTGTGCTGATGACTGCACCTTTATTGTCGGGTGACAGCGAAATTATCATCAGTGGCGAGCTGGTATCCAAACCTTATATTGATATTACGCTGGCCCTGATGGCGCGTTTTGGTGTGACAGTTCAGAACAACAACTATCAAAGCTTTGTCGTCAAAGGCAATCAGCAGTACCAATCGCCGGGCGAGTTTCTGGTAGAGGGCGATGCTTCATCCGCTTCTTATTTCCTCGCCGCTGCGGCCATTAAAGGCGGTACGATAAAAGTGACAGGTATTGGTAAAAATGCGGTGCAGGGTGATATTCACTTTGCCGACGCGTTAGAAGCCATGGGCGCGACAGTGGACTGGGGTTTTGACTATATTTCAGTTACCCGTAACCAATTAAAGGGCATAGATCGGGATTACAACGCTATTCCTGATGCAGCCATGACCATTGCGACTACGGCTCTGTTCGCACAAGGCCCGACAGCTATTCGTAATGTCTACAACTGGCGCGTCAAAGAAACCGACCGTTTAGCGGCTATGGCGACCGAGCTGCGTAAAGTAGGCGCCGAAGTGGAAGAAGGTGAAGATTACATTGTCATCACACCGCCAACGACACTGAAACATGCCAGCATAGCCACCTACAACGATCACCGTATGGCGATGTGTTTCTCATTGGTCGCATTAAGTGATACGGCGGTCACCATCGAAGACCCGGATTGTACCCGTAAAACATTTCCTCAATACTTTGAAGTATTTAGCACACTAAGCACCCCAGCTTAGCAAATAACGCGTAACCGAAATGGTTACGCGATCTCCTTGATTAAACCGCGCTTTTTGTCATTTATTTCTGTATAATGCCGCAACTTTTTGTGTGTTCGACTGTTTTGGAGGCAGAATGCAACAAGCGCCGGTAATTACCATTGATGGACCAGGTGGATCAGGGAAAGGCACCATTTGCCGTTTAGTTTCCCAAAAGCTGGGCTGGCATCTGCTGGATAGCGGTGCTATCTATCGTGTATTGGCTTTAGCTGCTATCCATCATCAGATTGACCCTGCTGACGAAGAAGCCTTACAGCCTTTGGCTGCTCACCTTGATGTACAGTTTAACTGCGACGAACAAGGCCATACCCGCATTACGCTGGAAGGCGAAAATGTTACTCATACCATACGTACTGAAGAAGTAGGTTCAGTGGCCTCTAAAATTGCCTCTTTACCCCGGGTGCGGGAAGCCTTATTGCGCCGTCAACGTGCCTTTAAAGAAGCGCCGGGTTTAGTGGCGGATGGCCGGGATATGGGCACTGTGGTATTTCCACAGGCAGAAGTTAAAATCTTTTTAACAGCCGATGCGTCAGAGCGCGCCAGACGGCGTTATTTAGAGTTGAAAGAAAAGGGCCATGATGTTAACATCGGCGACCTTTTGAGCGAAATACAGGCCCGTGACGAACGGGATATGAATCGCGCCGTAGCGCCTTTAAAGCCTGCAGACGATGCATACATGCTGGATTCGACCAATAAAACTATTGAACAAGTGTTGGACGAGGTTCTCAACGTCTGTAAAAAGTTGAACCAGGCCTAGACCTTCACGTTGGACAGCTTGTCGCAAGGACGATGACAAGTTAACTTAGCAACCCCATGACACAGGACTGTGCGTGGAGCACTTAAACTGAAAAAGTGAATATGACTGAAAATTTTGCACTACTGTTTGAGGAAAGCCTCAAAACTATCGAAACTCGCCCTGGTTCTATTGTTAAAGGAACTATCGTTGCTATCCATAAAGACGTAGTACTGGTTGATGCCGGTCTGAAATCTGAAGCAGCAATCCCTGTTGAACAATTCAAAAACCTGGCTGGCGAGATTGAAGTGAACGTTGGTGACATCATCGACGTAGCTCTGGACGCAGTTGAAGACGGTTTCGGTGAGACTTTACTGTCTCGCGAGAAAGCAAAACGTCACGAGTCCTGGGTTCGCCTGGAAAAAGCCTGTGAAGATAAAGTTACTGTTATCGGTATCATCACTGGTAAAGTTAAAGGCGGTTTCACTGTCGAAGTTGATGGTATCCGTGCATTCCTGCCTGGTTCATTAGTTGACGTGCGTCCGGTACGTGACACATTACACTTAGAACACAAAGAACTTGAGTTCAAAGTAATCAAATTGGATCAGAAGCGTAACAACGTGGTTGTATCACGTCGTGCGGTAATCGAATCTGAAAGCAGTGCTGAGCGCGATACACTGTTACAAAACTTAGAAGAAGGCATGGAAGTTAAAGGTATCGTTAAGAACCTGACTGACTACGGTGCATTCGTAGATTTAGGTGGCGTAGACGGTTTACTGCACATCACTGACATGGCTTGGAAACGTGTTAAACACCCAAGCGAAATCGTCAATGTTGGCGACGAAATCCCAGTGAAGGTTCTGAAGTTTGACCGTGAGAAACAACGTGTTTCTTTAGGTCTGAAGCAAATGGGTGAAGATCCATGGGCAGCTATCGCTTCACGTTACCCAGAAGGTGCTCGCATCACTGGTCGCGTCACTAACCTGACTGATTACGGCTGCTTCGTAGAAATCGAAGAAGGCGTTGAAGGTTTAGTACACGTTTCAGAAATGGACTGGACTAACAAAAACATCCACCCATCTAAAGTAGTTAACTTAGGTGACTCAGTGGAAGTTATGGTTCTGGAAATCGACGAAGAACGTCGTCGTATTTCTTTAGGTCTGAAACAATGTAAAGCCAACCCATGGGAAGAGTTCGCTAAGGGCTTCAACAAGGGTGACCGCGTATCCGGTAAGATCAAGTCAATCACTGACTTCGGTATCTTCATCGGTTTAGACGGTGGCATCGACGGTTTAGTACACCTGTCAGACATCAGCTGGAATTCAACGGGCGAAGACGCTGTACGTGAATTCAAGAAAGGCGACGAAGTACACGCAGTTGTGTTACAAGTTGACCCAGAGCGCGAGCGTATCTCTTTAGGCATCAAGCAATTAGACGAAGACCCGTTCAACGGCTACCTTGCTGATAACAAAAAAGGTGCTATCGTTAAAGGCAACGTAACTGCAGTTGACGCGAAAGGCGCTACTGTATTACTGGAAGGTGGTGTTGAAGGTTACGTTCGCGTATCTGACATCGCTCGTGAGCGTATCGAAGACGCTACTACAGTATTAAAAGTTGGTGAAGAAGTAGAAGCTCGCCTGATGGGTGTTGACCGCAAAAACCGCGTGATCAGCCTGTCAATCAAAGCGAAATTCGAAGCTGAAGAAAAAGAAGCTATGGACACTATCAAGAAGCAAGATGATGCTGACTTTGGTGGTAACGCTATGGCCGAAGCATTCAAAGCTGCTCAAAAAGCTGACTAATTGATGCTTGTATAGAAGGGTCGGGGCATTAGCCTCGATCCTTCATTCTACTGATACAGCGGAGGGTCCATGACCAAATCTGAATTGATCGAAAAACTGTCTACTGATTTTTCTCATGTCCAGGTGAAAGACATCGAATCTTCAGTCAAAGAAATTCTGGAACAAATGGCGACTTCACTGGCGAATAACGAGCGTATCGAAATTCGTGGTTTTGGTAGTTTTTCTCTGCATTACCGCGCACCTCGTGTAGGTCGCAATCCAAAAACCGGCGATAAAGTGGAATTAGATGGCAAATACGTGCCTCATTTCAAACCGGGTAAAGAATTACGTGACCGGGTGAAAACTAACACCTGATCTCTTTTCAGCTAAAAACGGGGTTGACGGAGTTTTGACCAGATTTTTTTATGTTGTCTTTATTATTGCCCTGATTATTTTCGGGCTTATTCTGGGTTCCCTCAATCAGCAAGTTGCTGAATTTAATTATCTTATAGCAAAAACAGAACTCAGAGTGGTGGACATTGCCGCTCTGTTTTTAGTGTTCGGTTTTCTGCTCGGCCTGAGCCTTGCTCTGGCTTTTATCCTGAAGGCAAAAACCAAAGGTTGGTTTGCTAAATCTGCTGATAAAACCTGATCCCTATGCTGGAACTGTTATTTCTGTTACTTCCTGTCGCCGCCGCTTACGGCTGGTTTATGGGCAGAAACAGCGAAAAACAAAAAGAGCTTAAGGGCAGGGCTTCTGTCACCAAAAACTTATCCTCAGGTTTAAATTTCCTGCTGACTGATCAGGAAGACAAAGCTATTGAGCAATTGTTGCAATTGCTTGATGTGGAAGCTGCGACTATAGATACCTACCTGGCCTTAGCCAACCTGTTCCGCCGCCGTGGTGACTGGGATAAAGCCATTCGTATTCATGAAAAACTCCATCAGTTAAAACTTCCCAAACAGCAGGCACAAAAAATACAGTTTGAGCTGGCCAAAGATTACTTTAGCGCTGGCCTCTACGACAGAGCAGAGCCTCTATTAAGTGCATTGGTGCAGGCTGAAAGTATTCGCGAAGCTGTGTTAAAACAGTTATTTAGTTTATTTACTGCCACGCACGAATGGCAAAAAGCCATGGACTTCCGGGCTGTAGTTGAACAAACAGATTCACGTTCCTTACGAATTGGTGTGGCGAATTTTAGCTGTGAAGCCTGGCGTAAAGAACCGGCGCCAAGTGATGCGTACCGACAGTTAATTCAGCGCTATCCGGTATCCTTACGGCCTAAATACGAACTGGCCAAAAAACTGATTGCTGAAGAAGAGTTCACTGAAGCCCGAGCGCTGCTGCTTGCCATTTTGCAACAACGGCCACAATGGGCGGCAGAGTTATTGCCGTTGGTAAAACAAACAACACCAGAACCGGCCGAGTGGCAAACACTTCTGACGGAACTGAGCCGCAAACATAAAAACATTAGCGCGACCGCAGAGTTGGCGCAGTTTTACGCTGAAGGAGAGAACCTGCAGCAGGCTGAAAATTTGCTGACGGATAAATTGCGGCAGCAGCCGAATATCCGCTTATTTTTAAAATTTATTCAAATCAGACGGTTGCAAGACCCGTCTGAGCCACATCTGGCTGAAATAGAACAAATGGTACAGGCTTATCTGGATACCAAAGTGCTGTATCATTGCCGCAACTGTGGTTTTAAAACCAAACAACCTTATTGGCTCTGTCCATCTTGCCAGCAGTGGGAAACGGTAGAGCCAATGACCGGCATTGACGGTCGCTGATCTGACAAATAAAGAGAACCTGATGAATAACACCAGTCCTATAGTGGTCGCATTAGACTTTGAACAAAAATCCGCAGCTTTGAATTTAGTCAGCCAACTTGATCCGGCTTTATGCCGGTTAAAAGTCGGCAAAGAGATGTTTACTCACTTTGGCCCTGATTTTGTCAAAGAGCTGCATCAGCGCAAGTTTGATGTATTTTTAGATCTGAAATTTCACGATATTCCAAATACAGTGGCCAAAGCCGTCAAAGCCTCTGCCGATTTAGGCGTCTGGATGGTGAACGTACATGCCTCCGGCGGCAGTCGTATGATGATCGCAGCCCGTGAAGCCTTAGAAAGCTACGGCAAAGAAAAACCTCTGCTGATTGCTGTCACCGTATTGACCAGTATGGAGCAAAGTGATTTAGTGGAGCTGGGTATTAATTTAACGCCACAGCAGCAGGTTCTGAGACTGGCAGGACTGGTGGATAAATCCGGACTTGATGGCGTGGTGTGTTCTGCACAAGAAGCTGTTGAATTAAAACAGCAATTTGGTAAAGAATTCTGCTTAGTGACGCCAGGCATTCGTCCATCTTTTGCCACAGCTGATGATCAAAAGAGGGTGATGACTCCAGCTGATGCGTTAAAGGCTGGTGTAGACTATATGGTGATAGGGCGCCCCATTACCAAAGCCGCCGATCCGTTATCCGCTTTACAACAAATCTACCGGGAGATTTACCCCGCGCATTAAGAAAAAAGGAGCTTTTAGTTGGATGCAGTGAATTTAACAATCCTGGTAGCAGGGGCTCTGTTTTTCTCCAGTATAGTTGCGACTCTGATTTCGGCGCGCTTAGGCGCGCCTTTGTTATTGATTTTCCTCGTCATTGGCATGTTGGCTGGTGAAGACGGCCTGCTCGGCATCAAGTTCAGTAATCCTGATGTTGCTCTGCTGATTGGCTCTATAGCTCTTGTGATTATCCTGTTTGACGGTGGTATGCGCACCCACCCGGACAGGGTTCGTGTGGTCTTAGCACCTTCAGCCGTATTAGCTACATTAGGGGTCGTCCTGACCTGCGGTATTTTAGGTGTTGCAGCGTCTTATCTGTTTAATTTGACCTTACTCGAAGGCCTGCTACTTGGCGCCATATTAAGCTCAACAGACGCCGCCGCTGTGTTTTCTATCTTCCAGTCTGCCGGCTTAAATATTAAAGAGCGGGTGGCATCCACACTGGAAATAGAGTCGGGTAGTAACGACCCTATGGCTGTGATGCTTACATTCACTCTGGTTGGCGTTTTAGCGGGTCAAAGTGAATTGAATTGGTCATTGTCGACCGTATTTTTCCAACAGGCCGTAGTAGGCGCTGCAGTGGGTTATGGAGCAGGGCGCCTCTTTGTTTTGTTGTGCCGTAAACTGCCATTAAGCGCCGCTTTTTTCCCTTTACTGGCCGTGTCGTATGCGCTGCTGATTTATGGCTTAACCAACCAATTTGGCGGCAGCGGCTTTCTGGCCGTGTATTTAATGGGCTTTTTAATAGGCAACGCCCGTTTACCACAAATTCAGCAGATTTTACGCATGCACGACGGTTTAGCCTGGCTAAGTCAAATCATAATGTTTTTGATGCTGGGCTTGCTGGTCACTCCCAGCAAACTGGTGGAATATGCCATTCCGGCTTTATTATTGGCCCTGGTGATGATCTTTATCGCCCGGCCCATAGCCGTATTTTTAAGCCTGGTGCCATTTCATTTTCCAAAGAAAGATCAGGTGTTTATCAGCTGGGTAGGGCTTCGTGGTGCAGTGCCTATTATTCTGGCGTTATTCCCATGGTTAGCCGGTGTACCAAATAAAGATTTGTACTTTAACGTCGCATTTTTCGTGGTGATCGTGTCATTGCTGATCCAGGGCTGGTCTATAGCGCCGGTCGCACGTTGGCTGAAATTGGAAGTACCACCGGAGCCTGGCCCGGATCATTCCATGACACTCGACAGTGTTGCCAGTAATGATTTATTGCAAGTTTTGTCCTTTAAAGTGGGCAAAGGTTCTCCCATTGTCGACAGCGACTGGCTGCAACTGAATATGTCTCCGGATGTCAGCTACTTAGGTGTGCTGCGTAAAGGCGAATGGATCAAAGCCGAACAAAGTCCAAGCTTTCAGCTAAACGATATGCTGTTGGTATTAAGCAAAGCCAAAGATGTCAAAGCCGTCAGTGACAAAGTGTCTACCAGCGCAGAGCAAACCTCATTGGATAAACTGGACTTCTTCGGTGACTTCGTATTAAACGGCGAAATCACCTTAAACGAACTGGATGGCTTCTACAGCATTAAATTCTCAGACGATCAGGACCCAAGCCAAAGTCTGTCTGAATACATCACAGAAAAATTCCACAGACGTGTGGTGGTTGGCGACCAGGTGCAGCTGGACCAATTAGTACTGACAGTACGCCAAATAGACGACCACGACCAGATACTGCAGGTGGGTATTAAGTCGGCTTGATGAATTAGCAGGAAAATTAATGATCTTTGGTGAGTTAAAATCCTTTATTGATTTAATGGTATGGCTTAAGTCATTGCTTCATAAAAAAGGAGAGCAACAGCTATCAAACTCTGTGACCAGCCGCTTTTTGCAGGTATTTTTTAATCATGGCGTACATCATAACCAAATACCGCAGTACTGCAGCCAAGCTTTAAATCTTGCCCAAATTAATAACGCAGAAAAGTTAGCAGAAGTTTTGATCCCAAAAATTCTGGAGCAAACTTCAATGTTCTTTGGGATTAGGCAAGACTGGCTGATCGGTGCCTCTAAGATCATTTACAATGTTCATGATTTCTACAAAGAACCTCGCCAGATGGTTACATTTTTGGAAGAAATTAAAAAGAGTCAAAATTATATTACTTGCACTGTATTGAGATGTCGGGACAAATCAGCAAATTTACATGAAACACCAGGCATATTTGTATTTTCAGAAATAGTTTCTGAAGTAAACAACAGACCGGTCTTTAGATATCATTTTTGTGGTATTCAGTCGATAGGATATTGGAAAAGCAGGGCGGACTTCGCTGCATGCTGTGCTCTCATCATTAAAAGTGAGATCCCTGCCTTTGGGCACTTTGCTGATGAAGATTGGCTTAAAAGTGCTTATGACGGCCTGATTATGCCAGAATATGACTATGATCTTGGCGAGTTAATTTTACCAAACAAAGGAATATGGAACGTTTACGATTTCATAGAATTCCCAAATCAATATCTTTCACAGTTAGATAAAGAGGGCGGTGTAGCCGTTAATTTTGCTTTAAATCGATGGTTAATGTGGGCTAATTCAGGAGTGATTACATTCCGATATAGTGAAGAGGAAACGGAAGCTATCATTGCTAGCTTTGAAAAGGCATTAGATAGTTAAGTGGCGACTGTCATAATGCAGTATCAGTCTAACATTCAATCTTTTACTTATCTGTACTACAGTCGACAATAAACAGCCAGCCGTACTAAGAAAAAAGGACTAATTACAGAGCAAGAGTTTCAGTCTAAGATATTTCAGTTACTTGGTATCTGATATATACGCAAAAAATACATAGAAGAGGTCATTAATCATATATGTTTGAAAAAATAGTTTTGCGCCGCTCTGTAGATGGACCACTGATAACCGTAGGAGAAATAGCGGAAGCTTTAATATTCTATCAGAAAATACATCTTATCTTGGACTATCCAAGCTTGTGTGAAATTATTAAAAAAATAGGGATGTTAAACCTACTTAAGTTGTTATCACTGCCAGAAGTGACTGCGACATATATCGAGGAATTGCCAGCAGTACACACTAAAAATTCGATATACGGAAACGAGTATGACTTAGGGGCAATAGTAGTTTCAGGACATGAAGATGTAGGTGTATTTCGCACAAGAAGTAAGCGTCTTGTATATGCCTTAGAAGTTAATGGATATAAGAAAGATAAAGCAAAAATATATGCAGAAAGATTCAGAAGTCTTGTTACTTACAAAAGATTGGGGGATGATTTTTACGTTAAAGGTGGAATTTTCAATGAAGCCAGAGCCGATCTACTTGATAAAAAATACGTGACTGAAGCATCTAAAATCATAGTTCAAAATATGCTTGGAAATGTGGAGCTACCGGAAGAATTTTATTTCAATATACGAAGAACAGAAAATACATTTAGTATCGCAACAAACTTAGACTTCAAAAATCTACTCAGTGATAGATTTACACATGCACATGTAGCATCGGAATTATACAATGCAACAATAGGATTAATTTTTGCTGGCCACTATGGTGGTGATTTTTACACTTCAGATACAGAATCTAAAATTATTCAGCTAAGACAAAAATATCTATTGCATAGGTTTCAAATTGATCAGGGAGAACTAGGAAAATTTAATCAGTTGGTTCTTGCCGGAGCGCCAAGCATTGCAGAGACTTTGAATAAAGAGCATCGATCTTTTGAAGAATTCTTAGAATTACTAGCATCAGCAAAAAGATTTAAGACATGGCTCAAAGGAAAATCGCCTGATGAGTCTATAATTTCTAACTACATCGAGGATATTACTTCTGGAAACTGGTCAAGTAGCATACCAGGAAAGATTCTTCGCTACGTTTTTAGTAGTGCGGTAGGAATATTTGCTGATCCTATGGCAGCAGCGACAGTTTCTGCTGGAGATAGCTTTCTAGTCGATAAATATCTATCGGGATGGAAGCCTAACCAGTTTATCAAAGACAGTGTTAAACCATTCGTAGACAAAGAAAAAGACTACTGAGACCAAATCAAACAGTAAAAAAGCCAGTGAGCCAAATAATTGCTGGTCTTTAATAGATTTTGTTTGCATTAGCATACCGTTACTTATTTCATGTAGTCATTAAAAACGGAACGTTTCCGCTAAAAGGTAACTGCACAAAATGAGCCTTTAGACACGCTTTGAGACCAAAGTAGTAGAAAGTAGAACTTTTACCGATTAAGACCGTTTATCAGGATAAAGCAGGTTGCGAATTAAATAGGTGCTACTTTTAATAATACATCATTTAACATAATAATCATTATGTGCCACTTTATGCATGGATAATAAAGGGTATATCTCTATATTAATCAACTAGATATCCGATATTCGCATGACTCTTGTGCTCTGGCTTCTATGCCATTACATCCGATATCAACCTTTATTCGCAGCGTTAAACCCGTTGATTCGAACACGTGACTAAGCTCAACACGAAAACCATACACATCAATGTATGGCTTTCGTATCAAGACGACGATTAATTCCGTGAAATCAGTTTAATACCATCGTCGTAACATTCAGTTGTTTTGCCTGAATCCGAGATTACCTGGATATGATCAAAACCACCGACTGGCGCAGACTTTTCCAGCAAGTCGGTAAAGTCATCGGCTATCTCGCTGATTTCATCGCCTTTTTGCTCTAAAGCTGCGAAATGCGGTCTGTGGCGTTCAGTAATTTCGTGGATCTCTTCGGCTAATTTATGCTGCTCAGCCATTTTAGCTTTATCGATACGAATACTGTGTTCATCTTCCTGATGCACAAGATCGGAAAGCTCAGCCATACGTTCGCTGTGTTGTTCCATTTCTGCTTCAAAAGCTTTCATTGGCAAATGTAATTGTTCCATTTCCAGTTCAACAGCTTCTAAACGCTGATAAGCCGCAAATTCATCTTTGGTCATAGCCCGCTGCTGTATTACTTTGCAGTTTTTAATAAAAGCTATTTGTGCGGGCTTTGCAGTTGAGTTCGCTGCAGTGGTGTCCGCCTGAGCTGTACAGCCCAGAGTTATGGCCATAGCGGCAGATAATAAGGTGAAGGTCATTGATTGTTGGAATTTCATAACAGGCTCCTGTGGTTCAGTTATGAGTAAGTCGGAGCTGCTGCAGAAATAGTTGGAGGGAAAAACAAAAAAAGTTGGTTTAACAGCTAAGGTACTGATTAAACCAACTTTTTATTTAGCTTCTTTGTGCTGATCACACAAAAGAATTAATGACCACTGACTCGCTTGTATTGACGGTATTCAGGTGTCCAGAAATTGCGGTCAATTTTTTGCTGCAGTTCTTCGTCACTGATTTCCAGTGCCAGACCTTGTTTTTGCGCAACTTTAGCCACTTCAAAAGCGATCTTTTTACTCAGCTCTGACAGTTCAGACAAAGCAGGCAGTAAAGATCCCTGCCCTGTATTGGCTAATGGCGATGCCGCAGCTAAAGTTTCGCTGGCAATACGTAACATATCATCGCTGATACGGCTGGCTTTGACTGCGACCACACCTAAACCAATACCAGGGAAAATATAGGAGTTGTTGCACTGAGCAATATGGTACGTCTGACCTTTGTAAGTCACAGGCTTAAACGGGCTGCCGGTCGCGATAATCACTTTACCTTCAGTCCACTTAATGACTTGTTCTGGTGTTGCTTCCACTTGCTTGGACGGGTTGCTTAACGGGAAAATAATCGGCAATTCGCAATGTTTTTTCATTGCGGTGATCACTTGTTCTGTGAATAAGCCTGGCTGACCAGACACGCCAATTAAAATATCTGGTTTTGCGCAGTTCATCACATCCAGTAATGAGGCATAGTCGCCACTGTAGCTCCAATCCGACAGATCTGATTTTTTCTGCATCAGGGCTTGCTGGAAATCACGTAAATCAGCCATGCCTTCAGTTAACAGACCAAAACGGTCAACCATATAGACTTGTTTACGCGCAGTCGCATCATCCAGTCCTTCGGTTTTCATTTGACTGATGATTTG
>CBIMJC010000077.1:0-14619 GCA_966244125.1 uncultured Rheinheimera sp.
CTGGCGTTTAGCCAGACAATTGCAGAATGAACATCAGTGGCAGGTCAGCTTATGGGTCGACGACCTAATCAGTTTTCAGAAGATTTGTCACAGCATCAATCCAAACCTCGCCAGTCAGTTGCAGCATAAGGTACTGGTGCGGCATTGGACAGAGGTATTGCCTGAGCTCACTGCAGCTGACAGGCCGGAGCTAGTGATTGAAGCTTTAGCCTGCACTATTCCGTCATCCTATTTAGACTGGATGGCGTCTTTTGACAACAAACCTTTATGGCTGAATCTGGAATACCTGTCGGCAGAAGATTGGGTGCATGGCTGTCACGCCTTGCCATCGCCGCATCCGCAGTTACCACTGCAAAAATATTTCTTTTTCCCTGGTTTTACCGGGCAAACCGGCGGCTTATTAAGAGAGCAGGGCCTGATTAAGGCGTTGGCCGAGGTTTCTGAGTCTGCACAGTTGCAACAGCAATTCTGGCAGAGTATTGGTGTGCCGGATGCGATGGATTATCCACAAAAGATTTCCTTGTTTGCTTATAGCCATGCCGATCTGCTGCCTTGGCTGGGCCAATTGGCCGGTGCAGCGCAAAGGACTTTGTTACTGGTGCCACAAGGACAACTGGCGGCAGATTTAACCCAACTTTTCTCCGAACTAAAAACGGGTCGTTTTGACAAAAATTCTATAAGTATCCGAATTTTAGATTTTATGCCACAACCTATGTACGACCAGCTGCTGGCCTGCTGTGATATCAACTTTGTCCGCGGCGAAGATTCGGTGATCAGAGCCCAGTGGGCGGGACGCCCTTTTATCTGGCAAATCTACCGGCAGGACGAGCAGGCCCATTTAGTCAAACTACAGGCCTTTTTAGACAAGTATCTGCAGCATGCGCCACAAGAAATAAAAGACTGTATAGAAAAACTGCATTTAGCCTGGAATCTGCAGCAGGATATCAGTGCTGAATTTGCTTTATTCAGTAATTTTCATGAAGAAATTCAGTCACATAACAAAAAATGGCAGGAATATTTAATTCAACAGCAAGATCTTGCCAGCAACCTCGTGCGTTTTGCAGAAAATAAACTTATAATGTCGCGCAATTTTTCCTAACAAGAAGATATTTCAATTATGATGAAGACTGCTCAAGAAGTACGCGCTGGCCAGGTAATTATGGTCAACAACGAGCCAATGGTTGTTCAGAAAGCTGAATTCAACAAATCTGGCCGTAACGCTGCTGTTGTAAAAATGAAAATGAAAGGTCTGTTAACTGGTGGCGGTCTTGAGACTGTATACCGTGCTGACGACAAGTTCGAACAAGTCATGTTAGACACTAAAGAAGTGACTTACTCTTACTACGCAGACCCAATGTATGTATTCATGGATGCTGAGTACAACCAGTACGAAATCGAAGATGAAAACATGACTGAAGCTCTGAAATATCTGGTTCCGGATATGCAGTGTTCAGTAGTTTTCTACGGCGAACGTGCTATCTCTGTTGACTTACCTCCATTCGTTGTACGTGAAGTGGTTTATTCTGAACCAGCTGCACGTGGCGACACTTCAGGTAAAGTGATGAAGCCAGCTAAGCTGGACACAGGTTTCGAATTAATGGTTCCTGCTTTCGTTGAAATCGGCGACAAAATCGAAATCGATACCCGTACTGACGAATACCGCAGCCGCGCTAAGTAATTAGCCCGCAAAGCGCATGGGGTCAGGTCTTGGATCTTGAATTGATGGCTCAATTCAAGATCCAAGACCTGACCCCTTTGTTTTTTTAAGGAGTTCTGATGAGCATTATTTCAACCCGTATCGATGGCCTTGAACTGCGTTTAGCGACAGAAGCTGATGTCCCCACTATTTTAAGTTTTATTCAGCAACTGGCCGACTATGAAAAACTGTCGGATCAGGTGGTTGCCACTGAACAAAAGCTGCGTGATAGCTTATTTGCTGACACCCCTTATGCCGAAGTAGTGCTGGCGAATTATCAGGGCAAAGACGTAGGTTTTGCGCTGTTTTTCCATAACTACTCCACTTTTTTGGCCAAGCCGGGAATTTATCTGGAGGATTTATTTGTGGAACCAGCTTGCCGTGGAGTGGGGGTAGGCAAAGCTTTGATCACTTATCTGGCGAAACTGGCGGTAGAGCGCGATTGTGGTCGTCTGGAATGGTCAGTACTTGACTGGAATCAGCCTGCCATTGATTTTTATCAGTCCTTAGGTGCTGTGATGTTGCACGATTGGCGTATCAACAGGGTGACCGGTGCTACCTTGACGCAGATGGCAGAGTTGTTTCCTGGCTGATTATTCGGGATAGAGCAAATAAGGCCGGCGTTGTTGTCTGAATTGTTGTAAATCTGCCTGCCAGCTCTGGCGGATTTGCGCTTCACTCCAGCCTTGTTCTATCTGTTGCCTGAGCCTGGCCGTGCCGGATAACTTGTCCATAAAATCCGGTGAATTAAACAGCTTCAGCTGATATTTGGCAAAGAGGGCCTGCGCCTGAAGTAAATAACTTAAATCCAGACCTACGGCTTTTACCTTACGTAAATCCAGCCCTAACACCAGCTGGTTTTTTAGTGGTGGGTTTAGTGCAGCGCCTGCTTTGGTGACCGGACTAAAGGCAAAAGGTCCTAAAGGTGGATTGGTATACCCCAGCAGCTGAAACGGAAAATCAGTACCACGACCCACACTCAATGGCGTAGCCTCAAAAAATCCTAAGGATGGATACAAAGCCACAGCCTGAGCATTAGGTAAATTTGGGCTTGGCCGGACGGGCAAATCATAAGGTCTGTCTCTCTGATAATTTTTCACAGGCCAGATATAAAGTTCTAGCTGTTCCGCTTTATGGCTCCAGCCTTCACCTTTGATCATCAGCGCCAGCTCGCCCAGTGTCATGCCATGCAAAAGTGGGATAGGGTGCAGCCCGACAAAAGACTGGTAGTTTTTATCAAGCACGGGACCGTCGACATAAGCGCCGTTTGGATTGGGTCTGTCGAGCACCAGCAATGGGATGTTCTGCTCTGCAGCCGCTTCCATCACATAATGCAAAGTCGATAAATAGGTGTAATAACGTACCCCTACATCCTGCAAATCAAAGATCAGCAGATTGATGCCGTGCAAAGCTGCAGCTGTTGGCTTTTTATGTTTGCCATACAAAGACCAGACTGGAATACCTGTCTGCGGATCTATGCTGTTGGCCACCGTGGCTCCCGCGTCCGCAGTGCCACGAAAACCGTGTTCAGGAGAAAATATTTTCTTAACGGCAAAACCCTGTCGTAGCAGCTCGTCCAGCAGATGGCTTTTGCCGCTGACAGAACTCTGGTTCACCACCAATCCAATGTGTTTGCCTGTTAACGCGACAGGAGACAACTGCGGATTGCTTGCCAACTGATTGGCGCCGGTTTGAATGCCCTGCTGCGCAACAGACTGCAGTGTGAACAGACTTAATATCAGCAGCAAAGTACGCATCAGGCGGCGACACCATTAAGTTCAGTTTGTGCTACAGATGAGCTGCTTTTTCCCAACTGACAAATGATAAAAGAGCAGGCGAAACCTATGCAGAGCTGCCAGCTAAAGGCTAAATCAAACTGCCATTCCTGGGGTAAATAGTAACTTTGCAGATAAGGTTGCATCAGCAGCGTAATAACAAAACCTCCTATCAAGGCGGCTAATACGGATGCCGGACTGCCACGCTGACTAAAAAGCGCACTGGCATAAACGCCAAGCAAGCCACTGTAGCTAAATACCATAACTCCCAGCGCGAAAGTCAGTAGCGGCGTATCGCTGCTTTGCTGCCAGTAGAAACATAAGATGGCCATCAAAGCTAAAGCGCTGGCGCAAAGCAGCATGGACCAGCGTGCAGCTGCAACATAATGTTGTTCCGTTTTCGCTTGTCGTTGTTGCTGCCAGGGTTTATATAAATCCTGAATAATGACAGAGGCCATAGAGTTTAAGCCCGAGGTCAGGGTAGACACAGCCGCTGCTATCACACCTACTGTCACTATGCCACGCAAACCAGCTGGCATTTCATGCAAAACGTAATACATAAAGACGGTGATATTTTCGCCGCTAAACTGGCTGCTTTGCATCACAGCGCCAGAACCTGCCATCAGATCGGATCGCTGATAAAAGATATAAAGTAAAAAACCTATCAGCATAAACACCAGCGTCACAGGGATCACCAAAACCACGGACCAGATAATAGCTAACGACCCCTGACGGGCGTTTTTGCAGGTTAAAGCACGTTGGGTCAGATCCTGATCCAAACCAAAAGAGGCGATATAGAGCAAAAACAAACCTGTGATACTGGAATAAAGTGTAAAAGCCCCGGCAGAACTGAAATCCCAGCTGGTATCTATCAGCAGCAGCTTACTGGGGGCGTTTTCGGGCGGATGTTCTAAGGCCTGCCAGACACTGGCAAAATCAGCCGGAATGGACGTCCATAAATACAACAACACCAGTACCGCAGCACCAACATAGACAAAACACTGGAACGCATCACCATAAATCACAGACTGAATGCCACCAAAAATGGAATAGAGCACAGACACCAGACAAAGCAAAACAATAGACCAAAACACATGCTGCCAGCTTATATCGGTAAAGAGGATCATAGACACGGCGATAGCCGCCATATATAGCCGGGCACCATTGGCAAAAATGCGGCCAAATAAATACATCAAGCCAGCCTGCTTTTTCGCTTTGCTACCAAAACGCAATTCCAGTAACTCATAGACAGTGCTGACTTTGTAACGGTAAAAGCGTGGAATTAAAAAATAACCGACAAAAAAAGCGGCCATCAAGGCGCCTAAAGTGCTGGCCAGGTAGGTCAGATTGCTGCGATAACCAATATCTGGCCCACCTAAAAAAGTCGCTGCGGATTGTGCTGTCGCTAAGACTGATATTGCCGCCAGCCAGGTGGGCATGTTGTTGCTGCCAATAAAATACTCCTGACTGTTAGTTACACCAGTGCGGTTTATCCACCAGCCGGTCAGGGCCAGCAGAACAAAATACAAAACAAACATAAGCCAGTCTAAAGCGACAAAGGTGGAAGTCATGGTTTCCCATCTGGCTCTGCAGGCCAGTTGATTGATGCAAGTTGCCATTGAAGCCTAAACAAAAACTCTTGGCAAGAGCGGACTTCTGCTTCAGCCACAGGAGCAAAGAATTGCCGGATTAATGTACAAAACTCAGAATTAGCTTTTGGTTTTAAAGCCGGATCTGGCATAATGAAGTCGTTATGCAAACGGTTACATCAGTAAAAATGATACTTTTTGTGAATGGGCCAGTCCTTGAGACTGGCCTTTTTTATAAACAGATAGAGCCTGATTTATGAAAAAAATCTGCAGGCTAAACTATTTTATTACGCAATACTTTGATCCAGGTCGCTTTTCAGTAAAAGAAGCCATAAAACCACAAAGGAATTTTTATGTCGGTACAACGCAAGTTTATGTTAACCCTCACCGGCCTGGTTTTACTGGCGATGCTGGCATCCATAGTGGTGATTTCGTTCAGCAAATACCAGGAAATTGAAAGCTCGGTCAACACAGATAAAAACCGCCTGAACCGCGAAATTACCAATATCTTAACTATCACTGATACCTTATTAAGTCAGCAGGTGCAAAGCAGCATGAAGCTGTTTCGTCAACGTATTGCTGATCTTGGGCCTGTATCCCAGGGGGAGCTTTTATCTTTTGGCACACAGCAGGTGCCGGATCTGGTGTTAGGCACTGACGCTCAGGGCAATAAATACCAGTTAGTGGACGACCTGACGGCCATGATGGGCGGCACAGCTACTTTGTTTAGCCGCACCGGTGATGACTTTGTACGGATCTCCACCAATGTAGTGACAGACACAGGCCGCGCTACTGGTACTTTATTAGCGCCCACAGGTGCTGCTATGGCCGCTATACGTCAGGGCAAAGCTTTTTATGGTTCTGTGGATATTTTAGGTAATCCTTTTGTCACCGGCTATGAACCCCTGACCAATGCCCAGGGGGACGTGGTGGGTATAGGTTATGTCGGATACAAAGCAGATTTGGACGCTTTGCACCAATTGTTGGCCTCCAGCCGTTTATTGACCTCAGGTTTTTTTGCTTTGCTGGACAGAAACGGTGCCATCCGTGCTCAGTCCGCTCATATTAAGGCTGAAGAACTGGAACAAATTCTGAAAACGAAAAACCCGGGCTGGACTATTCAGACAGAGCAGTTTGCGCCATGGGGTTACCAGATTGTATCAGCCTATTCCAACGATGAACTCAGCGCTGAAGTGCGTGACAATGTGATCAAAACTTCGTTGATCATCGTCCTGGGGGCAGTTGTTCTGCTGCTGGTGGTGTACTGGTTAACTCAGAGCATAGTGGTCACCCGGGTAAACGACACCATTAAAGCCATCAAGGCCATTACCGAAGGCGAGGGCGATTTAACCCGGCGTTTTTCCAATTACAGCACTGATGAATTTGGTGAAATGGCACGTTGTTTTGATCAGTTGCTTGAACAATTACGCTTAACCATAGTGGAGCTGCGCTCCATGACTCATGGTTTGGTACAGGCTTCAGTGGAGCTGGCTCATGTGGCGGAAGAGTCCAGCTCTGAGGTGGTGAAACAAACCTGTGATTTGGAAGTCACAGCGTCCTCTGTGCATGAACTAGCCACCACTGCCTCTGTGGTGGCCCACAACGCCGAGCAGGCCGAACAAGCCAGCATTGAAGCTTCCCGTCTGACGCAGGGGGCGATGAAAACTCTGGAGGCTTCAGTGAAAAATGCCGCTCAGCAGTTATTGGACTCCCAACAATCTGAGCGCTCTATTGCCAATTTATCCGCCTCCAGTGCTGAAATTGGCAAAGTACTGGACGTGATTAACACCATCGCAGAACAAACCAATCTGCTGGCGCTTAATGCTGCTATTGAAGCGGCGCGGGCTGGTGAGCAGGGCCGTGGTTTTAGTGTGGTGGCTGACGAAGTGCGTTTATTGGCAGGCCGGACTCAGTCGTCCACAGGTGAAATCAAACGTATGATTGAGCAGTTGCAGCAAGGCGTCAACGAAGTGCAGAGCTTAAACTCAACTGCACAGGCCACGGTAAAAGATAACGAAATTAAAGCCTCTGAGGCCAGCAAGGCGATGGATTTGGTGCTTCAGGCTATAGAGGAAATTAATCACCTGAACAGTCAGATCAGCTCAGCTGCGGCAGAGCAGCGTGATGTGGCGGATGGCGTCAGTCAAAAAACCAACCATATTCACAGTGCAGCACAACAAAATGCGGTGCACAGTGCCACGACCAAAGATTCCAGTCAGGGTTTAAAACGTATAGCTGAAAACTTCAGCGCTGTATTGTCGAAGTTTAAGGTGTAAAACCTCTGTATCGAAATAAAAGCAGGCTCTGGCCTGCTTTTTTATCGCTGCGTTTCAGACTGCATTCTGATCCATTCAATAAGATGATCCAATACGGCGCGGCCACGTCCAGCTTTGGGGTCGTTGATAAAACTGGCGACCACCCAGGTCCGGCCGCTTTGGTCTGTCACAAAGCCTGCCAGCGCTGTGACATTACGCAAGGTGCCGGTTTTTAAACGGGCCTTGCCTTGGGTCTGAGCCTGAGTGAAGCGGCGTTTTAAAGTGCCGTCCACACCAGCCAGTGGCATGCTGCTGAGAAGCTCTGGTTGGTAGTGGGCCTGATAGGCATGTTGCAGCAAAGCGGCCATCAGCGCCGGGCTGATTCGTTCGCTACGGGATAAGCCTGAACCGTTTTCCAGCACCAGACTGCGGTGATCCAATTCGATACTGCTCAGGAAACTACGAACCTGTTGCTCTGAAACCTGAGCTGTCAGTTTATTTCCGGCCTCAGCTTGTGCTGCTCCTAAGGCTAAATACAGCTGACGGGTGATGGCATTGTCAGAGCTTTTGTTGATATCCCGCAACACCTCAGCCAAAGAGCGGCTTTGATGTTCAGCCAGCAATATTGTGGCTTCTGGTGCGCTTTGCTCCAGCACCTGAACCTGCCTTTGTCCCGAAATCTGTTGCCACAACTGCTGCACCATTAAGCGGCTGAAATCTGTGCGATTGAGCAGCTGTAAATAATCTGTTTTTTGGCAGTGTTTCGGAAACTCTCCCTGTAACACCAGATGCAAAACATCAGGCTGGCGTTTAAAGGCTAAACGGGCTCTGTCCGGATACCAGTCCGCGCAGTGGCCTTCTGTCAGACGAACTTGTGTGGTCACCAGCTTCAGGCCTTGTAGCACAGGATACAACTGGCCTGTGACTGTATCTGCAGTGGACTGTAATTTAATGCCGAGCATATTGCGCTGTAAAAACAAGGCGTCCGGCAGCAGGTTGTAGTATTCCCTTGGTGTTTCATCAAAAGGCAAAGCGGTCAGCTCTGTATGGGCCGGATTAAACCAGCTGCGGTCAATCTGGATAGCAGGCACATGGCGTATGCCCTGATCATAAGCCTGCTGCAGTAAAGACCAGAGCTCTTGCACTGTAAAATCCATATCACCTAAGCCTTTGATTACCAAAGGCTGTTGCAGCTGGGGTTGAGGCTTTTCATAGGATCGCAGCTGAGTTTTGCCTCTGTAGGAGGGGCCGAGTTGCTCCAAAGCGACAATACTGGTCAGCAGTTTCATGGTGGACGCAGGTTGCATGGCTTTGTCGGCCTGATACCTGAGCTGCTCTGCGGGCGTATCCAGCGGGTAAGTGATAAAGGCCAGCGCATCTGGTGGCAGTTGAGCCTGATCGAGTTGTTCAAACAGTTGAACCAGTAATTCTTGCTGCTTGTCCTGCAGTGGTGCGGTATTGCTGGTGCTACAGGCAGCAAGCAATAAAGCCCAAAGCAAAGTTATGCCAGAGGGAAGCAGGCGAAGAGGGCGCATAACAGCTCCTTTAGTTCACCACAAAGTCAAAATAGCTGTGTGGGTAGGCTTCGTTTTCCAGCGTGAAATGCCACCACTCCAGCTCGTAAGGGACAAAACCCTGTTGTTGCATTAAATCTTTCAAAAGCAATCTGTTGGCTTTTTGTGTTGTACTGATGGCGCTGCTGTTTAAGTGGGAGATTGGGTCAAATAAATCATAAGCGCCCCCCATATCTATCGGCTGCCACTGACCCGCCGCATTTTTACGCAATAAGGTTAAATCCACAGTAGAAGCCCGGCTGTGGCCAGAATGCACAGCTATATAGCCCTGATTTAAATCGGCTTTGTTGAGGCGGGGGTAATAGGCCGCTTTGGTTTTTTGATCCGAAGCATCAGCGACCCAACGCATAAAATAATTGGATGCGCGTTGAGGGCGGTAACAGTCCAGCACTTGCAGTTGATAACCTAAACGCTTTGCCTGTATCGCGACTTGTGCCAGGGCCAGGGCGGCTTGTTGGTGTAAATAGCAGCTATTGGACTGATAACCCGGCACTTGTGAGCCCGTAAAATTCTCAGCGGATACATAGGCCATACTGACCTCTATGTTGTTGGTCAGGCTCAGCACATTGACAATATCCGCGGGTTGAGTGGCTTCAATGCGGATTTTGTCTTGTGCCTGAACTGTTTTGGCAACCCTGATTTGGTCTCTGGTGTTTAGTTGCTGTGCTTCGGGCTGGATTCTGGCGGGCTGCTTAGCGGCACAGGACAATAGCAATAAACAACTCAGCACCAGCATAGCTTGTGTTTTCATCTGCTTTTTCCTTGTTTTTTTGTTGCTCAGCCAGGTCAGCCAATCATCATAAAACCACTGATTAAAAAGGCAACCAGGGCTAATACGCCACAAAACAGCGCATAAGGCAGCTGAGTTTTGACATGCTCTAATAAATCACAACCTGAGGCGACTGCACTGACCACTGTGGTATCCGAAATTGGTGAGCAGTGATCGCCCCAAATGCCGCCACTTAAAATAGCAGCCAGGATCAGAGAAGGCGGTAATCCGAGCATTTCAACTAATGGCATACCTATAGGAATTAAAATAGCAAAAGTGCCCCAGGAGGTGCCTGTGGTAAAAGAGATAATGGCACCAGCGATAAAAAGCAGGGCAGGAATAAGCACCAAAGGTGTGGATTCTTTCACAAAAGAAGCCACATAAACCCCTGTGCCTAAATCTTTCATGGCGCTACCGAGAGCCAATGACAACAGTACAATACTGACTAAAGGTAATAGTTCACCCATACCTCTGAAACCAATAGTAACCAGTTGCTGATGACTAAAACGACGACTCCACGCCATCAGGCCATAAGCCACAACACAAGCAATAGTGGTGGCATAAAGCGCCGCTTTGGCACCTGAACCTTCGACTAAACTGCCGTTGCCTGTCCACAGCATAAAACCAACCATACCCACAATCAGTGTCAGCAAAGGCACTAACATCAACGACATACTGCTGGGTGGGATGTCGATGTCGCTATGGCTTGACACTGTATTCAGCTCAATTTCTGCCTGTTTCATCGGGCCATAGACTTTGTCTGTGTAGATGGTGTAAAACACCACAATCAGTGTAAACAAGGCATAAAAATTCAGCGGAATAGTGCCAATCAACACAGAAACAGCGGATTCCGGCAGTGTATAGGTGCTCAACAGCCCAAGCACATAAGCACCCCAGCCGTTCAGTAAAATTAAAATACAAACCGGTGCGCTGGTGCTGTCGACTATGTAGGCCAGACGAGCGCGGCTCATCTTAAATTTATCGTACAAACCGCGCGACACAATACCTGCAGTTAAAGCACTCAAGTTGGATTCTATAAAGACCAGAATACCTATGCCATAGCTGATAAAACCGGCCTGACGTTTAGTCCGGGCCACGCCTTTGCGGATAAACCAGTCCACCATAGCAGAGACACCACCTGAGTCACGCATATAGGCCATTAGCGCGCCTATCAGCAGGGAGAATAATAAAATTCTGCTGTTATCGGCTGAAGAGGTAACGGAGATAATACGTTCTAAACTTTGTACCGGGCCATACAACAAAGCACCAAATACACTCAACTCAGGTTGCTTTAAATGCAACAGAACTTCAGCACAGGCGACGGCTAAAATCAGCGCCAATATCACTTCTTTACGCCAAATCACAACAGCTATGGCCAGAATGGCGGGCAATAAACTTAAACTCTCGGGCACTGGAAATTCCCTAAACATAAAGTTGAGCAAATGATGCGGTTATACTGCAGCAATTAGCGTTCTGTTTCCAGTTCGCTTTGGCTATTTGGCTGATTTCTATTCAAAAAAGTCACTTTGGCAAACGTTGTCGTCAGCCCGGCTGCATGGTTACAACTTGTTACCCTTTTCGCAGGACTGAAACTTCTGACTGTTTTATAGTGAAGCCACTAGAAAAGTATTTAAGCTTGCATGAACTATTGGATGGGTCTGGACCATGACAACTATAAAATTAACCTTAATCGCCTTCTGTGTTGTGACCACATTAGCGGCTTGTTCTAAGCCCGAAGTAGTCAAAACACCGGAAGAAGGTGTAAAACCATTGCAACTGGTGGAGCAGGATTTACTGACATTATCCGAAAGCACGCTCGCCCGTGGCCCGGTGATTTCCGGCTCTTTACAGCCAGTGATTAAAGCTGAACTGAATGCAGAAGTGTCCGGCATAGTGATGCAGGTGTTAAAAGACAACGGCGATATAGTCAAAGCCGGTGATGTGCTGGTCAAGCTGGACCAAACCACCTACCGCGACAAATTATTATCCGCTCAGGAAGCAGAGCGTTCAGCGATAGTGACGCTGGAGCAATCCAACCGTCAACTGAAACGTATGCAGTCTTTATCCAAACAAAGTCTGGTGACGCAGGAAGGCTTAGAAGCGGCTGAAAACAAAGCCAATCAGGCCCAGTCTGATTTAGCCTCGGCCCGTGCCCGTTTAGTTGAAGCCCGTCAGCAGATGGAAAAAACTGAGGTGAAAGCCCCGTTTTCCGGTGTGGTTGCTACCCGTAAAGTCTCAGCCGGTGACACAGCTCAGGTCGGTAAAGGCCTGATGGTGTTGATTGACCCGGCCAGTATTCGTTTTGAGGGTTATGTGGCCGCTGACCGGGTGGGTCAGGTGAAAGTGGGCAATAAAGTCACCTTTAAAGTCAATGGCTACAGTGGTCAGTTTTTCACTGGTACTGTCGAGCGTATTAATCCGCTAGCGAATGAAAACACCCGTCAGGTGCAATTGCTGGTCAGCATGGATTTAAAAGAACAGTCGTTAGTGGCTGGTTTGTATGCCGAAGGTCATGTTGAAGTGCAAAACAGCGATGCTTTGATGGTGCCTGAGTCTGCCCTTATTCGGGAAGGGGATAAACACTTTGTCTGGCAGTTTGCCAATAACGAGCTGAAGAAAACTCAGGTGGAGTTAGGTGACAAAGATGAACGTTGGGGCACCCAACAGGTATTATCCGGTATCACTTCAGGTGCTCAGATTTTACGTCATCCGCAAGGCGCTCTCACTGAAGGCGCTAAAGCTGAACTGGCTGTAGCTTCGTCATCCGGTTCTGATCAAACTGCCGCTAAAGTCAGCACAGGAAACTAAGCCATGTTTTTATCTGATTTTAGTATCAAGCGTCCTATGGTGGTGGTGGCCGTTACGCTGGCCATGATGTTGTTTGGTTATTTTGCGATGACCAACTTAAAAACCAACCAGTTCCCTGATGTTCAGCCACCTGTACTGGTGATGACTATTCCTTACCCTGGCGCTTCGCCCGAAACGGTAGAACGTGAGGTGTTAAACAGGGTGGAAGACTCGATGGCCACCATTACCGGCATGAGAGAATTACGTTCTTACGCCCGTGAATCCAATGCGGTGATAGTGGCGATTTTTGAGTTTGATAAAGATCTGATCGAAGCCTCGCAGGAAATGCGTGATGCAGTGGCTGTGGTGCGCGACAAACTGCCGACCGAAATGAAAGAGCCTTTCCTGCGCCGTGAAGACCCCAATGCCTTTCCTATTATGTCCCTGGCTTTATCGTCCAAATCCATGGACCCGATAGAGTTGTCGCAACTGGCGGAGCATCAAATCGCCCGTGAAATCCGTGCTGTACCAGGTGTGGCGCTGGTGAATCTGGAAGGGGAAAAAGAGCGCGAAATGACAGTGTTCTTAAACTCCAATGCCATGCGGGAAGCCAATGTGTCCGCTATGGATGTGGTTAATGCCTTACGCGCGCAAAACGTCGCGGCTCCCGTTGGCCGGGTTGTCAATGGCATGGAAGAGCAGGGCATCCGTATTCAGGGTCGTTTGCGTGATGTGCGTGAATTTGAACAAATGGTGGTGAAACGTAATGGCGATCAGGCCATTCGTTTAGAGCAGGTCGCTGATGTAGTGGATGGTGCAGCAGAGCAGCGCCGTTTATCTATCTTTAACGGCGTGCCGTCTTTGGGTATTGACGTGATCAAAGCCCGTGACGCTTCCACTATCAGTGTGACAGACGATATCAAAGCCAAAATAGAAGAGTTAAAGAAAACCTTACCTGCTGATTTTGAGTTAGTAGTGGTGCGTGACTCAGGTGAAGACGTGGCCGCCAGTATGCGCAACGTGACAGAAGCTTTGTCTATGGGCGCTTTGCTGACTATTGTCACCGTCTTTGTGTTTCTGAACTCCTGGCGTTCGACTTTAATTACCTCGCTGGCTTTGCCAACCTCTGTGCTGGCGTCTTTTATCGCTGTATGGGCCTGTGGTTTTACGCTGAACTTTATGTCTTTACTGGGCTTGTCCTTGGCCATAGGTATTCTGATTGACGATGCCATCGTAGTGCGGGAAAACATTGTGCGCCATATGGAAATGGGCAAAGACAATATGACAGCAGCCCGCGACGGCACCAAAGAAATAGGTATGGCTGTTATAGCCACCACTATGTCTATTGTGGCTGTGTTTATTCCTATCGCTTTTCTGGATGGTATTACCGGTCAGTGGTTTAAACCTTTTGGTTTAACAGTGGCTTGTTCTGTTTTGGTGTCTTTGTTTATCTCTTTTACGCTGGACCCTATGATGTCTGCCTACTGGCACGACCCGGACCACGATAAAAATGCCAAACGCCGTGGCCTTGGCAAGGTATTACAGCGTTTTAATATCTGGTTTGATCACCAGGCTGAGCGTTATTCCAAGCTGATTGGCTGGGCATTAAAGCACCGTAAATCCATGTGGATCCTGGCTTTTGGCTCCTTCTTTGGCGCTATTTATCTGCAAGGTGCTCATGGTGGCTCAGGTTTCCTGCCGGAAACGGATGATGGCGGCATAGTGATCTCAGTACGGGCCCCTTCAGAAGCCAGCATTGAATACACCAGCATTAAGGCTGAACAGGCGGCCGCTATAGCCCGCCAGTTACCTGAGCAGCTGTATACCCAAACTACAGTGGGGACTCAGGGTAATATCACCCGGGCTCAGATATTTGTCCGGCTGAAAAAGGAATACGAACGCGATCGCAATTCGCGTGAAATTGCTGCAGAAGTTCGCGCCAAAGTCCAACAATTGGTGGGTGCTGAATACACAGTTTCAGCTGATTTGAATGGCGGCGGTGGCGGTAAAGCGCTGCAAATTCAGTTCCGTGGTCCGGATAGCCGTGTGCTGGAAGGTCTGGTGATGGAATACATGGAAAAGTTAAAAACTGTGCCATGTGCTGTGGATGTTGGCTTGTCATCACAAGATCCAAAACCTGAACTGCAAATTGAGTTTAACCGCGGTTTAGCCTC
>CBIMJC010000078.1:0-14119 GCA_966244125.1 uncultured Rheinheimera sp.
TACCTATGAGACCAGGGCGAGCGCACGCAGTCAACAAAGCTGCAGCTTCAAGTACGAAGGGGATTTTCGGACCAAACGGCGGCCCAGCCATACTGGCTCAACGCTTCACTGAACCATTGCAGTGCCTTACCCTGCCCTTGCTTTTGCCAGGCCAGATACAACATGGATTTATCACGGGGAATACTGGTTTTTTTGGCTATTAATAAACCTCTGGCCAATTCATCCCGGATCAAATGTTTAGGTAAAAACCCGACGCCCAACCCCTGCACCTGAGCGGCAATTTTCGCCTGCATAGAGCTGACCCGCAGCACCCTGCGGGTGGTAAATAAACCTGTACTGCGTTTCGGTGCGTCTAACGCCGAATCTGATACCACTATGGCGGTTTCCTGCTCTACATCAGCCAAATCAATCTGTCTGTTAATATTAGCCAGCTCATGCAAAGGGGATAACGCAAACACAAACTCCACTTCGCCTATAGGCACCAGCTCATATTTACCTTTGGGCATATCAGCTGACACCCCTACCGCAATTTGCGCCCGGCCTGTTTCCAGCGCTTCCCAGCCGCCGCCCAGCACCTCCTCCCGCATGCTGACTTCGGTCATTTTGCCAAGCGCCATAAATTCGTTGATTAAACTCAACACAGGCTGGTAAGGCACTATGCTGTCTTTGGCTATCACAAACTGAGTTTCCCAGCCGGTATCTACTTGTTTAATGGCGTCCTGTAACCGGCTGGCTGCTTGCAATAACTCCCGGCCCTGCTGTAATAACAGCTGACCTGCAGGCGTCAATTGAGCTTTTTGTTTAGAACGATCAAAGAGTTGCACATCGAGATCAGACTCCAGTTTAGCTATGGTATAGCTTAAGGCTGAAGGCACTTTGTATAAATGTTCGGCCGCAGCAGCAAAGCTGCCTTTACGGTCGATAGCGTCCATGGCGCGTAAAGCGTCCAACGTCAGAATAGGATGATTAGCCATACAAACCTTAATGTGAATAAGCGCCAGGATTGATATTCAAATATTTTGAACAACAAACTCAGTTTATTCCGCTTTTTTAAAAATGCAAGCCGTTCTAAAGTACACACATCGGAACTGACAAGCGGTTTAAAGCAGTCTGACAACCCTAATTAACAGTCAATTTATTTAAAGGTGAATATTATGAACAAAGCAACTTTACAGAAAATTTTTGGTACTAACGCAGGTTTTGGCGCTTTAGCTTTACGAGTTCCAGTAGGTATTATTTTTGCTGCACACGGTGCACAAAAATTATTTGGCTGGTTTGGTGGCTACGGCTTAGAAGGCACTGGCGGCTGGATGGAAAGCATAGGTCTGGCTCCGGGTGTACTGATGGCGTTTTTAGCTGGTGCAGCTGAGTTTTTTGGTGGTCTGGCGCTGGTGTTTGGTGTTTTGACCCGCCCTGCAGCTGTAACTTTAATTATCGCCATGTTAGTGGCCATCTTTAAAGTGCACTTCGCCAACGGTCTGTTTATGAGCAATAACGGTTACGAATTTGGTTTAGCTCTGTTAGCCGCCAGCGTATCTCTGCTGTTCAGCGGCGCAGGTAAAGCCTCCATCGACGCCATTATCGCGAAAAAACTGAACTAAGAACCCACTGAAACAGACTCTCTCTGAAACAGAGAGAGTCTGCCGGAGTACAAAAATGATTGAATTAAGACGCTCAGCGGATCGCGGCGTAGTCGCTTTCGGCTGGTTAAAAAGCAAGCACAGCTTCTCTTTTGGCCGTTATTACGACCCTGCGCATATGGGGTTTTCAGCGCTGCGGGTGATTAACGATGACGAAGTCGATGCAGCTGCAGGCTTTGATACCCATGGCCATCAGGACATGGAAATCATCAGCTATGTGCTGGAAGGGCAAATAGCTCACAGAGATTCAGCCGGTAACGTCAAAACTTTACCAGCAGGTGAATTTCAGCTGATGAGTGCAGGCAAAGGCATTTACCACAGCGAATTTAACGCCAGTGATAAAGACCAATTAAAGTTTCTGCAGATCTGGATCCAGCCGAATCAATTTGGTGGTCAACCGGGTTATCAGCAAAAAGATTTTAAAGCTGAACCAGGTTTAACACTGGTGATCTCACCTGATGGTCGCGACGGTACGCTGCAGATCAAACAGGATGCGTATTTATCACAACTGTTGTTAAGCGAACATGATGTGATTGAATTGCCTGTAACGGCCAAACGTAACTTCTACCTGCATTTAATTACAGGTGAATTGGAGTTAAACGGCACTCTGATGCAAGCAGGTGATGGTGCAAAGATCAGTAAACAAACTGAACTGAAAGCCTTAGCCACCCAAGGTCCAGTCAAAGCCTTGTGGTTTGATTTACCTTAAACGCTATGGGGTCAGGCCTTGGATCTTGAATCTATTATTAAAAATCCAAGGCCTGACCCCATAGGATTAACGAAGGCTTAATCCCTTTTATTTAGCTTATTTAAAGTTTCAGATAAGCTATTGAGCAACGACTGATTTTTCCCCACCACCGAATTAATTTCACTGGCTGAAGCACTGGCTTTAGACGCCAGACTCCGTACCTCATCGGCGACCACAGAAAAGCCCCGACCCGCTTCACCTGCCCTTGCGGCTTCAATAGCCGCATTAAGCGCCAGCAGGTTGGTTTGATCGGCAATAGAATTAATGGAAGACACCATATTGTTGATACTCTGGCCTGAACTTACCAGTTCAGACATCACTGAATCGCTGGTTTTTACCACCAGCAAACGCTCCGAAATATCAGAGCCAAACATAATAATTTTCTGCAACTCACCATAGGTATCCCGGACAGCACAAAAGGTTGCCGCTATCCCCAGCTGTTTGCCGTCCGCCTGAATATGGATGTCCGCCACCACACTCTGCCCTGCCAGTACTTTGGCCGCCTGATCCTGATTCAGAAAACTGCGCCAGTCTGCCACAGCACGACTGAATTGCTCATTATCCATCTTAAACTGACGCTGTGGATAATCATTGATTTCCACCAGTTGCCCGGCATTATTCCATTCCAGCATCAGATTCGACTGGCTGATCGCCTGAAATCGAATTTGATATTCCAAAGCTGAAGATTTTACTTTGCTGATATCGGCCAGAATTGCAATGTAATGGCTATGCTGGCCCTGTTCATCGTAGACAGGGTTGCTGGTGACTGAAATCCACAAAGACGAACCATCTTTGCGATGAATTTCAATTTCATCATAAAAAGCCCGGGGGGCACTTAATTCGGCTTCAATCCGCTCTTTAGTCACAGGATCTGTTTTTGGTCCGACCAAAAACTCTCTGGCTATATGGCCCAACACTTCATGCTGACCATAGCCCGTCATCTGACTAAAACCTTTATTAACGTATTGGATCCGTCTGTCCGCCGAGGAAATCAACACCGCATTGTCCGTCTCATTGGCCACCATAGAAAGCAGCCGGAATTCTTTTTTCTGCTCTACTTCATGGCTGATATCACTGGCAAATTTCACTATTTTCAACACTTTGCCATCCGGCCCTTTGATCGGGTTGTAAGTGGCGTGGATCCACACTTCTTTGCCAGTTTTGGTGAATCTTTTGTATTCTGCTGTCTGATACTGTCCTTCTTTTAAACGTCGCCAGAAATCGGCGTAACTGCCTGAGGCTGCCTCTTTAGGATCAACAAAAATACGGTGATGCTGGCCTGTCACCTCTTTCAGGCTATAGCCCATTAAATTCAGGAAATTGGGGTTGGCAAACAGAATTTTTCCATCCAGATCAAATTCAATCACAGCCTGGGCTCTGTGAATGGCCTGCAACTGGGATTCAAAATTGGCCTGTTTGGCCACCTGTTCTGTGATGTCTGAGGCAAACTTAATCACCTTATGTACTTTGCCATTTTTAAAAATGGGCGTGTAAGACGCCTGGATCCAAACTTCTTTGCCACTTTTAGCAATACGTTTAAATTCGGCTGTTTTAGATTTACCGCTACGCAAGTCTGCCCAAAATTGCTGATAGTCCGCAGCCCTGGCAGTGTCTGGTTCGACAAATATACTGTGGTGTTTACCTTTAACCTCCTGCAGCTGATAGCCCATCAGCTTCAGAAAATTGTCGTTGGCATGCTCTATATGTCCATCCAGCGAAAATTGGATCACCGCCTGAGTTGCATTAATGGCGTTTACTATATTGTCCGAATTGGAATTTAAACCAAACATAATCACACTCCATTGCCGCAAGCCAATCTGAACCGGTACCGTTTTTAACTATAGGCAGGTGATTGATTTAGTACAGAAAGTTCAGATAATTTTTTTACCCGGCAGGCTAAACATCCTTGTATTAGCATTCAGGCTCAACCTAAGTTTCTTTTATTTTCCGGTTTCAAATAGCCATAAAACAGCAGTTTTAAACTCATTCCGCCATGCCGCCTCGTTGTGCTCAGCCTCTGCGACCAGATGATACTGTGCCAGCTCTGTTGGATGACCTTGAGTCAATGCGGCCTGATAAACCCGCTTCATATCCGGCACCATAGTGTCTCCTTCTTCGCCTCCCATATAAAAATAAAGCCGCGCATTTGCTGCAACGGGCTGATTTTCAAACCATTGCACCTGCTCACCAAGCGCCCAATACGAAGGGGAAAAAATGCCTGCCTTCCCAAAAACCTGCGGGAATTGCAGCAGGGCATAATGGCTGATTAAGCCGCCCATGGAACTGCCCATAATACCTGTATGCTCAACATCAGCCAGAGTGCGGTAGTGCTGGTCGATATAAGGTTTGACTGTGTTGGCGATAAATTCCAGATAAGCTTTGCCCTCTGTTTTACCAAATTCAGCGTGGTCCACAGGGTTTAGCTCTGTCATTCGCTTTTCACCGCCGTTATCAATGGCGACTACTATCAGTTCAAGCTGGCCAGCCGCAGCCAGTGTGTTCAGTGTTTCATCCACCTCCCATTCACCGGCGTAGGCAGTCGCGTTATCAAACACATTTTGACCGTCATGCATATAAAGTACAGGGTAACGCTTTTCTGAGCTCTGGTAGCCTGGCGGCAAGTACAACCGCACTTGTCTGCTGCGATTCAGGCCTGGCATCACAAAGGTTTCATTTAGTACTATCACTTCCGCTGAAGCTGTAGAGACTTTGTGTTGTTGTGCTGGTTCAGAGCAAGCCACTAAAAACATGACCAAAGAGGCGCTGAATATAAGTTGGCGCATAACTGTACTCCTTATGCTGGTTCGACGTTGAAAACAGCTGAGCCTAACCATAGCCCTGAAAAATACCAAATAAAAAGTGTTACAGAATGCGGCTCTGAGTCCGATATTGAATTGTGTAAAACAGGCAGTTAAAGTGGCGGCCTTATCTCCTGTTGTGGTCTGTTGCATGAACCTCTCGTCTTACCGCTATTTTTATATGGCTGCTTTGGCTGCAATGATGATGGGCACTATTGGTGTGATAGCCCGTTACAGCGAAGTGGACCCGGCCAGCCTGACCTTTTACCGTTTGGGGTTAGGTGCTGTGATTCTGGCTCTGCATTTAACACTGACAGGACAGCTGCCTGTCTTGTCTGGCAGACCAGCTGTGGTGGTGTTGCTCAATGGGGTGCTGCTGGCCAGTTTTATTTTGTGTTTTTTATCCGCTATTCAGACTATTTCTCTGACGCTGGCTATTTTGCTGGTGTATCTGGCGCCGGCCCTTTCAGCCATCATCGCCCATTTTTTGTTTGCAGAGCGCTTAACCCGACATACGTTGCTGTTGATCCTGCTGGCATTTTTTGGTTTTGCTATGTTGCAGGAGTTTCAAATCGACAGCCGCATTGAACAGCAACAAGGCCTTTGGTATGCACTGGCGTCTTTGCTCACTTATACGGCTTTTATTTTGCTGAACAAAAAAGTACCGGATACTGTGCCTTTGTATCACAAAAGTTTTTATCAGTTGCTGGTGGGGGCTTGCTGTGTTTTACCTTTGATGGCGGGCCAACCCTGGCCTGCAGCGGAACAGTGGCCCTGGCTTATTGTTGCAGGTTTATTTCCGGGCTTTTTAGCTTTGCTATTTGCCCTGCAGGCCATTCAACATTTACCTACCAGGGTCTTTGGCACCCTGGCTTATCTCGAACCTGTAGTCGTCATTATTGCCGCCTGGCTGCTTTTTGCCGAACCTATGTCTGCACTGCAATGGCTGGGTGCGCTGTTGATACTGAGCTCAGGTATAGCCCAGGCCTGGCTGACGCAACAGGCTGAAATCAACTGACTTAAGGTGCAACTTCGAGTGAAATTCTGTTGCGCAGCACCACCTCTTCACCAGGGCTGAACAGGTTAGTGTTGTGCAAAACTAACTCCAGTCTCATGCCGGGTGTGATACGCACAGGCCGTTCCAGTACATAACGTTTACTGCAGGGCAAGCTTAGCAGTAACTCCTGTTTAAGTTTCAGCTCAAGCTGACACTCTACCCCCTCTGGCACCACACCCGTCATGCTGTAGGCTATCAGGTCAGTTTGGCTTGCCGGCCATTCAGGTTGATGAGGAATACGACTGTGTTGCCCCGCAATCAGCAACTTTTCAGTGGTCCAGCTCAACTCTACAGGCCCGGCCTGCGTCAGCAAGGGAATAAAAAACAGCAGGCCGAGCCCCCATCTCATGGCTTAGTCACCCTGCTGGATCAAACTAAACTGCAGTTCAGCTTGTTTTAAATCGCGTTGTAACTGACCCTGCATCTGATTTAACTGCCGCAACTCCTGCTGTAAGTTGCGGTTTTCGTCCAGCAGTTGTTGTTTCTGCTGTTTGTCTTTCAGCACACTCAATTCTTGCGTGTTATCGTCAATACGTTGTTCCAACTGCTCAATTGTTTCTGCATTTTGCTGCAAGGTTTTTTGTAGATTCAGTAACGCAGATTCGGCCTGATACCAGACGCGGCCGCGGTCATAACCTAAACGGAATTGAGGCTCTAAAGCACCGCTGCAGACCTTGTTATAAGCACCACCACTTTGACCCAGTTCCCGGCCGGCATCATAAGTACAATACAACAACACGCCTTCGGCATGCCCTTGTTCATAGGCTTTAAAATCAGAACTCAAGCCATGTTTAGCGCACTGTTTTTGGTAACTGCGAAATTTACTGCTGGCAATGCCTTGCTGACCGTCAGTTTTGCCTATAGCAAACCAGTCCCCGACCTGACATTCCTCTGGACTAATGCTGCTACACCCTGTCAGCGTAGCCAGCATTATGAGTAAAACCCCTTGTTTCATTACAGCTATCCCTTTGTATTTCTGTTCATTTTAAGACACTTACTTATAGCGGATTAGTTCAGCAAATACATCCTTTTTGCCTTAGACTAGAGGCAGTTTTTACAGAAATCCCGTGGCACAATGAATTATCTGGCCCATCTGCTGTTAGCACAACCCAACACCCATTCCCGTATTGGCAATTTATTGGGCGATTTTTACCATGGAACCAGGTTCGAGCTGTTGAACCCTGCTGTGGCGGCAGGTTTATATAATCACAGAGCTGTGGACTGGTTTACCGATCATCATCCGCAAGTCAGAGCAGCCCGCTTGTGGTTCAGCCCTCAGATGCGACGTTTTGCCCCTATAGCTTTAGATATGCTGTTCGATTTTTGTCTTATCACCCACTGGCATCGCTTTTATGATTCAGATTTCAACAGCGATAAAACTCTGCTGTACCACAACTTAGCCACCGACCTGGCACAAATGCCAGCAACTATGGCCAACACCTTTGGAGCTGTAATTAAACAAGACTGGTTTGGCAGCTATGCGTCGCTTTCAGGTATTCAGCAAGCGCTGCGGCGTATGGCTTCGCGTGGCCGTTTTACCGCCCGTTATGCTGCCATAGCCGACGAATTACCGGCACTTCAGGCAGACACAGAAGCCTTGTTCCTGAACTTTTTCCCTGAGTTACAGCAGTTTGTGCACCAGGCGGCGATAGAACAGGATCCTGCTTTGGCTTTTCAGCGCTACAGTAAAGCCACAGGTAAAGACCAGAGTAAAATCACCTGATCCTCTGTAAGTTCCAGTGCTGTGACAGATGCTTTTTTTATACAAAAGTGCTCAGCTTCGGTCTCCAGTAGCAAAGAGAGCAAAGCCGAAATATCTGGCTCATGGCCGACACAGCAGACAGACTCAACCCCTTGGCGCACCAAATCAGTCAGAGCCTTCAGCTGCACTTGCGGCAAGGTATCAATAATCAACCAGGCTTGTTTTTGTGGTTCAGGCCAGTTGGCATGTTGATGTAATAAAACCGCTGTTTGTTCAGATCTTACCAAAGGACTTGTGAACAGCAACTGTGGATTTAACTGCTGTTTTTTACAAAACTCCGCCAGTTTAAGCGTTTGTTTCACGCCTTTTTCCACCAAATGCCGGCTTGGATCCGAAATCCCTAAAGCCCTGTCCTGTGCTGTGGCATGACGCACTAAATACAGCCGCATTGCCCGTTACTTCGTCTGAGGTGCAAAGTCTGCACTTTCAAAATACAGGCGTTCTGCCGCCTTGCCTTTGGCCTGATACAAAATTTCATCAACAGACCCCTCCCCTGCAATAGCTTTGACTAATAAATCGCCGCTTTGCAATGGAATACGATAACTGTGCTCTGCTTCAGTAGCTTCACCCACAGCTTTGTCCAACAGCTTTTGTTGCACCAGCACTGTCACGGCTCCCAAGGCCTGACCTCCCCGCTCAAAATGTCCAAGATAGACTTTCGCATGAAAGCTTTTGAGCTTGCCTTGTTGTAAATCCTTAAGCGCAAAGGCTTCTGGCTCTAGTGTCACTAAAGCTTTTTCGTGCAGAGCCTGATCAATCTGAGCCGGCAGTTCAGCACTGACCTGAAGGACAATCTGATGGGCATGTTTACCAGAGGGCAAAGGCAAGTGGGAGGCTATCAGCTGGTTTTCCACCCGCAATAACACCATACCATGTGTGCCATGGCTGGCGTGCAAACAAGCCCAAAGCGATGAACTGATACTCAACAACAGAAGCCAGACTAGTTTCTTCATCATTACAAACTCACTAAAAAGCTGATGCAAGAGTCTGCAACTATCCGTGACATGGGTCAAGTTCAACACCAGATTGCCATACCCAGACGCCAGAAAATATTGCTATAATCCGGCCACTTGCCGCACTGGGCCTACCGGGTCGGCCTATTAACCTGATGTGGAGAGCGGACCATGCAATTTCCTGATGACGGCAATGGCGATATGCTGCGTGCCTTGATGGACGCCGGAATAGATTTAAGTGAGCCTCTGGCCATAGATTTTTATCTGGTATTTAAAAACAAAGATCAGGCTGAAAAAGCCATGGCAGCCTTAGTTGCCACTGAACTGCAAGGCGAAGTGGAACTGCACTTTAACGATTTGGAACAATGGGAACTGATCGTCAGTCAGACCATGGTTCCTGAACATGCAGCAGTGACAGCACGTGAAGCTGAACTGGATAAGTTTGCCAAAAAATTTGGTGGCCACAACGATGGCTGGGGCGTGATGCAACATCAGGACGGCGATGACGATTTTGATGATGAACACGGCGAACATTGTGACCATGACTGTGGTCACCAGCATTAATTTTTACTGATACAGATACGAGAGAGAAGCAATGGGTGCTCAATGGAAAGCCAAACATAAAGCCGACGCATCGGCTGCCAAAGGCCGTATTTTTACTAAATTAGCCAAAGAAATCATGGTTGCAGCCCGTAACGGCGCCGACCCTGATATGAACTCTAAATTACGTGTTGCAGTAGAAGCGGCGAAAAAAGCCTCTATGCCACGTGAAACTTTAGAGCGGGCTATCAAAAAGGGCGCTGGTTTACTGGACGGTCCGGCCAACTATGAAACTGTGGTCTATGAAGGTTTTGCCCCGCATCAGGTGCCAGTCATTGTTGAATGTTTAACTGACAATAAAAACCGTTCAGCTCAGAGTATCCGGGTGTTGTTCCGCAAAGGTCAGTTAGGCAGTTCAGGTTCAGTATCCTGGGACTTTAAATACTTAGGTGAAATTGTTGCACACGCAGTAAGCCCGGATGCCGATCTGGAAGTGGCCGCTATTGAAGCTGGTGCTCAGGACTTTGAAGAGGGTGAAGAAGGCGACAGCGTGTTCCTGACTGAACCTACAGATCTGGACGCCGTCAGCAAAGCTTTACCTGCCTTTGGTTTTAACGTCACCTCAGCCAGGCTGGTGTATCGTCCAAATAACCCTGTGACTCTGGATGACGCCGCCCGCGCTGAAGTGGAAGCCTTTCTCGAAGCCATTGACGCCGACGATGACGTACAGCACGTTTATGTAGGTTTAGCAGGTTGATACTGCAAACTCATCACAAAGGCGGCCATGGCCGCCTTTGTCTTATCTGAATTTTTACTCTATTACTCAGCGGGTCCTGTCATGTTAGTGATTAAAGTAGCTTCCGCCAATCCAGCCAAAATCAACGCAGTGGCGTCAGCCTTTGCAGAGGTTTTTCCTGATCAGGCACTGGATGTGCAAGGGCTAGCTGTGCCCAGTGGTGTAGCGGATCAGCCGATGAGCAGTGATGAAACCTTATTGGGTGCGATGAACCGTGTGGCTGAACTGGCCAATGTTCAGGCTGATTATCGGGTTGCTATCGAAGCAGGCTTAGACGGTGATTTGACCTTCGCCTGGATGGTGATTGAACATCAGGGCAAGATTGGCAAAGCCCGTTCTGCCAGTTTAATGTTGCCACCCGCAGCTTTGTCGCACCTGCAACAAGGTAAAGAACTGGGGGATGTGATGGATCTGATGTTTGAGCAAGACAACATCAAACAAAAAGGCGGAGCCATAGCCCTGCTGACTCAAAACAGATTGAGCCGCAGTTCTGTGTATCATCAGGCGTTAATACTGGCGATGATTCCGTTTATGAATCCGGACCTATTCTGACAGCTGGCGACTGAACTGAATATTTTTTGAGCACTCAACCTGCCGCAGCTACAGTCAGATAAAAAATGCCAGTCAGTTAAACTGACTGGCATAGATTAGATATCAAAGATTTATAAGGTGTTTAACCTTTTAGAAATCCAGAGCAATACCTAAACGCACTGTACGTGGTGTCTGGTACGCATTGGCCATGCCATAAAACTGGTTTTGAGTTCCGGAGACGGTTTCACCCAGCTCGTTTACAGAAAGCACCTGTTGCGTATCAAATACGTTGAACATATCAAAACTTACCCGACCATCCAGCTTGTTATAAGTAAATGCATAAGTCACTGATGCATCTAAGTTAAACAGCCATGGCGTTTCACCTTTTGAACCGCGGGGGTTAAAGATGTAGGTGTCTGTTGCGGCGTTGTAGACGTAATAGGTATCACCATAACCTGGTTGCGGAATGCCCATGTCATCCGGGAAGCTCAGACCACGCATAGAGATTGGACGGCCAGAAAGCAGAGATGAATTCAGACCCACACTCCATTCATCTGTCAGGCTATAAGAGCCATACAGTTTAAACGCATGGCGACGGTCATTGGGTAAGTTACCGTTGGCACCATAGGCACTGGCTTTAAAGTCCAGAAATGAAGATACACCTGTATCTGTCTGATAGTTATCAGAGTTCACACCACCTTCGTTGTTACCGTAGCTGTGTGACCATACATATTGCGCTGTCCAGCTTAACTGCTCAGAACGGTGATTCAGTTCAAACTGAACTGCTGAGTAATCACGTTTACCTTCAGGTACACCCAGTTCTTCAGCCGTGTAGTAACGTACAGAACCCGGATCAACTTTACCGTCCCCGTTTACGTCTTTGCCGAAGGTGTGGCCTTTACCCGGATTAAACAGAGTACAGATATGACCATCACCCGTTGGATCAACTTCACGATCACAGTAGTCATCCCCCATATTGTCTGTAGTACGGTAAGTAGCGCGGACAGTAGCGGTGTACTGGTCGTTCAGTTCCTGCTGGTAGCCTAAAATATATTCAGTCACTGACTGTGCTGAATATTCAGGGGCTGCGGACAGAATTGGATCAGGAATAGAGCCTGAACCATTAATACTGGTATCTAATAATGTCAGGCCTGTAGGTGTGTTTTTGGTTGGATCAACACCGGTAAAAGTAAAGTACTCTGTCACATCACGGACACCTGAGGCGGTACGGTAGTTGGTGTTCACCGGAATTGGGAAGAAATATTTACCGTAATTCGCAAAGACCTTGGAGCTGCCATCTCCTTTAGGATCGTAAGTCAGACCCAGACGAGGTGCGATCTGGTCATCCAGTTTGACAAATGGAACACCAGTTTTACCTTTGTTCTCAGCCACATCCGAACGAACACCTATAGTGGCGAACCACTGATCATTGATAGTCCACTGGTCTTCTATATAGATTGCATAGTTTTCAGTGGAGAACGCACCACCACCGGCAAATACGCGGCGTGAAACATAATCATGCGCCGTACCTGTAGTGTTGGTGTAGTTTGTTCCACTAATAGTGGCACCATTGGCTATCAGGTTGTAAGTGTAAGCACCGTCACCAGCAGGAGCTGTGGTGTGATTGGCTTTGATTTCTTCACCGTCATAGCCGAAACGTAACAGGTGATCATCCATAAAGGCCCATTCAAAGTCGATACGGCGGATCTCCCGCTCAATCTCATTCACATCAAAGGCCGTGCCTGAACCACAAGACAGCAGAGGTGATGACTGATTAGGGCGATTGTCAGTGATAGAGGAACATTCAGTGCTTCCGGGTATGACACTGCTTTCCGTTTTATAGGAACCAACCATGGCTGAAACGTTAAAGCTATCACTAAAAGTGCCACTGTATGTCAGAGAATGGCTGCTACCACCATCTTTGAGCTCATCCGCAAAAATCCGTCCAGGCGCAGTGGTGATTTTATCTGTCAGCGCGTTATAGTTCACCTGGATACGGTCACGGGTCTGCTCGTTCGAGAAACCAAACAGAGATAAACGATGAGAATCAGTGATCTCCCAGTCTAACTTTCCGCCCCAGAATGCATCGCTGCTATCCGTTTCACGCCAGCGGTTAGTGGCTGTAGTGCGGGCGTTTGATGCATAAGCTTCTTTACGCTCAAAGTTACGAGGGTTGTAAATAGCATAAAAAAATACTTTATCTTTGATCAGCGGACCTGAAGCAGAGATAGTCGCATTGGTCTCTGTATACTCGTTTTTCGTGGTATCACGGAATACAGCTCCGGAATAAGAAGTCAGCTCTGTACCGTCGCCCAGGTAATCAGGCTGATAATAAGCAGTCGCGCCAAATTCGAACTCGTTGGTACCAGATTTGGATACTGCGTTAATCACACCACCAGTAGCACGGCCATACTGCGCTGAATAACCACCGGTTTTCACCTGAAACTCTTTGTAGAATTCAAATGGAATTGAACCACAGCCCAGACCTTTATCCGGATCGGTCACGTTCATGCCGTTGATATAACAAACGTTTTCAGCCACAGATGAACCAGAGAAAGAAGCCAGATTACCGAATTGAGATTCACCTCTGGTGGTGCCAGGGGCAAGCAATGCAATAGAGGTAATATCACGTCCGACAGGTAACCGATCGAATTCGACTTCACCTATAGTCAAACCTGAGTCAGCACTGGTTAAATCCACGGCAGAAACCCGAGCACCTGTTACAGCAATCCGCTCAACGTCTGTATTAGCTAAGTCAAACTTAGCGTTTGCAGTACCACCCACTGTGACACGGACATTTTGTTTACCGGCTAATTGTCCGTCTTTCGTAATAGTTAATTCGTACTGACCTATGGCCAACTGAGGAAAACGGAAGGTCCCGTTGGTATCCACTGTCACTTGCCGGCTAAAGCCGATCGCTGTATTGCTGATCGTTACGGTATAGCCCTGAGCTGGTACACCGTAAATACCTCCAACCACAGTGCCTGTGGCGCCAGCAGCCTGAGCCGTTGCTGACAACCCTAAAATGGTCGAAACTGCTATTGCTGCCAGCGACCGCTTAAACCTTGATCTTGTAGTTATTGCATTCATTATCAATTATCTCCAATTGACCTTTTATATAGTTTTTTTCACCCACTCAAAATGTAACAAGCACAGCTCATATGATTAACAAGCTGCAGAATGCACAAAAGGATTGTCATTCTGCAGTTCATCACTCAAAGGGATTGTTATTCATCTTTTTTGGATTTTTTATTCAGAAGCATGCTTTCCAGCACTTTCAGTGTGAACTCTTGA
>CBIMJC010000079.1:0-14036 GCA_966244125.1 uncultured Rheinheimera sp.
CTGATCAGCTCTTTGGGCTGACAATCCGGGTATCTATTGTATTGGCCTGACAGTGTATAGTCTGTGGCTAAGGAGTTTTCGTTGGCATTGAGCCAGACCGAGCCGCCACTCATGCTTAAGCGGGCAGATGCATAAGGCACCAGTTGTTGAACTTTTTGCCGGGCTAAAGAACTGATACGGCTCATAAAGGATTGTCCTCTGAAATTTTTGCTGAAAGCTCTAACTCTGCTAATCGATAAGACACGGCATTGGCGTGCGCATCTAATCCTTCGGCTTTGGCCAGTTTGACAATAACAGGGCCTAAATCGCGCATGCCAGCTGCTGTTAAACTCTGCACTGTGTAACGACGATAAAAGTCGGCCAGACTTAAACTGCTGTGATTACGGCTGTAGCCATAAGTCGGTAATACGTGGTTGGTGCCACTGGCATAATCACCTGCAGATTCAGGCGTATAAGGACCGACAAAAATACTGGCCGCATTGGTCAGTTTGCCAAGCAAGGCCTGATCGTCAGCGGTTTGAATAATTAAGTGCTCGGGCGCGTATTGATTGCTCACATGAGCCGCTGTCGCTAAATCCGGCGTTAAAATCAGTCTGCTGTTGCTCAGGGCCTTTTTCGCAATTTCAGCTCGTGGTAATAAAGCCGTCTGACGTTTTAACTCACTGATAGTATTGGCCAGCAAGGCTTCCGAAGGGCTGACCAGCACCACTTGCGAGTCCGGGCCGTGTTCGGCCTGGGACAATAAATCAGCTGCTACAAAAACCGGATTGGCGCTGTCATCGGCTATCACCAGTACTTCAGAAGGACCGGCTGGCATATCAATAGCGGCACCACGGGCATCCTGGCTGACTTGCTGTTTGGCTTCGGTAACAAACCTGTTGCCCGGGCCAAAAATCTTATCTACTTTGCCAATAGTTTCAGTGCCATAAGCCAAAGCTGCCACAGCCTGAGCACCACCTAAAGTATAAATCTCCGTAATGCCACAGAGTGATGCTGCATACACAATCTCAGCCGCGATATCACCCGCTTCAGGCTGGCCCGGAGGCGTGACTAACACCACGCGGCGGCAACCGGCCAGTTGAGCGGGCACACCCAGCATTAATACAGTCGAAGGCAAAGGGGCACTGCCCCCTGGCACATACAAACCGACCTGATCCAAAGCGCTGTAATTCAGTTCACAGACCACACCTGGCTGAGTTTCAATGCGGATATTCTCCGGCAACTGAGCCGCATGAAAAGTGCGGATATTACGGTAGGCAATCTCTATGGCAGTTTTTAACTCATCGGCTAAAGAGGCAATTAAGCTTTGTTGCAACTCATCCGACAAACGCAGAGGGTTGCCTGTAAGCTTGTCAAACTCAAGGCTAAAGCGCTTTAAAGCTGCATCGCCTTCAGTGCGCACGGCACGGATAATGTCCCGCACCTGTTGTTTTACGCTGTCGGATTCCTGCTGCAGTGGGCGCTCTAATAAGGCCTGCCGCGCTTTTTGATCCAGTTGTTGCCAGTTGCTGATCTGAAACAACATGCCTTACTCCATCATCTTTTCAATAGGTAATACAAGAATGGAGCTGGCACCTAAGCCTTTCAGTTGCTCCATAGTTTCCCAGAACAAAGTTTCGCTGCTGACCACATGCAAGGCGACTAAATCGTCATTGCCTGCCAGCGGCAATAAAGTTGGGTTTTCAGCGCCTGGCAGCAGAGCTATCACTTCCTGCAAACGGGCCCGTGGTGCGTGCAACATAATGTATTTACTTTCATTGGCCTGCATCACGCCCTGAATACGGGGCATCAGTTTTTTGATCAGTTTCAGTTGCTTTTCATCGGCTAAATCACGGCGCTGGATAAGTACAGCTTTGGAGCGGTAAATCACTTCCACTTCTTTTAAACCATTGGCTTCTAAGGTTGCGCCTGTGGAGACTAAGTCACAAATGGCGTCGGCTAAACCTGCGCGTGGAGCCACTTCGACTGAGCCTTTTAAATTGACGATACGGCAATTCACGCCGTTTTGTTTTAAATAACGGTTCAGTAAACGGGGGTAGGTGGTGGCTATAGTGCGGCCTTCTAAATCCTTGACTGATGTGTAATTTTCTTCCTGCGGCACAGCAATAGATAAGCGGCAGCCACCAAAATCCAATCGCGCCAGCACAGTGTAGTCGTAAGTTTCGTTGTCCATCTGACGTTGCAGGGAGACTTCTTCCAGCACGTTTTCGCCAACAAAACCTAAATCGCACACTCCGTCCATCACTAAACCCGGAATATCGTCATCCCGCACCCGCAGTAAGTCGATGTCCATGTTTTCGACATGGGCAATCAGACGCTGTTCACGTAAGTTGATTTTTAAACCGCAGCTGGTCAGCAGAGCCTGTGAGTCTTGTGACAGGCGACCTGACTTCTGAATGGCGATACGTAATCTGTTGCTGTTTACTGTCATGTTATTGAGCACCTTTTAAAATCGTAAAACAAAAACCCCGGGATTTTAGCCCCGGGGTTCAGTTGGAATTGGTTTGCACTTTTCCACCAGAGGCTGGTTACAACCTAGCCTCCAATGTCAACACGGACCGGCTAGTCGGATAAATGATGGTGATGATGCCAGTGGATGTTGATAATCATAAAAGTGACTCCTCGTTAAGATGTATACAAGCTAACGGCTTTTTGTGATTCAGGCAACAGGTTTTTTTGTTTCAGTTGTATTTTATTTTGACGTTGTAAGTTTATTATCTTATTGTTTTTATTCTTTTATTTTTATTTTGTGCAATTTTTTCACGATTAAAACTGAATAAGTTATAAAAAATAAACTCCAACAGTGTGATTGAAAAATAATCAGGTTGTATAGATAAAGTTATTTGTGTGACTGCCGATAACAGGGCAGAGGAGGGGTTTATGGACGCTTTATTTCCCTATTTGTACCGACCGCCGGGCACACCAGCTGAGCAGCCTGGACCTATGATCGCGCCTGTGTTTAAAGATGCCAAAATCAGCGCTTATGAAAAAGAGGAAAAACGTTTCCTGATTTTACTCAAAGATCAGCAAAAAAAACGTCAGGACAGACGCCGCCGTGACGACTACCCACCTGCGCCTGAAACTACACCTGAAGAAGAACAGCGTGTGGATGATGAAGGACACTTAGATATTTTTATCTAGCCAAGGCATAATAGCGCAAATTCTTGCCGGGCCCTTTTTATGCTGTTGTTTGCTGCTTTACCTGCCAGTTCTGTTTTCTCTGCGTGCTTATGCTAAAACAAGTGCAACAGGCTTTTGCCGAACAAGGGGCTTTGTCCAAAGCTATTGCAGGTTTTAAAGCCCGTGAACCACAAAAGCTGATGGCGGCGTCAGTGACTAAATCCATTGAAAACGGCAATGCTTTATTGGTCGAAGCGGGCACTGGCACAGGCAAAACTTACGCTTATTTAGTGCCTGCTTTGTTATCCGGCAAAAAAGTGATTTTATCCACCGGAACCAAAAACCTGCAGGAACAGCTGTATTTCCGCGATTTACCTACAGTGCTCAAAGCCCTGGCTTTACCTGTCGAAACTTCGTTGCTCAAAGGTCGCTCCAACTATTTATGTTTATTCCGCCTTGATCAGCATTATCAGCATGTGCCAACGGCGGATGCGGCTGTGATTAACGATTTAAGCCTGATCAAAAAATGGTCAAACGAAACCCAAAGTGGTGATATAGGCGAGCTGACTTATATAGCCGAAGATTCCAAAGCTTTGCCTCTGGTGACCAGCACAGCAGACAATTGCCTCGGCAAAGACTGCCCATCCTACGAAGATTGTTATTTGCTCAGAGCCCGCAAAAAGGCGATGCAGGCCGATTTAGTGGTGGTAAACCACCATTTGTTTTTTGCCGATATGGCGCTTAAAGACACAGGTTTTGGTGAGTTGCTGCCGAATATGGATGTGGTGATCTTTGATGAAGCCCATCAAATTCCAGATATCGCCAGTGAGTATTTTGGCGAAACCTTATCCAGCCGTACTTTGCTGGACCTGTGTAAAGAGCTGGAACTTATTTGTAAAACCGAGCTGAGGGATCATCCGCAGCTGAGTAAAACCGCAGACAAACTGGCCACTTTAGTGCGGGATTGGCGCCTGCTGTGGTCCGATGAACCTGAGCGTGGCAACTGGCGGGATAGCAGCAAAAGGCCTGATGTACAGCTGGCTTTGACTCGTGTTTCTGAAGCCATGGGCATGTTGTATCAGGTGCTCAAAGGCAGTTTGGGCCGCAACGAAGTGGTGGATCATTGTTTTGAGCGGCTGGCTTTGGCGAAAACCCAGCTGGAAAAACTGCAGGATGTCAGTAAAACCGGCGTCAGTTTTTGGTATGAAACCACCAGACAACATATCAGTCTGCATTTAACGCCTTTAAGTATTGCCGATAAATTTCGTGAGCTGGTGTTTGCTGAAAAACGCAGCTGGATTTTTACCTCAGCCACTTTGTCTGTGGATCAGGGGTTTGCCCACTATAGTGAACAAATGGGGTTGCAGCAGGCCGATACTCTGCTGCTCGACAGCCCTTTTGATTACCAACAACAAGCCCTGTTGCTGGTGCCGCGTTATTTACCTGAACCCAATGACGCCCGGATGGGCAAAGCACTGCTTAAACTGGCGGTGCCTTTAATTGAGGCCAATCAGGGCCGCTGTTTTTTCCTGTTCACCAGTCATCGTATGCTGCAGTGGATGGCCAATGAATTGCCGCAGCATTTGTCTTTGCCTGTGCTGGTGCAGGGCAGTACCAGTAAACGATTATTGCTGGAACAGTTTGTCGAAACTAAACATGCGGTGTTGCTTGGCACCGGCAGTGTCTGGGAAGGTGTGGATGTAAGGGGGGATACCTTAAGTTGCGTCATTATCGACAAGCTGCCTTTTGCCTCGCCTGATGATCCGTTATTGCAGGCGCGTAATGAAGATTGTCAGATGAAAGGTCAGGATCCTTTTGCTTTAGTGCAATTGCCACAAGCCGTAATCACGTTAAAACAGGGTGTTGGCCGTTTAATCCGTGACGTATCAGACCGCGGTGTTCTGGTGATTTGTGATAACAGATTAGTGACCCGGCCTTATGGTTCGGTATTTTTAAAAAGTTTACCGCCCATGCGTCGTAGCCGCGATTTGCAGGCTGCGGTAAAATTCCTGGCAGATTTGCCGAAGTAGCATAAAAATCAGATTTGTTGAAAGGAGCCGCCTGTTGAAATTACTGGCATTAGATACCTCAACCGAAGCTTGTTCAGTGGCATTAACCCTTGATGGCAAGACACTGAGTCTGGATGAAGTTTGTCCGCAGCAACACAGCAAACGTATTTTGCCTATGGTGCAGCAGCTGTTGTCTGAAGCAGGCTTAACGCTGCAGCAACTGGATGGTCTGGTATTTGGTAAAGGCCCCGGCAGTTTTACCGGTGTGCGTATTGGTGTGGGTGTCTGTCAGGGACTGGCTTTTGGTGCTGAACTGCCTGTTTATGGTGTCTCAACCTTAGCAGCTATGGCTCAAGCCGCGCACCGATTGCATCAGGCGCATCAGGTGGTGGCTGCTATAGATGCACGGATGAATGAAGTTTATCTGGCCAGTTTTCAGCTGGATGAGCAGGGGTTGATGCAAGCTCTTAGTGTTGAAGTAGCGGCTAAGCCAGCTGATTTACCTGCACCTGTATTAAAAGGCCATATCTGCGCTGTAGGCACGGGTTGGCAAACCTATCCACAACAGTTGGAAGACTGGCATAAAACTGGCAATAGCGGGGATGAAGAATTCGCTGCGATCCACCATAGTCCTGTGATTCTGTATCCTTCAGCGCAGGATATGTTGAGTCTGGCGGCAATTCCGTTCCGGCAGGGGCAGTTTATTGCCGCAGAACTGGCAGAACCTACTTATGTGAGGGACGAAGTCACCTGGCAAAAACTCCCAGGCCGTTAGCCCCGTCGTCCTTGCAGCCACAGCGGCGTTGACTGCGCTTTCTCGCCCCGGTCACATAGGTTGGGCGGGGACAAGCCCAGCCCCTACCTAATTAAAATGGTAGGGGGATGAAGATTGATAAAAGCGACTTGGCGAAATTTTTCGCTCAGTTATACTGGCATCAAATAAAGGCAAATTGCGGGCAGTTATGACAATAGCCGTCAGTCGTGATGTACCCAAAAGTCCCAGTGTCGGACTGGTATTTCAGGGCAATAAAACCAAAGCCGTAGAGGCTGAACAGCAAAGTAAAACCACACTGGTACCTTCTGGCACCGGTGTGCGTGCTGACGCTCAGGTTTTGTCTATGCTGGATGAGCAGGAAGCGCAAAAACGTACTATGTACGACCAGCCCAAACAGCGTAATCAACAGGCTTTAGATGCCTACGAAATGCTTGCCAATCAGGAAAAACGCGAAAAAGTTCAGCAAATGTTTAGTCTGGATTTGTACGCTTAAGCCTTAATTTCGCTCCAAAACAATCATTTCAAAATTCATAACCATAAAACCAATGAAAGTGTTTTCATGGTAGTTTATGCTGTCTTTCTAATAATAAAAATGGATCCAGCTTATGTTTGACAGCAAGGTGTTTCGGATTTGGTTTGTTGCTGCTTTGGTAGTGTGGTTTGTGCTTTTTCATCAGTTTAATCAACTGAGTTTTTTAATAGAGCATTGGTATTACCCGGCTATTATGGTGGCTGGTGCTTTTGTCGCTGGTGTGACGCCTGAAGGCGGCGGAGCTGTCGCTTTTCCTGTGTTAAATATCTTCCTCAATATAGACCGTACCATGGCGCGGGATTTTAGTTTAATGATCCAAAGTATCGGCATGACCAGTGCCAGTATTTTTATTTTAAGTCACAAAGCCAATACGCTGAAAACCTACATACCTTTACTGGTGTTTATTCCGGTGGCTTTTGCTGGTTTTGTGCTGGGTATGCAACTGCTGCAACAACTGCCTGTGTACATTATGCAGGCGCTGTTTTTAAGCCTAATCACCAGTTTTGCTGTGGTCTACAGCTTTGGTAAACACAGAGGCAGCAAAGCCACTTTAGACTTGAAGAAACCCATGGATGTTGTCTTGTTGCTGCTGATGTTAGTGGCAGGAGGCATGTGTGCCAGTTTGTTTGGCACTGGGGCTGATATTATTTTGTATACCTTGCTGGTAACCAGGTTTAGGATGCAGGAAAAGATTGCGACTCATATGAGCATTATGCTGATGGCTGCAATTAGTGTGCTGGGTTATGCCTACCGTCATTTTGTTGACCAGGGCTTAACTGGGTATCAGGTGCAAACCTGGTTATGTGCTTACCCTGTGGTATTGCTGATGGCGCCTTTAGGGGCTTATGTGCTGCATCGTATTAATAAAGAAATTATGTTGTATGCCATAGCTGTGCTGAATGTCGCTCAGCTGCTTTATTTCCTTTGTTACAACCCGTCAGTAGATAAGCTGATTTGGGCCTCTGGATTTACAGTGGTGTTATCCACCGGCTTTTACCTTTTGATCCGCAATCTGAGCCGCAAAGTTTTGCCTGCCCGGCAGTCAGAACTCGCAGTCTCACATTAAGGGATCCAAAGACACAAACCTCACGTATACACAGACATATGTCCTAAGAGTCTCTGTATATGTCCCGTTATTGTTTAATCACTGGTGCCAGTTCAGGCTTAGGCCGCGAACTGGCCATTCAATACGCTAACCAGGGTTGGAATGTGATCGCTGTGGCGCGTTCTGTTCATGCGCTGAATGAGCTGCACAACCAACACAAAAGCATTCGCGCTTTGCCTTTGGATTTGACCAACACAGAGCTGTTTTCGGCTGCTGTAGAGCAACTCTCCCAACAAATCCCTGCTTTGGATTTAGTGGTTCTTAATGCGGGTAGTTGTGATTATGTCGATGCCACTCATCTGCCTCTGGATATTTTCGACCGGACTATGGCCCTGAATTTTCAGGCCCAGGTTGCAGCAGTTAAATTGTTATTACCTCTGCTGCAAAAAGCAGAAAATGCCACACTGGCCATAGTCAGCAGTCTGGCTCATTTATTTCCTTTTACCAAAGCAGAAGCTTATGGCGCCAGCAAAGCTGCTCTGAGTTACTTTGCTGATAGCTTAAGAGTGGATTTAACCGACTCCGGCGTGCGGGTTTGTCTGATTGAACCTGGTTTTGTTGATACACCTCTAACCCAAAAAAACGATTTTAAGATGCCTTTTCTGCTGCAGGTGGATGATGCCGCAGGGCGGATCCGTCAGGGCCTTGAAACGCAGCAACAGCGTATTCGTTTTCCAAAACGTTTGGTCTGGAGTCTGCATCTGCTGAATCTGCTGCCTTATTCATGGCGCTGTAAAGTCGCAGCAGGGATGCGTCAATCATGAGCGTTATCAACTGGCCTGTGTTGATCGGCTTTAAACTGAGCTGGTTTGCACTGGTGTTATTTCAAAACCTGCTGCTTATTCCTGTATTGCTGTTTGTGCTTTGGTCTTTATGGCGTTGTAGTCAGGCAAAACGTGTGGCCTGGCTGGCTTTGGCCCTGGTGGGGATCAGCCTGGATTCGGTATTGCACTACAGCGGTGTGTTAAGTTTTACCGGATCGGTCTGGTTGCCCTGGTGGATGCTGACTTTATGGCTGGTTTTCAGTCTGGTGGTCGTTCAGGTCTTTTCGGCTTATTTACAAAATTACTGGCTGGCGGCACTTATAGCTGCTGTTTCTGGTCCAATGGCTTATCTGGGAGGCGCAGCTTTAAGTGGTCAGATGCAGGTGAGTAGCACTACAGAGGCTTATGTGGCTCTGGTGGTTTGCTGGGGCTGTTATGGTGTGTTATCCGGATGGAGCAGAAAATTTTATGCGTAAGATAGCAATGATAATGGCGGTATTTTTTAGTCTAAATTCGCAGGCCATGCCAGATAAGATCAAATTAGTAGGGCAGGGTCAGTTCAGTTATTTATTCTGGGATTTATATCAGGCGCAACTTTACACTGCAGATGGTCGCTGGAGCGATTATCAGCAGAGTGCGCCTGTGGTACTCAAGCTGACTTATCAGCGCGATATCAGCAAAGCTGATTTTATCGAAGCTACAGTAGATCAGTGGAAACATCTGCAAGGTAAAGTGTCGGCCCAACATCAGGACTGGGCAAAACAACTGGACAAACTCTGGACTGACGTCAAAAAAGGCGACCAGCTAAGCTGTGTTTTATTAACAGATGGCAGAGTACAGTTTTACTTCAATGATAAGCTGCTGGGTGATGTAGCAGATCCTGCTTTTGGACCGGCATTTTTAGATATTTGGCTGTCTGAAAAAACTTCTGCGCCAAAACTGAGAAAACAGTTGCTGAAAACTTCAGCATAAGTCTGAGACCTTGATACCTGGCCGGGCAGGAGCTCTTGACTATATCCAATGATGAGTCATGCCTCTTGTCCCTTCTGTGTGCACATCTAATTTAGTTTATGGTGTTTTTCATCTCATTTACTTTCAGTTTTGTAATAAAACAACAGCTGATTGACAGCTGTATATTAATTAATCTTCTTCTGTCCGCCTTTCCAGATGATGTTTTTCATAATTGTTTTTATGAAACAGTCAGATAAGTCATGCCCCTCTATTTGGGTTGTCTGATTTTAATACAGTGGCAAAGGTCGTTTTGTATACATCATTCTATATTGTTGATTTTTATCATTAATTTAACACCTGTATTGTTTGCGATAGATGCCAGATAACGTGGCTATTTACGCCGCAAAAGCGGTTGACCCCGATAAAATATTACCTTTATCATCCGCCGCCGTTTTGGGTAGCCCCAATTCAGGCGTGTTGTAACTTCAATCGGCGCCCATGTCGATTGCCGTAAAAACAGAGTCACTGCACAGTGGCCCAGGGAGATAAAATGTTTGTAAGTAGTAAGTTGTCAAAAGCTGTTAGTTTAGCTGTTGCTTTTGGCGCTGTATCAGGCGTCACTTTTTCTGGTTCAGTACATGCTCAGGAAACTGATAGTGTTGAACGTATTCAGGTTACAGGTTCAAGTATCAAGCGTACTGACATTGAAGGTGCTTTGCCGGTTCAGGTTCTTGACCGCGCTGCTATTGACCGTTCAGGTCTGGCAACTGCTGGTGACTTAATCCAGTCTATCCCTTCTATGCAGGGTTTCACGACTGACGGTGACTCTGTAGGTGGCGGCGGCGGTGGTATGAAAACCGCTTCTTTACGTGGTTTAGGTTCTGACTACACCCTGGTGTTGATCAACGGCCGCAGAATGGCACCACGTGGCTCAGGTTCTACAATAGATCTGAACTCTATCCCATTGGCTGCTATTGAGCGTGTTGAAGTACTGACAGACGGCGCATCTGCTCTGTACGGTTCTGACGCTATCGCTGGTGTGGTTAACTTCATCACTAAAGATGATGCTCAGGGTCTGAGTGTTTCTGCCCGTTACAACAAGCCAGAAGAAAAGAATGGTACCAGCGACAACTTCTCTATCACCGGCGGTTTAGGTGATTTTGACGCGGACGGCTACAACGTGCTGATCTCTTACAGCCGTGATTCACAAGAACAGCTGAAAGCGACTGACCGTGAATTCTCTAAGACTGGTATTATCCCGTTCACATTAAACAACAAACAATATTACTACGTTGCAGGCTCGCCAAACGCTATCCCTGCCAACGCCCGTTATGTGTACACTGATGCCACTGGCAAATCAGTGACTTCAGCGGTATTCAATCCTTACCAAAAGCAAAACGGTGCTTGTGCTGCTGATAACTTTGAAGCAGCAGGCTTATGTCAGTTTGACTACACTACTACAGTAGAAATTCTGCCAGAAAATGAGCGTGATTCATTAATGCTGGGTGCTGACCTGGCTCTGAATGATGACACAAAACTTTTTGCTGATGTGATGTATTCTGATTTCTCTCAGATCACTCGTATCGCTCCTAACGCAACAGGTTTCTTCCCTTTAGCTGCTGATTCAGCTTTAGCACAGCAATATGTGATTCCTTACGTTGATCCAGCTCACTTGGGTTCAGTGACTTCTGTTCAGGCTCAATGGCGTGCCTTACCACTGGGTGGCCGTGCGACCGAGTGGAATACTAAGTCAACTCATATCGTGACAGGTGTTGAAGGTGTGTTTGACACTATCGATTACTCTGCCGCTTTCACTTACTCAAAGAACGACACTGACGAGAACATCGCAGGTGGTTACCCAATCTTTGATAAATTCATGGAAGCTGTGAGTTCTGGTTTAGTCAACGTATTTGATACTCCGGATAAAATCAGTGCTGAAGGCCTGAAAGCACTGCAGGATTCTCAGTACTACGGTAACTGGAGCAACGATACCACTGAAGTCAAAGGTGTGGATCTGAAAGCTTCTACGCCAGTGTATTCTCTGCCTGCAGGTGATGTTTATATCGGTACTGGTGTTGAATTCCGTAACACTCACTATGTCAGTTCTCTGGCTGATGCGAACAAGCAGGATCTGCTGTTAGGCGCTAACATTGGTTCAGAATACGACTTAAGCCGTGACAACTACGGTGGTTTCGTCGAAGTGATAGTTCCTGCTCTTGAGAACCTGGAACTGACTGGTGCTGTACGTTATGACAACATCGGTGAAGTGACATCTGACTTCGTATACAACGAAGACGGTATCGCAAGCCCGGGCAGCTACAAAGTGAACGATTCAATGAACGACACTACTTATAAGCTGGCATTACGTTACAACGTGACTGACGACTTATTAGTACGTGCTTCAACTGGTACTGGCTTTAAAGCACCTTCTATGTTGGATTTAGGCCAGCCTAAAGTTGAATTTGGTGTAACAAGCAGCCCGTACTCTTGTCCGTTTGCTGGTACTTCAGATCCATTAGCTGAAGTATGTAGCCCGTCTCCACAGCAGTTTGAAGCTTTCAGTCAGGGTAACCCGAACTTAAAACCAGAAGAGTCTGAGCAGTACACTTTAGGTTTTGTTTATGCGCCTGATAACAACTTCAGCTTCAGCATGGACTACTGGAACATTGAACTGACTAACCTGGTTACTTCTGTGACTGAGTCTCAGATCGTGAACAACCCGGTACGTTACCGTGATCTGTTCACTACGAAGACAAACAAAGCGACTGGTCAGGAAGAACTGGCTATCATTTTCGCCAGCGTGAACGTAGGTCAGTCGATCAACAAAGGTATCGACTGGGACTTAACAGTAAGTAATGACTTATCTTTCGGTCGTTTAACTACCACATTGGCTGGTACTTATGTACTGGATAGCAAATACACCCGTCCTGGTACTACTGATGACTGGATCAGCAGCTTAGGTCGTTTTGGTGATGACAACGAAGTGGTATTCAGAACTTTAGCTAAGTTCAGCAACACCTTAAGTCATGGTAACTTCGATCACAGCGTGATCCTGAACTACCGCAGCGGTTATGAAGATCAGGCTCAGTCAGCTGCTTCACGTACTGTACGTTTAGGTTCAGTGACTGGTGTTGGTGCAGACGTTCAGTTAAGCGTACCTTCTTACGCCACAGTGAACTATCAAACCAAGTACCAGGCGATGGAAGCTCTGGGTGTGACTTTCGGTATCAACAACGTAGCTGACCGTGCTCCTCCACTGTCTTTACGTACTGGCGGCGCTGGTCACCAGGTTGGTTTCGACCCTCGTTACACTGACGTGTATGGCCGTACTTTCTATTTAGGTCTGGACTACAAGTTTATGTAATCTAAAGCGGGATCCGGAAACTTCTGTGATAAGCAGAAGTTTCCGGGGGCTGAATAAAAACCCCACTGCATGCAGTGGGGTTTATTTTTTTAACAGCAGCAGATGGCTTATTTCTGCTGAATCAACCGGATCAGCTTTCCGGCGATTTCAGTATTGTCCTGAAAACCTGCAAACAGCTGTTTATCTGCACCATAAGCTAAGACCGGGACATCAGCCGCAGTATGACCGCCGCTGGTCCAGCCCGTGGTGGAGTGATGGTCAATACGTTGTTTTACCGCTTTAGCCAGAGGCTCTAAGCCTTCAGCACGCGCCTTAACGAGCAACTGTTGCTCATCTGTTTTCAGTTCAAGGCCTGTCAAACCTAACCATGCCTGATACAACACCTTGTCATCTTTCAGTGCTAACAGCTGACCAGCAATGTAGTCACCTGAATGTTTTACCTTTTTGATCACATCTCTTTTCCAGCTGTAGTTGCCATTAGCCCCCAATGACAAACCACCGGTTTCATGATCTGCGGTCACCACCAGAATAGTATCAGGATGACTATCCACATAAGCTTTGGCTACTTTTATCGCTTCAGCAAAATCATGCATTTCGGCCATAGCACAAGCTATATCATTAGCATGGCCACACCAGTCAATCTGGCTGCCCTCAATCATTACCACAAAACCTTTTTCAGCAGGAGTTAACAGCTTCAGCGCCTTTTCAGTCATTTGTTTTAATGGCAAAGGCTCCGGGTTGTCCAGCGCGCTGACAAAACCCTTAGGAGCAAATAAACCTAAAGCTGGCAGCTTATTTAACGAGGCCAGTCCGGCCCAGTTGTCGGTGTACTGGTAACCCGCCTGTTTAAATTCTTCCACCAGATTACGGTCTTTGCGGATGAAATAGCTGGTACCGCCGCCGAGCATTAAATCGGCAACTATCTGACCATTTACTTTGTTGTCGATGTAATCGTCAGCAATCTGATCATAGTTACGCCGGCTAGGGTCATGCGCCAGAAAACCGGCAGGAGTGGCATGGTTAATTTGTGCTGTCACCACCACACCAGTCTGCATACCTTTAGCTTTGGCTATTTCCAGCATAGTGGCTAAAGGTTTGTGGTCATGATCAACAGCAATAGCGCCATTGTAAGTTTTATGTGTACTGGATAAGGCCGTTGCAGCAGCTGCTGAATCTGTCACCACAGTGTCGTCGTCCGGGTAGGTACTGGCGTTACCAATCCAGAGTTCGTCAAAGATAGTACGCTCCACCACTTTAGTGTCCGGATTATCCATATAGTAACGATAGGCCGCTAAATAAGCTGGTCCCATGCCATCACCAATCATATAAATAACATTTTTTGGTGTGGCAATTGCATTAAAAGACAAAGAGGCAGAAGCAAAACAGGCGATGCTGATCAGACTTAATTTTTTTAAC
>CBIMJC010000080.1:0-14015 GCA_966244125.1 uncultured Rheinheimera sp.
AGCTGTTTGGGGAAGTCCAGCCCCTACCCGATTTTGCCTTGTTCGGACGGAGTTTTCCGGCGCTCTGGAGTAACGACCGGATCATAGGCTTTGATTTTATGGCGCTCTGCTCAGGACCACGCAGTCAACTGGATTATATGCAGCTGGCAGCCAGCTATAAGGCCATAGCTGTGCTTGATGTACCACAATTTAGCGCTGTGTCGGACACTGCTATTTTGCATGGTGTGGAAGACAGTTATCAGCGTGAGCATCAGGATATTTATATCAGCAAGCTGGACAATGAAGCCCGGCGTTTTATTGCCCTGGTGGACGAATGTTATGACAGAGGTTGTTTATTACTGCTGAGCTCTGCTGTAGCGATTTCAGAGCTGTATCAGGCGAAACAGCTGGAATTTGCTTTTGCCCGCTGCGAGTCACGTTTATATGAAATGCAGCAGTGGCAGATAGCTGCGGCTGGCCAAAACCAAACCACAGCAGTTGCTCTATCCTGAGTTACAAATAACGGATCCAGGCCTGCTGGCTGCGTTTTTTGTACAAAGAAAACCATGTGGTTGGGTAATACAACACTGCTGCTAACAGCGCCGTGATCAGCCAAATCCAGCCCAAATGATCCACCGCAAATAATTCGCCCTGATTAGGCCCAACCAGAGCCAATACAATCTGGTAAAGCACCAGCAACACATACAAATGCAGTATATAGAAAAACATTGGCGCCGAGCCAAAGTTCACCAACACCTGAGTCCAGTTGCCTTGTAGCTTTTCTAGTGCAAACAGCAGTAAAAACATCAAACCTAAAGTCACCAGCAGATAATTTAATGAAGGCGGATACTTGGTCAGATTCAGTATCGACATCAGGCTGGTGGCTAGATCCGGATAAAGCTGCCAGTCGAGCGTTTCACCGTAGATGTTAAAACCCCGTAGCAGCACAAACAGCGCTAAACAGCTTGCTCCTAACTGCAGCAATAAAGCGCCGCGATGCTCTGCAGACATAGTTTTACTGTACAAAGGCCCAGCCAGATAGCCCAGAATAATCACCCCTATCCAGGGTAAAACCGGATAACTGGCTTTGATTTTCACAGCTCCTTCGCTGACTAAGAAATTACGGTCATGCAAAATGGTCCATAAGCTGTAGCCCCATTCATCCGGCTGAAAACTAACAGGCGTCAGCAGATTATGACCAAACACAATACCAAAACCCAATAGTGCCAACAGAGCTTTTGGCCACTGCAGTAACAGCGCCAGCAGCACCATACTCAGGCCAATAGCCCAAATCACCTGCAACCAGAGGGTATGATAAGAACCCATCCAGGAAAAATTAATGACGGTAACTTCCAGCGCTATTAAAAACAGACCTCTTTTCAGCAGGAAGCTACGGGCAGAGCGTGCTGGTCCATGAGCCGGATTGGCATATAACCAGGCCGACAAACCAGTTAAAAACACAAATACCGGTGCACATAAATGCGCAGCAAAACGACTAAAAAACAAACCAGCCGAGGTGCTGTCCAGATCCATAGGATCGGACACTTGCATATGATAAAAAAACCGCTCCCGTACATGGTCCAGCAGCATAATCAGCATCACCAGACCCCGCATCATATCGATGCTTTGGATACGACTACGGATAATCATTTCCCAACCCCTATGTAATTGACGTTGTGGCGAGGCGACAAGAGTGTGAGACCCCGGGAGCATAGAAGTCTTATGTGACAGGGGCGAGAGCTCGCAGTCAACGAAGCTACGGCCTCAAGTACGACGGGGTTAGAAGGCATAGGTCAGGCTCACTTTGTAGCTACGTGGTTCACCCGGCACTGTCCACAGCGCCGAATAGGAGTTGTGGATATAAAATTTGTCAAACAGGTTGTCGACATTCAGCTGAGCTTTCCAGTGTTGATCCAAATCAGCAGCCCAGGACACACCAAACAAAGTATGGGACGGCAGCATATAACTGCTGTCGACTGAATCGCCTAAGCGTTTGGCTACATGGTTAACACGCAGACCTAAGCGGCTTTCGACTGAACCTAAGGGTAACAATTGAGTCAGCATCAGGCTGGCATTGTGTTTAGGAATATTCACCAGACGACTGCCAGCCGGCACATTGACGCCCCAGTCGATATTGATCATATCGTTGGCAGTTTGTGTGTCCAGATAGGCATAAGACAATTGAGCCGAGAGCTGATCGGTGATCTGGCCTTGTAAATCCAGCTCAATACCGCGGCTGGTGGCTTCACCTAAAGTGGCGGAAAAACCGACATTGACCGGATCTGAGGTCAGGATATTTGATTTTTTCGCATCAAATATGGCCAATGTGCCTGTGATGCCCGAAGTGGTGAATTTCGCTCCCATCTCATAAGAGTCACTGAGCTCCGGCTCAAAAGGATTACCTGCATAGTCAGTGCCGCTTAAGGGCAGGAAACCTTCGGAGTAACTGCTGTAGAAACTCAACTCTGGGTTTACTTCATAAACCAAACCAATACGGGGGCTGACTTGAGTACCGCTTTTATCCGAGCGGGTGGCTTTTAAAAGCTCCTGAATATCCTGCTGATAATCGTCAAAGCGCAGACCCAGCAGTAACTTCCAGTGTTGAGTTAAATCCATTTGATCCTGCAGATAGACACCCCAGGCTTTTTGGCTTTCCTTATTTTCGTACAAAGGCGCAGGGGCTGTGGCTGTCCCCCCATACACAGGGTTAAAGATATCTAAAGCGTAAGTGCCTTTAGGGCCACGAAAACGTGACAATAAGGTATATAAATCATAATTATAGGCATCAGCGCCCATCAACAGATGATGCACAATGCCCACTGTATTCAGATGGCCACTTAACTCAAAACGCACAGAAGTATCTTCCGCCTGATAATCACGGTAACGGCGCTGACGGGTTAAGGTTTCGCCGTCGTCAAACAAAGACTGCCGGGCTTTGGCTAACTCAGCATCTGAAGAAAAGCCGCTTAATGACGAGTCGCGATAACCTACCCCAGCCAACAAAGACCAGTGGTCTGTCAGGCTGGTTTCATAGGATAACTGATGGCCAGTGGCCTCAATTTCTGTGGGGCCATCACCTGGTTCACCTAAATAACGGGAGCGTGGCACTGTGTGAAAGTCGCCATTTAGCACAACAATACCGCGGTCAAATAATTGCTCTTGTTTCAGGTATTCAAACTCGTATAACAAGGCGGATTGATCATCCAGATCAATACGCACTGAAGGGGTAAACACCTGTTTTTTACTGCTGACATAATCGCGGAAACTGCCATAATCCTGCACTGCACCATTAATACGCACAGCGACATGATCGGCGACGCCGTTCGTGTAATCGGCTTCTACTCTGTGCTGATCAAAACGACCGGTCGAAAGCTGCAGATAACCTTCCTGCTGTTTTTGTGGTTTGCGGGTCACGACATTGATAGTACCACCAGGCTCTGAGCGCCCATAAAGTGCTGAGCCTGGCCCTTTTAAAATCTCCACATATTCGACATTGGATAAATCACGATGACCACTAAAACCACGGCCACCGTTAAAGCCATTAATTAAATAACCGGATGGCATATTTTCATTGCCGGGAAAACCACGCAGCGAAAAACTATCCCATAAACCACCGCCGTTATTCTGCCGGGAAATGCTGGCCGAAAAATCCAGAGCGTCTTGAAAACGTGTTAAGGCATTGTCTTGCAATACACTTTTGTCGATCACTGTAATGGACTGGGGTAAAGACTGAGCCGGAATATCACCACGATAAGCCTGCCGATACAACACTTCGATACGCTCAATATCTTCTGCCGACTCAGCCATAACAACAGGAACAGAGGCAATAAAGCCTAAAGAGAGCACAAGAAAAGAGAGTTTAAAATTTAGGCTTGGCATGATGTTTTTAGTCCGGTCACTACAAAAAATTGGGCTGAGTTGATAAAGCAAAGGCACAAAATGATACAATATAACATCTCTGCGAACCAACAGATTTATCCGATCTCTTTGTGGTTCTGGCGGCAAAGCTGCTTGAATATGCAAGCCTCAGCCCCGATACTGCCATAATCAAAGCTTTGAAATAGATACGAGTGACAGATGGAACAATGGTTACAGCAGTTGCTGACTGATTATCAGGCCTATGCCCTGCTGATTTTATTCTTACTCACTTTTGCCGAGTCTGTGGCTGTGCTGGGCCTGCTTGTGCCAGGTACAGCTTTAATGTTTAGTTTTGGGGTATTGATTGGTGCTGAACAAATGGGCTTCTGGACCGCCTGCCTGGTGGCAGCCACTGCAGGTTTGGTTGGGGATTCCTTATCTTATCTGGCAGGACGTAAGTTCAGGCCTCAGCTCGAAAGCTGGAACTGGTTATCCCGTCAGCAAAAAGAGCTGGATAAAGTCAGCGGTGCTCTAGAAAACAATGTCTGGCTGGCGATAGTTGCAGGCCGTTTTATTGGCCCAAGCCGGCCATTATTGCCTTTGTTAGCTGGTATGCTGCAGTTAGCACCATCCCGTTATTTCCCCGCAGCAACTCTGGCTTGTGTGCTCTGGCCCATCGCTTATTTCCTGCCTGGTATTCTGGCTGGTGTGGCCTGGCAACTGAAAGGTACTAACCTGGCCTTGTTTTACAGCTTGCTGGCAGGCTCAGTGCTCTTGGCCGTGCTTAGCAGTTATTTGCTGAAAAAGTACCTGCAGCACAAAGAGCAGGATCAACCTAAACACCACTGGTTCTGGGGTTCTTTAGTCAGCATCTTCCTGACGGCCTTTTTGTTTTTTGAATTAAGCCAACATCCGGCTACTCCTCTGTATCTAAAAGAGTTATCCGGATTAATGTTCTGATCTTCAGGTTTAACCATGCCAATACAAGCTCAGCTTTTGTAGTAAAAACTCTGATAAGGCTTTTAGTACAGGAGAGGAAGACAAACGCTGCACCGCCAATAAATACAAAGGCGCTTGCTCAGTTTTATAGTCAGGTAACAACTTCAGCAAAGCGCCTGAGCGCAAATCAGACAAAATATCCAAGCGGGATTTATAGGCAATACCTAAACCTGCCACAGCCCAGCGCCGCACCACATCACCATCGTCAGCCACTAAAGCGCCACGCACCTGCACCTGTTGTGGTTGTCCGTCCAGCCAGAACTGCCATTTACTATGTACAGCCTCTCCCAACACCAGCTGTAACACCTGGTGTCCATTGATATCTTCTGGTCGCTCCGGAGCTCCGAAGCGGCGAATATAATCAGGAGAGGCACAAAGTACCCTGTGATTATCCGGTACTAAAGGCATAGCAATCAGCTGCGAATCTTTAGGTTCACCATAACGCAAAGCCAAATCCACAGGCTGGCGACCTAAATCAGCTAAACGATCACTAACCCTGATTTTCAGCTGCAACTTCGGGTGCTGCTGTTGAAACTCCGCCAGCCACACCGCCATGCTATTACGGCCAAAATCTGACGGCATAGATAAGGTCAGTTCGCCGGATAACTGCTCTTTGCCCAGTTGCAATAGCTGCTGGCCCTGGCCCAACAACTGGATGGCCTGGCGGGCATAATCCAGATAGGCCATACCTGCTGTGGTCAGTCTTAAACTGCGGGTAGAACGCAAAATCAGTTGAGTATTCAGCTGCTGTTCCAGTCGTTTTAACGCCACACTGGCGAGCGCAGGCGACAGATCCAGTTCACGCGCGGCAGCCGAAATAGAGCCTAAATCTGCTGTCAGTACAAAAAGTTGTAAGTCGTCGGTTCTGAGCATCATTATCAAATTATTTTTGAAACTGAATCCAAATTTAGCATATTTTTCTAAATAGTCTGCACACTTAAACTAATAGCATCAATCCAATGGAGTATCCAGATGAAAGCCATAGTCTATAGCCAGAATTTACCAGCCACAGAGCCACAGTCTTTATACGAAATAGAGCTGCCCACCCCAACACCGGGCGAAAACGATCTGCTGGTTGCAGTAAAAGCTGTATCCGTAAATCCGGTTGATACCAAGATCCGCCGTAATGCTGACACCCAGGGCCAACCGAGAGTATTAGGCTGGGACGCTGCTGGTGTGGTGCTCGCAGTAGGTAGCGCAGTCACAACCTTTAAAGCAGGCGATGAAGTCTGGTACGCCGGTGCTATTGATAAACCAGGTTCAAACAGCGAGTTTCACCTGGTGGATCAGCGTATTGTCAGCTTTAAGCCAAAAAGCCTAAGTTTTACCGAAGCCGCAGCTTTACCTTTAACGGCCATTACAGCCTGGGAGCTGTTATTTGACCGGCTTGAACTGAATGAACACAACACTAAAGGTAAATCTCTGTTGGTGATTGGTGCAGCGGGTGGCGTGGGGTCAGTGTTGTTGCAACTGGCACGGCAAAAAACTCAGTTAAAGGTCATTGGTACAGCCTCCAGACCAGAGACCAGTGAATGGGTAAAAACCTTAGGTGCAGATTTAGTGCTGGATCATAAAAAGCCTATGGCAGCACAGCTGAAAACACTGGGTTTACCTGAAGTCGATTATGTGATCAGTCTGACTCATACCGACTATCACTTTAACGACATCATCGAGCTGATTAAACCTCAGGGCAAACTGGCGTTGATAGACGATCCGGAGCTTATTGATATACGCCCGATGAAACGTAAAAGTTTATCACTGCACTGGGAGCTGATGTTTACCCGCTCTTTGTATCAAACCGAAGATATGATTGCTCAGCAGCACTTGTTACAGCAAGTAGCAAACATGGTGGATGCGGGTCAGTTAAAAACCACCTTAAGCGCAGATTTTGGCAAAATTAACGCCGAAAACCTGCGTAAGGCACATCAGTTGATTGAGAGCCAACAAGCTATAGGAAAACTGGTGTTAACAGGCTTCTGAGCCTTATGGCAGGATGCTCAGGGCAATCTGTTATTGTGGGCTGAAAAGTCCGGCACTGTGCGCTGATAATCCTGCCCTACCAGTTTTGAAGTGACAATAAAATCTGCTGTGGCTTTATTACAGGCCACAGGGATGTTCCAGACCACAGCCAAACGGATCAGCGCTTTAACATCAGGATCATGAGGCTGAGACGACAACGGATCCCAAAAAAATACCAGCCAGTCAATTTTCTGCTCGGCAATTAAAGCGCCGATTTGCTGATCACCACCTAAAGGACCACTGGCCAGACACAACACCTCTTTTTTTAACGCCTCACTTAACAAACGGCCCGTAGTGCCAGTGGCGACCAATTGTTTATCCTGAAAAAAATCAGCATGTTCTTTTACCCAGGCCAGCAATTCAGCCTTTTTCCCATCATGCGCTACTAAAGCTATAGTTTTCATTGTTCTACTCCTTAAGAATGCTGCAAGCATACACTGAGTTTTTCATAGAGATCAGCATACTTTGCCAGAGTAATTGCTGTTGCAGCCAGGCGACAAGCAATCGATTCCCAAGGAGCATAGTCCACTATGTGCACCAGGATTGAGGCAAGTACGAAGATCCATTTGCCAAAGTAATTGCTGTTGCAGCCAGGCGACAAGCAATCGAGTCACAAGGATCGTAGTTCACTATGTGTACCAGGATTGAGGCAAGTACGAAGAGCCATTTGCTAAAGTAATTGCTGTTGCAGCTAGGCGGCAAGCAATCGAGCCCCTAGGAGCATAGTTCACTATGTGACTAGGGCGAGTGCGCGCAGTCAACAACGCTGCGGCTGCAAGTACGAAGGTCAAAAAATTGCCGGAGCAATTTTTAACATCGGAGCAAAGCGACGATGGCCCGCAGGGTGAGCGCCATGGATGGCTGCGAATAAATAAAAAAAGCCCGGCAAAGCCGGGCAAACAACCAAGGTCCACGTAAAAACTCGGTACCTGGGGTGAGACTGATGAAGTCTCTGCTATCAACCAACGATTTTTTTCATCGCGGTCATATAGCCCCTTAACTTTTTGCCAACCAGCTCGACAGGGTGCTGGCGGATCGCTTCATTCACAGCAATCAGGCGAATATTGTCGACACCAGTGGCCGCAGAGCTTAAGCCCTTGCCGATATACTCAGCGCTTAACTTGTTAACGAAATCACGTAACAAAGGCACTGCAGCGTTACTGAACAGGTAGTTACCGTATTCAGCAGTATCTGAAATCACCACGTTCATCTCATACAGACGTTTACGCGCTATGGTATTGGCGATCAACGGTGTTTCATGCAATGACTCGTAATAAGCCGACTCTTCGACAATACCAGCTGCAACCATGGTTTCGAATGCCAGTTCAACACCGGCTTTTACCATAGCGACAAATAAAATGCCGCGGTCGAAATAATCCTGCTCCGGAATTTGTTCGCTGGAAACCGGCGCATTCTCAAAACCGGATTGACGGGTTTCTTCACGCCAGCCGAACAGCTGCTTATCATCATTGGCCCAATCGGCCATCATGGTGCGGGAAAATTCACCGCTGATGATATCGTCCATATGTTTTTCAAACAGTGGACGTAAAGTCACTTTTAACTCTTCCGCTAAATCATAAGCTTTGATTTTGGCCGGGTTCGACAAACGGTCCATCATATGAGTGATGCCACCGTGTTTTAAGGCTTCAGTCACAGTTTCCCAGCCATACTGGATTAACTTGGCGGCGTAACCAGGCTCTACACCTTCGGCGACCAGCTTGTCGTACGCCAGAATAGAACCAGTTTGTAACATGCCACATAAAATGGTCTGTTCGCCCATTAAGTCCGACTTCACTTCGGCCACAAAAGACGACTCCAGTACACCGGCACGATCACCACCAGTTGCAGAAGCGTACGCCTTGGCAATCTCTAAGCCTAAACCTTTAGGGTCGTTTTCAGGGTGCACAGCAATCAGCGTCGGCACACCAAAACCGCGTTTGTATTCTTCGCGCACTTCAGTACCCGGGCACTTAGGTGCCACCATCACCACTGTGATGTCTTTACGGATTTGATTGCCTTCTTCAACAATATTAAAACCGTGCGAATAAGCTAAAGTTGCACCTTGCTTCATCAATGGCATTACAGCTTTCACCACTGACGTATGCTGTTTATCCGGCGTCAGGTTTAATACTAAATCTGCCGTTGGGATCAGCTCTTCGTAAGTACCTACTTTAAAACCATTGTCAGAAGCGTTCTGGAATGACTTACGTTTGGCGGCAATAGCTTCAGCACGTAATGCATAAGAAATATCCAGACCTGAGTCGCGCATATTCAGGCCCTGATTTAATCCCTGAGCACCACAACCTACAATCACCACTTTCCAGCCTTTTAATAAGTCAGAGCCTTTGGCAAACTCTTCTTTGGCCATAAAACGGCATTTACCTAACTGTTTTAACTGCTGACGCAAATTTAATGTATTGAAGTAGTTACTCATAACAAATCCCGACAAATTCTTTTAGCTGGCTAACTATTGGGCTCAGCGTAACAGCACAGAGAAGTCATGCACTGTTTTGATGCCTTTGAGAATAAAACAGTGCAATAATTGCGTGAAGTGATATATTCACAACACAGCATTTCAATTTATGCAACACCGACATTTCGCATTGAGGCTCTTATGGATATTCGCAACGCTCAGCTTTTTTTGCATCTTTCCAGCAGCCTGAACTATGCCCGGACCAGCGAACAAATGTATGTCAGTCCCTCGACCCTAAGCCGGGTGATCCAGCGCATGGAAGAAGAGTTGAATGTTGAGTTGTTTCATCGGGATAACAGATCAGTACGACTGACTTTAGCGGGCCAGAAAGTGCAAACTTTTGTGAAAAGTTATTTAGAACAATGGCATCAGTTACAAATTGATCTAAGTGAAACCAGTGCTTCCTTAAGTGGCGAAATCCGCCTGTTTTGTACTGTAACCGCCAGCTTCAGTCACCTGCCTGCTATTCTGGATAAATTTCGTTTAGTTTGTCCTTTGGCAGAAATTAAGCTGATTACCGGGGATGCCTCTGCAGCTTTGGAGAAGGTAAAACAAGACGAAGCAGATATAGCGCTCGCTGTGTATCCTGAGCATTTTCCACTGAATATGGCGTTTCGCAGTATTGCCAAAGTCCCCTTACAGTTGATAGCCCCAGTGATCCCCTGCAAAACCAATGATTTGCTTAGCCAAAGCCCCATCCCCTGGGAACAAGTGCCTTTTATTTTGCCTGAGCACGGTCCGGTGCGAAGCCGCTTTGAGTTATGGCGTAAAGCACGAATTGCTGAGCCCAAGGTGGTCGCAAAAGTAGAAGGTCATGAAGCCATGGTCAGTATGGTAGCTTTGGGAACCGGAGTGGCATTGGTGCCAGCTATAGTGGCACAACAAAGCCCGGCACGGGACAGAGTCAGGTATTTAACTCAGGGAGACGAGTTTGCGCCTTTTGATTTAGGGTTGTGTACTTTATCAAAACGACTGCATGAGCCGCTACTAAGAGCATTCTGGCAGGTTGCATCTGAGCTGATTTAGCTCAGATGCTTATTTCATTCTTATCAGAACTATTTCACGACGCGCAGGTGAGATACTTTTTTGCCTTTGTTTGGATCGGTAGGCTCGTCGTCCGGTGGTGTCTGTCCGGCGTTATTATTTTCTTCACCTTCAGATACAGCTTCCAACTGATGGATATCTTCATCCGTATCGTCCTCTGCATCAAACATAGTACCAGCACCATTTTCACGGGCATAAATGGCAAGCACGGCTTTGACAGGTATAGTCAGCGCAAAAGGTTTACCACCAAAGCGGGCGTTGAAGGTAATGACCTCGTTGCCCATCAACATATTTCCGACTGCAGAAGGCAGGATATTCAGCACTATCTGGCCATTCTGAATGTGCTGTGCCGGCACTTTACAGCCCTGCACATTGGCATTAACCACCAGATAAGGAGTTAAGTTGTTGTCCACTATCCATTCATAAAAAGCCCGGATCAAATAAGGCTTGTTTGATGTCATATCCATCAGTAACCACGCCCCCGGCGAATTTCACGCTCTGCTTCTGTTAATGACTGTTGAAAACCGTCCCGCTCAAAAATACGGGTCATATAACTTTGCAGCAATTTGCTGCCAGCACCTGTCAGTTCAATACCAAATAAGGGTAAACGCCAGAGCAAAGCTGCCAGATAACAATCAATCAGGCTGTATTCTTCGCTCATAAAATAGGGATGTTCCTGAAACAACGGCGCCATAGCTAATAAACCTTCACGTAAATCACGACGGGCTACAGCAGCGTCCGGACCATCCTGCAAAATTTTTGCCGCTAACCCATACCAGTCTTTTTCGATGCGATGCATCATCAAACGGGCATTAGCACGGGCTACCGGGTACACCGGCATTAAAGGTGGATGAGGGAAACGTTCATCCAGGTATTCACTAATGATATCAGCTTTGAATAAAGCTAAATCTCTGTCCATCAAGGTGGGCAAAGTTCCGTAAGGATTAACCTCATACACGTCTTCAGGCAGACAATCTGTACTGACCTGAATAATGTCCACTGTGACGCCTTTCTCCGCCAGGACCATTCTGACCTGATGACAGTACATGTCATTGGCTGTTGAAAACAAGGTCATCACAGCACGTCTGTTGGCAGAAATCGCCATAGGATCCTCCGGTTATCAGCATAAATACAAAGGGGCCTCGCGGCCCCTTCAAAGGCAAACACTAGTGTCCTCAGTGGACATCTCTCCAGTATTCTTTCTTCAGCAGGAAAGCGAAGATAAAGAAGATACCTAAGAAGATCAGAACTTTAACGCCTAAGCTACGCGATTCCAGTTTGGAAGGCTCACCGACGTATTCCAGATAGTTCACCAGATCAGCCACAGCACGGTCGTATTCTTCCGTACTCAGCTCACCTGAACCATCAGTTTTAATACCAACATCAACTTCTGTTGGCACACCGTCGACCAGACGTGTTTCAGTAGCTTTGTAAGGAATACCCTGCAGCTCCTGTAACACGTGAGGCATACCGACCATAGGGAATACTTCGTTGTTCACACCAAATGGACGGCTTGGGTCCACATAGAATGTACGCAGATAAGTGTAAATCCAGTCTGGACCACGAACCCGGGCTACGTTGGTTAAATCCGGTGGTGCAGCACCAAACCAGTTGGCCAGATCCGCTTTAGGGGCTGCGTTTTTAATATGGTCGCCCACTTTGTTCGCAGTAAAACCTAAAGTTTCCATACCCACGTCATCAGGAATACCTAAATCGCGGAAAGTACGGGAATAACGCTGGTACTGCATCTGGTGACAACCAAGGCAGTAGTTCTGGAACATACGGGCACCACGTTGCAGTGACTCTTTGTCCGTCAGATCAATAGGTGCTTTATCCAAATGCACAGCATGACCACCAGCCGCCATAGCAGCGCTGGATGCAACCAGCGCCAGTACAGTAAATAACTTTTTAATCATCAGGATAACCTCACTGGCAACGGCTTGGTTTTCTCATTTTTGCTGTAGAACCATAACAGGCCAAAGTACGCAAAATAGGTGAACGAGAAAATCTGCGCTAACAAGGTATAAGTTGGGGTCGCAGGTAATACACCTAACACACCTAACACCACAAAGCTGATACAGAACATAATTAAGTTAGCTTTGTGCAAATTGCTGCGGTAACGGATTGAACGCACAGGGCAACGGTCTAACCATGGCAATAAGGCCAGGAAGATAATAGCCAGGAACATAAAAATCGCACCAAACAACTGATCAGGTACAGCACGTAAAATGGCGTAGAAAGGCGTGAAATACCAGACTGGCGCTATGTGCTCAGGCGTTTTCATCGGGTTTGCCGGCTCAAAGTTTGGCGGCTCAAGGAAGAAACCACCACCTTCTGGTGCGAAGAAAATAACCCAACAGAAAATAAACAGGAAACCTACCACACCTACTATGTCTTTCACCGTGTAGTACGGGTGGAAAGGAATAGCATCAACGATAATTTTCTTACCGCCTTTGGTGAAATACTCATGGAAAGTAAATTTGTCAGACACGTTGTCTTCAATCTTCTGACCATCATTTGGACGTTTTACATCAATACCGTCAGGGTTATTAGAACCCACTTCGTGCAGAGCAATGATGTGCAGGAACACCAGAACCACTAACACTAATGGCAGAGCAATAACGTGTAATGCGAAGAAACGGTTTAAGGTAGCGCCGGAAATAACATAGTCACCACGGATCCACAGGGTTAAATCATCACCAATCACCGGAATAACACCGAAGATAGAGATAATTACCTGAGCACCCCAGAATGACATCTGACCCCAGGGTAATAAATACCCCATAAAAGCTTCCGCCATTAAGACTAAGAAAATCAGCATACCGAAGATCCACAGTAATTCCCGTGGTTTCTGGTAAGAACCATACATCATGCCACGCAGCATATGCAGGTAAACAACCACGAAGAAGGCAGATGCACCGGTAGAGTGCATATAACGCAGCAACCAACCGTAGTCGACATCACGCATGATGTATTCTACAGAAGCAAAAGCACCTTCAGAAGTAGGAACGAAGTTCATGGTTAACCAGATACCTGTCAGTATTTGGTTCACCAGTACTAACATGGCTAAAGAGCCAAAGAAGTACCAGAAGTTAAAGTTTTTTGGCGCTGGGTACTGCATCACATGGAGATTCATTTTCTCCATAAATGGCATGCGGTACTCAATCCAGCTCATAAAGTTTTTAAACATTAAGCTGTCCCCTCATCTGCACCAATCAGAATAGTGCTGTCATCGACAAACATATAAGGTGGGATCATCAGGTTTTTAGGTGCCGGAACACCGGAGAATACCCGACCAGCCATATCATAAGTAGAACCGTGACATGGACAGAAGAAACCGGAAGGAATGCCTTCTACCTGAGCTTCAAAATCTTTCATGATGTAGGTTGGAGAGCAACCCAGGTGAGTACAGATACCTACGGCAACAAAAATCTCAGGCTTTTTCGAACGATGATCATTTTTAGCGTAATCAGGTTGTTGCGGTTCTTCTGAAGCAGGGTCACGAAGTTTATCTACAGCTTTGGTCAGACTCTCCAGCATGGCTGGCGTCCGTTTCACGATCCACACCGGCTTGCCCCGCCACTCGACCCGAATTAACTGCCCGTCTTCGAGTTTGCTAATATCAGCGGTGACTGGAGCACCT
>CBIMJC010000081.1:0-13988 GCA_966244125.1 uncultured Rheinheimera sp.
CATATTCGTTTACTGGTACTGACCTGTTTTAACGAAGTTGGGCTGAAATTCAGCAAAGCCGAAGTTCAGAATAAAACTTTGCATTAAGAGCCTTTAGCAAATGACAGTGAACCTTTATTCAAACAGACGTGAGCGCTTGCTTACATCTATCCCAAACAACAGCGTAGTCTTAGTACCAGCAGCTGTGGAATTAACCCGCAGCCGAGACACTGAATATCCTTTTCGTCAGGACAGCGACTTCTTTTATCTGACTGGTTTTAATGAACCTGACGCGCTTTTGATCCTAAGCAAAGATAATTCCGGTAACACTGCTAGTCTGTTGCTGTGCCGTCCTAAGGACCAGTTGGCTGAAATCTGGCAAGGCCGTCGTTTAGGGCCGGAGCAAGCCAAAGCTGTATTGGGGCTGGACGCTTTGCCAGTTTCTGAGCTGGATAACGAGCTACTTAAAGCGCTGAATCAAAAAACGACGCTTTGGTATGCGCAGGGCACTTATGCTGAATTTGACGCCAAAGTAGCAGCCACTTTAGCCACTTTAAGGCTTTATCCGAAACGGGGTTACGTAGCACCTACAGTGCAACAGGATTTACGGCCTGTGACGGCCGAAATGCGTTTGTTTAAAGATGAAAACGAAATACAGCTGATGCGCAAAGCCGGAGTTATTAGTGCCAATGCGCATAAAAGAGCCATGCAGGCCGCTAAAGCCGGTGTGTGGGAATATCAGCTCGAAGCCCATATTCTGCATGAGTTTGCGATGAATGGTGCCCGCCATCCGGGCTACAACTGCATAGTAGGAGCTGGTGAAAACGGCTGTATTTTGCATTACACCGACAACAGCAGTCAGCTTAAAGACGGCGATTTAGTGCTGATTGACGCTGGCGCTGAGTATCAGGGTTATACGGCCGATATTACCCGTACTTTCCCGGTTAGCGGCAAATTCAGCCCAGAACAGGCCGCTTTGTATCAGGTGGTGCTCAATGCCCAATATGCCGCTTGTGCAGAGGTAAAACCCGGCAATAAGTTTAAAGATGCACTGGACGCTGCTTGTCTTGAGCTGACCAAAGGCTTACTGGAGTTAGGTATTGTGCAGGGCGAGCTGAACCAGCTGTTAAAAGACAACGCCTGCAAAGCCTATTTTATCCACGGTTTAGGCCACTGGTTAGGCCTGGACGTGCATGATGTGGGCGCTTACAAAGTGGCTGGCGAAGAGCGGCCTTTTGCACCCGGCATGGTGTTAACCATAGAGCCTGGTTTATATATTCCAACCAACTCGCCTTGTGCTCCAAAGTGGTGGGGGCTGGCCGTACGTATTGAAGACAATTTGCTGGTGACAGCACAAGGTCACGACAACTTAACAGAGTCAGTGCCAAAAGAGATCGCCGAAATCGAAGCCTTAATGGCACAAGGCCGCAGCTAAAAACAGGATCCATTGATGTCAGAGACTCAGAGTACAGAACAACCGCTGGAGCTGGTGATCGCAGGCGGTGGTATGGCCGGATCACTGCTGGCTTATGTATTGCTGAGTCAAAACCCTGCATTAAAGCTGGCTATTATTGAGCAGAGTGCAGAACTTGGTACTGACGAGCAACCCTCCAAAGCCAGCTTTGACAGCCGCAGCATAGCCCTGGCACACGGCAGTGTGGAACTGTTGCGGCAATGGGGGTTGTGGCAGGACCTGCAGCAAAGTGGCTGTGCTATTAAACATATCCATATTTCCGACCGTGGCCATTTTGGTAAAACCTATTTAAATGCCGCCGATCATCAGCTCTCGGCCTTAGGTCAGGTGATCGAAGTCGAAGCCATAGGCGAAGTCTTGTGGCAAAAACTTAAAGCCTTCACAGCAGAAGGGCGCTTAAGTTGGTTTTATCAGGATGCAATCAGCGCCTTAAACCCAACAGCAGAGCTGCAGCAGGTTCAGCTGAAAAGTGGCGCTTTGCTGCAGACTAAGTTACTGGTTATTGCTGAAGGCGGTTTATCACCCAGCCGCAGCTTAGCGGGTTTTGAACTGAAATCTGATGATTATCAGCAGCATGCGCTGATCGCCAATATAGGTTTGGCCGATTCTCATCAACACAAAGCTTTTGAGCGTTTTACTCCCACCGGGCCTTTGGCTTTATTGCCTTTAACCCGGCAGCGTTATTCGCTGGTCTGGACTTTAACGCCAGAACAGGCTGCGCATCATGTAAAGCAAACCGATGAAGAGTTTTTAGCTGCATTGCAACAGGCTGCAGGCCACAGTGCTGGTGTGTTTAAAACTGTGGGTCAGCGCGTGGTGTATCCCTTAAGTTTAAAGCGGGCCACTGAAGCGTCGCGTCATCGCACAGTGCTTTTAGGTAATAGCCTGCATAACCTGCACCCTATAGCAGGTCAGGGGTTTAACTTAGCTATCCGCGATATTTATAGTTTAAGTTTATTGCTGCAAAAACATCAGGCAGATGCGGGGGGTTACCAACTGACCAAAGCTTATCAGCAGGCGCGTTTGCCTGATATGCAGCAAGTCATTTTGTACACAGACTCTTTAGTACGGCTATTTTCCAATAGCTCCCGGCTGATGGCACTTGGCCGTAATACAGGCTTATTCGCGTTAAACCTTTGTCCTGAATTAAAACAAGCCGTGGCGAATCAGGCCATGGGTCTGAATTCTATTCGCCAGTTAAAGGCGCTGCTGAGTTAAACCTCAGCCTGAAAAAAGAGATCGCAGATGATCGAAAATGATATTTGTATAGTAGGTGCAGGTAGTGCAGGTTTAACGCTTGCCCTTTTATTGGCCGACTTACCACTTAAAATTGCAGTGCTGGATAAAGAGCTTGCGCCTGCGCTTGCCGCACCCAGCTTAAAGCGGGTTAGCGCACTGAATCAGGCATCCAAAAGGTTGCTGAGCCAGCTGGGTGTTTGGCAGGATTTAACATCAGCTGCGCCTTATACCGATATGAAGGTATGGGAAGCCGATAGTTTTGGCCGCATTGAGTTCTCTGCGCTTGAGCAAGGTTGTGATGAGCTGGGCTGGATAGTAGACAACGAACAGCTACGCGCCGTGCTTTACAGCAAACTGCAAAGCAAAACCAATGTCAGTTGCCTGTTTCAAAGCCGCATTCAAAGCATCAGCAATAGTGAACAACAAAACCTGCTGACTATTGAAGGCCAAAGCCCAATTCTGTGCAAACTGCTGGTGGCAGCAGATGGCGCTAACTCTTTTGTCCGCCAGCAATTGCAGATGCCTATCGCCTTTTGGGATTACCAGCATCAGGCCTTAGTGGCACAAATCCGCACCAGCGAGCCGCATCAAAGCTGTGCCCGTCAGGTATTTTTACCCACAGGCCCGCTGGCCTTATTGCCATTGGCTGATCCGCATTTGGTTTCTATTGTCTGGAGTACCAGCCCGGAGCAGGCGGCAGAGCTGCAAGCTATGCCAGTTGATCAGTTTAATAAAGCCTTAACGGCAGCCAGCAATTCTGTGCTTGGATTACTGCAGATTGAATCGGACCTCAGCAGTTATCCGCTAAAAATGCGTTATGCCAGCGAATGGGTGCTGAATAAAACTGTGCTGGTGGCCGACGCTGCGCACACCATTCACCCGCTGGCGGGGCAGGGCATGAACCTGGGTTTAATGGACGTTGCCGCATTAGCAGAACTAATAGGTCAGCAAATTAGCGCGCAAAAACCCATTAATGAGCAACGTATGCTGCGAAATTATGAACGCTGGCGCAAAGCCGAGGCGCAAACTCTGATCGCCGCTATGGAGGCCTTTAAACAAGGCTTTGGCAGGCAAAACCCAGTACTGAAATTAGTGCGTGGTGTGGGAATGTCGCTGACTGATAAACTGCCTTTCGTAAAACAAAAAATAATGGCTGCGGCTTTAGGCGATTCCGGCGATCTCCCAATAAAGGCAAGGCCTGCAGCCAAGTGACGGGCTGTTAAAAGGCCTGAAAAGGCAGGGTTATGAGCTATAGTCCTGCTATTCGCATTATTAAATCTAATCCAAAAGGGGCTGTTGGCCTCTGGCCCCATCGGTTATAATCCGGTTCATCTTAAAAATGCCATTCGGTTATAAGCAGATTTCTGTGACAAGCGAATGACAAGTTCCTGAGTAGTTTGAAGTTGCATAACGCGGCCTGAAAAGCTCCAGCAGCGCAGGCCAGAATTAGTTGACTGCTTCGGCAGCAAAAAAACTGGGAAGAAGCTAGATGGCCCAAAAAACAGTATTATTCGCAAAGCATGTCGAATGTGGCGCAAAGATGGTGGACTTTCACGGCTGGGATATGCCGCTGAACTACGGTTCACAAATTGAAGAACACCACAATGTCCGCCAGGACGCTGGTATGTTCGACGTCTCTCACATGACTATCGTTGACCTGAAAGGGCCAAACACCCGCAACTTCCTGCGTTATTTACTCGCCAACGACGTCAACAAACTGACTGTGCCAGGCAAAGCCTTATACAGCGGCATGTTAAACGAAGCTGGTGGCGTGATTGACGATTTGATCGTTTACTTCCTGACCGAAGACTTCTTCCGCTTAGTAGTGAACTCTGCGACCCGCGAAAAAGATCTGGCCTGGATCAACCAGCAAGCTGCAGCCTATAACGTCACTGTGACCGAACGCCCTGAGTTCGCCATGATTGCAGTGCAAGGCCCACAAGCCAAAGCCAAAGTAGCCACTTTATTAACTGAAGAACAAAAAGCTGCTGTGGCTGGTATGAAGCCATTTTTTGGTGTTCAGGCCGGTTCTCTGTTTATTGCTACGACAGGTTACACAGGCGAAGACGGTTACGAAATCTCTTTACCTAACGAAGAAGCCGCAGATTTCTGGCAAAAACTGCTGGACGCTGGTGTAAAACCAGCAGGTTTAGGCGCCCGTGACACTTTACGTTTAGAAGCAGGTATGAACCTGTACGGTCAGGATATGGATGAAACCGTCTCTCCGCTGGCTGCCAATATGGGCTGGACTATCGCCTGGGAACCAAGCGACCGTAACTTTATTGGCCGTGCTGCACTGGAACAACAAAAAGCGGCCGGCACCATGAAGCTGGTTGGTTTAGTGATGGAACAAAAAGGCGTATTACGTCACGGCCAGAAAGTGGTGACCGAAGGCGGCGAAGGTGAAATTACCTCTGGTACTTTCTCACCTACTTTAGGTTTCAGTATAGCTATGGCCCGTGTACCAGCTTCGACTGGCGACACAGCCGAAGTGGATATCCGCGGCAAACTGGTTCAGGTGAAAGTTGTAAAGCCTAACTTTGTGCGTATGGGTAAAAAAGTAATTTAATAAATACAGCGGCTTGCTTTGTTTGTTATCTGTTGGTTGAAAAATAAACAAACAAGGCAGGCGGCCATAAGCTTGCGGCAGAAGCATAGCTTCGCTATGTTGTTTGCCAGAGTCAGTTTGTAGACTGACTGCGATTAACAACAAATTCAGCACCAAGGAATATAACAATGAGCAACATCCCTAACGATTTAAAATATGCAACGTCGCACGAATGGGTTCGTGACGAAGGCAATGGCGTTTACACCGTAGGTATCACTGAGCACGCTCAGGACCTGTTAGGTGACATGGTATTTGTTGAATTACCAGACGTGGGTGATGTTGTGGCTCAGGGCGACGACGTAGCTGTAGCTGAGTCTGTAAAAGCAGCATCAGACATCTATGCACCAATTTCAGGTGAAGTTGTAGCGGTAAACGACGCGTTAAACGACTCACCAGAACTGGTGAACAGCTCTCCATACGCTGAAGGCTGGATGTTCAAAATCAAAGCCTCTGACGCTTCTGAACTGGCTGGCCTGTTAGACGCTGCTGGTTACCAGAGCGTTGTTGACGAAGAATAAGTCGACGTTGATTTAACTTTAAAGCCCTGTGTTCACACAGGGCTTTAAATTATCAGATAGGCGTAGAAAAACGTCGATGCGGTTAAACCGGATAGACGGGCGTTATTGTAGGGGCGGGGTTTACCACCGTCCGAGCGTCGGATTAAACCGGACAGACGGGCGAGGACAAGCCTCGCCCCTACGGATATCTGATAATGAATTGAGACACAGGGAATTGTAGGGGCGGGGTTTACCCCCGCCCGCAACGAGCCCAGACAAAACCGCAGATGTCGATAGATAGACGTGTGTGGTCCAACCGTAAAAGGTTGGGTTAGAACGAATAAATAAACGGGCATTGTAGGGGCGGGGTTCACCCCCGCCCGCAACGAGCCCAGACAAAACCGCAGATGTCGATAGATAGACGTAGGCGTGCCAACCTTAAAGGTTGGGGTAATGAATAAATAAACGGGTTTTGTAGGGACGGGGTTTACCTCGCCCGTGCTGACCCCAACAGGGATTTTACCAACAGCTGGGCCAAAGCCCGAGGCTGTGCGTAATCTCCAGCATATTGTTAAGACCATTTAGGAACTTCAAGGCATGACCACTTCAGCTGTGAAAACCCTGTCGCAACTTGCGAATCACCAGGAATTTATACAACGCCATATAGGCCCGGACGCTAACGAAACAGCAGCTATGCTGGCTGAATTAGGCGTAAGCAGCATGGAAGAGCTGATCGCACAAACTGTGCCTGCTTCCATTCGCCTGCCAAAGCCATTGGCAACTGGTGAAGCCACAACTGAAGCGGACGCTCTGGCGTACTTAAAAGCTGCTGCGAACAAAAACAAAATGTTCAAAAGCTACATTGGTATGGGCTACCACCCAACACTGACACCAAACGTGATTTTACGTAACGTGTTAGAAAACCCGGGCTGGTACACTGCCTACACCCCATACCAGCCGGAAATTGCTCAGGGCCGTTTAGAAGCTCTGCTGAACTTCCAACAAATTTCTTTAGATTTAACAGGCATGGAGCTGGCATCTGCTTCATTACTGGACGAAGCAACAGCTGCTGCAGAAGCTATGGCGCTGGCGAAACGTGTAGCCAAAAGCAAAGCCAATACCTACTTTATCGCTGACGACGTACACCCACAAACTATTGACGTAGTGCGTACCCGTGCGGAAATGTTTGGTTTTGACGTAATCATTGGCAAAGCCACTGACGCAGTAAACCACGACGTCTTTGGTGCTTTATTACAGTACCCTTCTACTACGGGTGAAGTGCGTAACGACAGCGGCCTGATTGCAGCGCTGCAGGCGAAAAAAGCCGTAGTTGCAGTAGCAGCCGACATGATGAGCTTATTGTTATTAAAATCTCCGGGCGAATTAGGCGCAGACGTAGTTTTAGGTTCTGCCCAGCGTTTTGGTGTACCTATGGCTTTTGGTGGCCCACACTCAGCATTCTTCGCTACCCGTGACGATTACAAACGTTCTATGCCAGGCCGTATCATAGGTGTGTCGAAAGACCGTCGTGGTAATCAGGCGCTGCGTATGGCAATGCAAACCCGTGAACAGCATATCCGTCGTGAAAAAGCTAACTCCAACATCTGTACTGCACAGGTGTTACTGGCGAACATGGCGTCTTTCTTCGCTGTATACCACGGCCCGGAAGGCCTGAAAAACATCGCAGAGCGTATTCACCGTTCTGCTGACGTATTTGCAGCTGGTCTGCAAGCCAAAGGCGTGTCTTTAGTACACAACACCTGGTTCGACACTGTGACTTTTAAAGTGGCTGACCGTGCTGCCGTTGTAGCTCGTGCTATCGCCGCAGAAGTGAACTTACGTACTGATATCGCCGATAGCTTAAGCGTAAGCTTTAACGAACTGACGTCAGCTTCTGATATCGCTCAGCTGTTTGACATCGTATTAGGCGCTGGTCATGGCTTAGACGTCACTAAGCTGGACGCTGACATCGTAGCTAAAGGCTCGAACTCTATTCCTGCTGACTTGGTTCGTACTTCTAAGTACTTAACGCACCCGGTATTTAACCAGTACCACAGTGAAACTGAAATGCTGCGTTATATCAAAAAGCTGGAAAACAAAGACTTAGCACTGAACCACTCAATGATTTCTTTAGGTTCGTGCACCATGAAGTTAAATGCAACTGCCGAAATGATCCCGGTGACCTGGCCAGAATTCGGGTCCTTGCACCCATTCGTGCCACGCGACCAGGCTGAAGGTTATTACGACATGATTGGCGAGCTGGCCAACTGGTTAGTAGAAATCACAGGCTACGACGCTGTGTCTATGCAACCAAACTCAGGCGCACAAGGCGAATACGCCGGTATGATCGCCATTCGTAAATACCACGAAAGCCGCGGCGATTCACACCGTAACGTGTGTTTAATTCCTGTGTCTGCCCACGGTACTAATCCTGCCACAGCAGCTATGGCTTGCTTTGAAGTGGTACTGGTTGACTGCGACAAGAGCGGCAACATCGACATGGCCGATTTAAAAGCCAAAGCCGAAGCCGTATCTGACAAGTTAGCCGCCATTATGGTGACTTACCCTTCAACACACGGTGTGTTTGAAGAGTCTATCCGCGAGCTGTGTGACATAGTTCACGCGCACGGTGGCCAGGTGTATATGGACGGCGCCAATATGAACGCTCAGGTAGGTATTACCTCTCCTGGCTTTATCGGTGCTGACGTATCGCATTTAAACCTGCACAAAACCTTCTGTATCCCTCACGGCGGTGGCGGCCCAGGTATGGGTCCAATAGGTGTGAAGAAACAATTGGCTCCGTTTATGCCAAACCACGCAGTCGTTAAAATTGAAGGCACAGGCGCAAACAACGGCGCAGTATCTGCTGCTCCATTTGGTAGCGCAGGCATTCTGCCAATCAGTTGGATGTACATCAAAATGATGGGCGGCGAAGGTTTACGTCAGGCCACTGAAATGGCGATTTTAAACGCCAACTACATGGCGAAAAAACTGGGCGAACACTTCCCGGTACTGTACGTAGGCACCAACGGCCGCGTAGCGCACGAATGTATTATCGACATGCGTCCATTAAAAGAAAAAACCGGCGTCACCGAAATGGACATCGCCAAACGTTTAATGGACTACGGCTTCCACGCCCCAACTATGTCATTCCCGGTAGCCGGCACGCTGATGATCGAGCCTACTGAGTCTGAAAGCAAAGTAGAGCTGGACAAATTTATCACCGCCATGACTTCTATCCGCAATGAAATTGCCAAAGTAGAAGCAGGGGAGTGGACTGCAGACAACAACCCGCTGCATTTCGCCCCTCATACGATGGAAGATATTTTCGACCCAAGCTGGGACCGCCCATACGAGCGTCAGTACGCTGCATTCCCTGCACAGTACGTGGCAGAAAACAAATTCTGGCCAACAGTCACCCGTATCGACGACGTATACGGCGACCGCAACCTGATGTGTGCTTGTCCTAGTCCGGAAGATTATCGGTAATAAAAGAAACCCGCCACCCGGCGGGTTTTTTATTACCTGTTGATATTCAACTGTAGGGGCGTGGGCTTGTCCCCGCTCGCATCCAGTAGAAATAAATGTCTAATGGCAGCTGGTGTCTGAAACCCACAGTAAGTGGGTCAGAGCGCCTTTTGTTGTTTGCTAAGATTATTTATGTCGACTTTTTATAACTAATCTAAACGATTTTCTTAATCTGCCCTAATAAGAATGAAACTTCATCCGATGGGTTTTTAATTTCTAGACTAACTACTTCATTTAGGTGCTTATTTTGTATTTTCAAACGCCCCGTACAAATAGCTAAAAGAAACTCTAGGCAAGCCTCTCCTTGAGGGTTGTCGTGATTCTCTATTATAGAAATTATTATATCTGTGATCTGTCGGCTAAATTCCTCTTCAACCGCATAATTTAACTCAATGGATTTTGCTGCTCGTAACAAACAAGACTGTATAAGTCCATCGTTATAACGATCAAAACAAACTGGGCTAATAAGTGTTGAGTGATAAGTTGTTGCAAGTCCGTTATCATGCTTTAATCGCAAGTCATGTAAAATAGCTTGAATAGTCCAATAAACGTCTGCTTGAGATGATTCAGATGGCTTTAAATTAGTACCACTCCAAAATGCGAAAGTATTTCTCAGCTTTAGAACTTCACCTGTAGGTGTAGGTAAAAATAAAGAGTTTTGATCTGCTAGTTCGGTTTCTTTTTCCAATCTTGTGGCTAGAATCTGCGGTAATGCAGCGCAATCATCAGAGAATGGATCGATAGAATTTCCTATTTTAGATAAAAACTGTCGTTCAATATCCCAAGGTGTTAGAAATCCCTCACGGAATCTGGGTAAGTAGCAGGTTCGTAAGGAGATTAACTCATGCCCACCTAAACATAGATCTTTTCTGAGCTGCTCAAAGGCATCTTCAGTTGGTAGTTTTGCGAATCCTACAAGGTAAGTTATTGTTGCTGAGGGATCTATTCCTCTTAATTTTCTTGCTGCAGCAAGTAATTGCCTACCAGATGTTATTGCACTAGCGATTACCATTACTGAGCTATGATTTTTCAGGTCATCTTCCGTTATGTCCTTGTAGCATACCAATTTGATAGAATTATCGCCTGTTATATCCAATATTTTCTGTGCTAATATTTTGGCGTCACTGTCATCAATGGAAATAATAGTCTTTATATCTCTAGAGAAGTGCTTGTTAACTTTTTTTGTTAGGGAAGTAATAAAGCTTTTTGACTTAGATTCAACTATATTCTTAACATCTACGTAGAAATGCTCTTTATCCAAATCTTGTGTAGTAGCTATATCAAATTTAAGAAATCCTTTAGTTGCAAATTCTTTAAAAAAATCCTGTCTTTCTTTATTGTAGTCAACTTTCTTAATTACTAACAATTCATGCTTAGGTGTTTCAGGTAAAAATTGCTCTCCTTCAATCTTTATAATCTTTGAGCCTTGACGGCAAAGTTTACAATCAGCTTCATGTGAGGAATATATGTTACCGTTAATAGCTTTTGAAATGCAAAAAATAGAAGTTTGGTCGCTAGGTATGGTCGAGTAAAAAAGAGTAATAATATCATTAAAAGTGAATGTAGTGTCCAAGGTTAAACGTTTAGCTAAGCCACCACTGGTTGTGGCAGAAATAATAACTAGGCTATTCTTCTCATTGAAATCATAAGATTTTTTGAACACAGAGTAAGACTCAAAACTCTCAATAATGGGGGCATTGTCTTTGAATTTGTTTGATAGCTGAATAGCTATACTCACCAAGAAAGAAATTGAAGATGTATCAACATATATTTGCTTTATATTTTCTTTCAAATATGGGAGTAGACCAATTGATAAGAAAGCGACTTCCACACCAGATGTAAATAAATTAGAGGCTCTAATAAATTTGTCACAATGATCACCTGACGGTTTGACGAAGTGGTAACTTGGTAGTGAAGTAATAAGTCCTTTTCTGTTCTGAAAAATGTGAGCCGCGCCTGAGGTCAGCAGTAATTTTGAAAATGAAAATTCGTTGTTAGATACGATGTCGGATATAATTCCCTCAGAATTTACTGATAGGAATAATAGCTTTTCGGATATACTCCCAACCCAAGATTCAATCTCACCAATAAATATATTGTCAGAAATCAGTTCATTATATGTGTGTAAATCTAAGTGGTACTTTATTATCATCACACAATGAGGGAGTAGGTTTTTCTTTACATCATCTCTTATAACTTTAGTCAGCGATGGGACATCAATGTCCGAGTGGCAAAATATGACTAAAGAATCTCTTTGTTTTGGCTCCTGCCTAAATCTGAAACTAAAGTAACGACTCATCTAACTACCTCCTTAGTTTCTAATTTATCATAAAGAGGTATCAACACTGTTACCGCGACCCCACGTACATTGGAATTTTCAGTGATTTTTTCCAAACAGTTTACTCTGCTATTCCAGTCTAAAAAGTCAAAACTATCTTCCCTATATGACGTAAACGGCTGATTAACAAAATCCCTATATACTGCCAATCGATCGCTCCTAATTCTCATAAAGCCATTTAGTGCAGTTAGATTTGCCATAACAGCTGGTAGACCATTACCTTTTATTTCATTTTTTGTGGAACTGCTTCGGAATTGAAAACATTTTTTTAGGATCTCATATTCAGACTCAACGTTGCCACAGTCAAAGCTATCTGTATTAGGGTTGTCTGCATACCATCTGCCGCAGTATCCTAAGCCAGAGTCTATAATGCTTATTTCTACAAAGCGACGAGTAGATTTATTTGTTTTTTCAAGTCCGGAGATATAGCTTTTTAAATTTTCATCTTGCGTAATAACGTTTGCTAAAGCTTCGTCAGTTAAGTTAATCCCATAAGTATAAATAAAGCGAGTGGCAGGCTTGAGCCACTTATTCCTATCAATATCCCTGCTTCCGTGTTCATGGGTGTTAACAAACAGTTCGTAGAACATCCGACCAAGATTTTTCACGCTTTGTTCGTTAGGAAGTTTACCTCCACCTGCAACTGTAGCTGACTTTTCTACCATCGAGCTAATTATGCTGGTGATGTGATCAATATGCCTCGGTGTTGGCTGATATTCAGAGGATAATGTATAAAAATTTCTATCAAATCCTTTTGTACTATGATCTACGAAAGAATACCAACACAATCTTCCTCTGTTTTGTCCATAGAGGTTAGATGATTGTGCTTCAATAGATTGTTTCGCTAGCATATATATTTCACGCCTAATCGGCTGGAATTCACTTCTCTCTTCTTCAAATGCTTTGGCAATCATAAGTGCTGCAAATTTATGCGGATGTCGAATTGCGTCCCTGATCTGTTCACTTTGTGATGACGTACTTTTTTTAAACTTTAACCTTTTTTCTGAACATCCAAATGCCCACGTATTAACTGCTTGAATCGCTGCAGCATAACCACCAAATGCAATATTTTTAGTTTCTACGGGTAGCTCGATATTATCTAGCTCTGATAGAGAGTTAACTTTAGAGATAAACTCTTCGAGTTTAGCAATTTCCAGCGATGCAGGTAACGAAAGCATGTTAGTTCCCTATTTATAAACTATCTTTTTAGCCGCACCTAAGAGAACTTCCACATGTAAAAGCTCTCAAAGGAGTCAGTCAACAACATTTTATCTCTACTTTGCTTAGCCTGCATTGGTTCATTTTCTTTGAAACTTAAAAGAAGCCATTAGGTATATCCTTTTTCGTTCGATAATTTATTAATTTGAATGATCTTTACGTTAAAGTTGAAATATTAACGTAATGCTATCTTCAACCGCTCATTCTCACAAACCAACACACCTTTATCGCATTGAACCTGCGCCAACTTCGCCATCCGTTCTGCAGCCTGTGCTGTAGCACGTTGAAAACCCAATAAGCCCAAAGCCGCGGATGCAGCATCTGTTACGCTTATGGCGTGTGCATCTTGCACTGTGAGTAATAGGGCGTTGGTGAGTTCGGCGTCACAGACGTTTTCCAGCTTGCGGGTAGCTGTGTCGGCGCTGTTCCAGTTTCTTAGTTTGACTGTGCTGCGACCTTGCGGCCATAACACTTCGTCTTTATCTAGCTGTATCAAACCTTTGGCTACGGCGCTTTCTATGGCTTGATCAACAGTGCGTTTAATTTTGGCGCCAACCCGTGTCAGGCCTGCGGCGTTGGCTAAGCGGGTGGCCACTAAGCTGGCGAATATTGGGTATTCGGTTTCCACAATACGTTCTACTGCATGCACCAACATACTCAAGGGAATGGCACTGAAATCATCGACATGAGGGATATTTAGCTTAGACACATCGGCTTTTTTATAGGGCGTAGTGCAGGCTTCAAACTCCGGTTGTTCTTCCTCTACCCGCAGAATAGGCGCAGCAACAAGCTCCGGTGCGGCAACCTGTTGTCTCACTTGTCTGGTGCTATTGACTTGTGTTGCCATTGTCAGCATCAACTCGTTGTGTTGGGTTATAGCTTTATCTATCAATACTTTCAGGCGATGTAACTCTGCTTCTGGATCGCGAAACCAGTCTGTGGACCAAATGCGTTCAAAGCTCCAGCCAAGGCCTTCCAGCACACTTTGGCGCAACCTTTCACGGTCGCGTGCCGAAGTTGCGCCATAATAACCAGCGCCGTCATATTCCAGCGCCAATACAAATTTACTGGGGTCTTCCGGATGCTTGATGGCTAAGTCGATGTAAT
>CBIMJC010000082.1:0-13968 GCA_966244125.1 uncultured Rheinheimera sp.
GTGTTTGAGCAGGTGGTTGCAGGCACTGCAGGTGCAGAAAAACCAGTCAGCAATGGCGGAAAATTTGCCACAGCAGAAGTCCTGAGTTATGTCTGGCCCACCACACTGGATTCTTCAGTGATAGGTTTTGATGGTAAAAAAGGCATAGTGGCGCTGGCGTTAACAGCCCACCCTGACTTTGATGACACCCCTTTGTATGACGAAAACAACGATGGCAATCTGGCCAACGATGGCGACGACTGGCATTCACATTGGGTGGTGCTAACTCCGGATGAAAGCTGTGGCCCTAAAGGTTTAAAAGTGCGGGATATCCCACAGGGTGAAACCCCGAAAGTGCCAAAAACCTGGCCGGGCGCGCCGATTTATATCGACTCTCCGGGTTATGATTTCAACCTTAAAAAAGATACTGTCACCATCCGGGTACCGTTAAAAGAAGTGGGCTTCCCCACTGATTTTAACTACGACGGTGTAACAGCAGCACTGAAAGTCAATGCCAACCTGCACAACCCGCTTCTGTGCGTAGTGAATGTGTACGATGTGGCTTCAGGTGATTTATCTTTACCTGCCAGCTGGCCGGAGAAGACGAAATAGATCAACTTTATTATTACAAGGCGCCGGCTGAACTTAGCTTAGTTTCTGCTGGCGCCTTACTTTACTTTTAGCCAAAAGAAGCCTTACTTACACAGGCCTATCCATAAAGACCTTATACAGGGAAGATATCAAATGAAGCGGAGTTTCGTCTTAGCTCGTTGCATCGCCCTGCTTTTGTCATTGTGCACTGCTCTGTATTCCATTCATTCCTCAGCCTTAGATTGCCCAAAAAAACCATGGCAGGCAGCACTTTATGACAATGGCATGCTGGGGCTGGATGGGAAGACTGGTATAGACAAAGAGTTACTTGATGAAATCGCTAAAAGAACAGGCTGCAAATTTGCAGACTCAGTGCAACCCAGAGCCAGAATCTGGTACCAGCTTGAAAACGGTGGACTGGATTTGAGTGTTACCGCGATAGAAACGCCGGAGCGGCGCCGTTTTGCCTGGTTTATTCATTATCTGAAAATGAAAAATTGGGCCGTGTTACACCCTAAGGTTCCGGCACTGGTAGAAAGCAGTAAAGATTTTCTCGAACAACCTTCCTTGTTTTTTGGCGCCATCCGTTCTTACAAACATGGCGTGTTTCATGACCAGTTTTTGGAGCTACTGAAAAAGCAAAACAGAGTATTGTATTACCCTGATATTCACACCTTGTATAAGGCGCTAAAACAAAACAGAGTTCAGGCCATTTTCGCTCAACCTCCGGTGTACTTTCGCATGAGTGCAAACACTGGATTAGATAAAGACTTCAGGCTGCTGGACTGGGCACCAACCGAAGCCGATACCCACCATGGTGTGGTGTTATCAAAACAAAGTTTTAGCCAAAAACAGCAGCAGGAATGGCAAGAGCTCTTCGATGAAATGCGGCAGGACGGCACGCTGGAACGGATCTTTCACAACCATTTACCTTATGATTTAGCTTTGGGTTTACTCCTTGATCAAAAATGATAATCCAGTTGCAGGTAAAGCCTGTCTTTGTCCTGATACAAGCCCCAGACACCAGCCGCTGTACCAAAAAATTGCTGGGTCCCTACCTGCAATTGCCACTGATCATTCAGCCTTTGATGTTGATACAACTTCAGATAACGGCTTTCGGCCGCCAGATCTGAGCTCAGTTCCAGCACTGTCTGCAGCTCTGCACCGCCATCCGGGTCATAACTGAGTCTTAGCATCAGATTGTGCTGAAACATACGGCGAAAGTCAGTCCAGCCCGGCAGCTCAGTTCCTTGTTTAGCCACTTTTTCATCGGCCCATTGCAACAATACAGACCAAAGCTCCTGCCCGGTCAGCAAACCAAACCATTCCTGCTCCAGTGATACCACCCATTGCCAGTAATCATCCCCTTGAAACTGCCATACTCTGGCCAGCTCAGCTCTGAACAGAGAGTTTTCTGCTACAGGGCTGGTGAGTCCGAATGAGAGTTGTTGTAACTTGTCATGAAAAACCTGGATCCGGGGCTGAGCCTCTGTTGGCACCAGATCGGCGGAAGGCGCATAATTATGCCCCTTATATCCCAGCACAAACCAGTCTATTCCGGCATCATTCCCAGACCAGCGCAGCCCATAAGATAGGTTATTTTGCTTTGGTTCTGCAGCGTTGAGCAGAACACCTGGCGTCTGTGGCAAGGCAAAACTATCAGCAGGTAAAACCGCTGCCGGGGTATAGGAATGTACCACCAGTTGTAGCGGTCTTTGCCACTGCCATTGCAAAGACAAAGCTGGCAACGCACGTTTTGTCACCCTGGTAATATCGCTAAAATCACGCGGATTCAGCAGATCTGCAGGTGAAATACTGTCTGCCAGCGACCAGTCAAATTGCTGCCAGCCTAATTTCATCTCCAGAAGCGTCCCATGCCGCCCATACCAGAGCTGCTGCAGCTCCAGTTTGGGTTGGCTGCCTGCTGCCGGAAATGGGTTTTGTAGCAGTGAGCCCCGATCGGCACTGTCCAGCCGCAGCTTAGTCTCGACTAACCAACTTTGTTCCTTGTCCTGCCAGTGCCATTGGCCTTGCAGCAACAGCTCTTGCTGCAGCAAGGGTCCTTGCTGTTGCCACAGGCTACTGTGACTTTGCAGCAGGTAATCACTATCCGGTCCGTCCTCTGCTGCCCCGGCAATCAGCTGCAGTGCAAAGAGAAAATACTGCATAAAACTAATCCGCTAACCTTGCCGGGTTAAACAAATGCTCAGACCAATCAGAGGGAAACTGCCGCTGCCTGATCTCAAACACAGAGCGGCTTTGGTCCTGATGATTCACCACTTCTATGCTATTGGCCCGCCAGCGACCTTCTGCATCAACCTGAAGAAACAAATTAGTTAAGGTTTTGATTAACTGATGCTCAGGGTCATAAAACTCTATTTTGCTGATCGCCAGATCTTTAGTTAGCCAGATGCGGCGTTTGCCATAGGCTGATACAACATGAGCAGCTGCAACAGCTTCGATTTGCCAGCCCTCAGGGTTGGTGCTGACAATCTGGTAATTAAAATCCGCAGTTTGCTCTCCGACCAATAACTTATTGTCTTCAAAGGTTAAATCTGTACCAGCAAAATATTGGGCTTCCCTGTGAGCGGCGATCCTGCGCTCTTTGCCCCAACTAGGCATTTTCAGCCACATTTGTTTTTGTGAACCTTCGTTATGGATCAGTAAAGCCAGGCCTTTATCTGCAGCAGGCGCTTCAAAACGGATCAGTACCTTTTCACCATCGGTCAAAAATCTGGTCCAGCGGGTGACATTTTTTTCGCTGCGCTGACCGTTTTTTTCCAGCAGAATGCGAATGTTTTCCTGCTCTGTATCACTGTGCTGCCGGTAGTTATGCCAGGCCTTGCTGACTAACTCTTTTGCATCCGGCAAAACTTCTGCGTTCAGAACAAAACTAAACAGTGCAGAGATTAACAGTATTATTTTATTCATCTTATTTACCCCCTAATCTTGTGCTCTGCGGCTACTGCAGTTTGACTGACTGGCAGCACAACACAGCTACGTAACACCGCAGCCATTAAAAACAAGGCACCAAAAGCGCAGGTAACCAACATCACCAGCATGATAAAACCCAGCCGCTGTATAGGTAAAAATGGCGACAGCATTAAAAAGCTAAAACAAATGGCGTTGAGTTTGGCGTCCAGCACCGTCAGACGGCCCCGCTGAAACAGGCAATATTGCAGCGCCTGATCTGGCGTTTTCCCGCTGTCTAACGCTAACCTGAAGTCATCTACCAGATAGAGATCAAAATCTATAGCTGCGTTAATACCCAAAGCTGTCGCACAGGCGGTCGCCTGATCCAGCGGAATATCCAGCGCAGCCATCACCAGCACCACCACCGCATAGGCAAATACAAAAGGTATGCTGATGGCCAGACTGGTTTTCAGCGGACTGATGCTATAGTGCGAACAGTGCCGGAGTTTTTGCTGCTGACGCCATAACCAGAGAAAACACAAACCAACCACCAGTGGAAAAGACAACAACACATTCAGAGGTTTACCCTGACTGATGTAGAGATCAGTCTGGTGATAACTGTGCAGACGACCAAAAGGCAACAGCTGCAGATCAGGAAACTCAGCTTCAGCCAACCGCATCACCTGCTCGGCAAAGCCACGCAATTGCTTCGAGTCATCAGCAGGATGAGACAGAAAAAGCACATAACCCTGGCTGGACCAAAGATAGTTTTTTAAGCCTGGATCCTGCATATCCCAGCTGATCAGCTGCAGTAAATCATGAGCTTGCTGTGCTGTAGCAGGTAAAGTGGCAGCTATTTCCGGCGTTTGTTGACTTAGTTCAGATAATTTATCCAGCACTGAGGTGGCGTAACGACTGTCGCTAAGCCCAGCTATGGCCTGTTGCAGTTGATACACCCTGTGGATAAACAGTGGATTTTCAACAGCGGAAAAACCTTCAGCTGTCAGTGGATTTTTAGGCACAACCAGATAAGGCAACTGACCAAAGCCATAGTGGCCAGGCTGGTTGAGTATCTGACGCCCCCGGTCGACTATGGTGTCAGGCAAATAATCTATCGGCTTTTCCAGTACCCGGATCAGCGGCTGCTCAGAGCTGCTGTTGTAGCCAACGACAGCCAAAGCGCTCCCAAGCACTACAGCCGTGATACTTAACGCCACCAGCGCAGAAGCACGGGCATTCATAGCCACAATGGCCAGATAACTTTGCTCAGGCAGCCAGTTCACCGCTTTGCTGTAGCCTTGTTGCCAGGACGCCATAACACTCTGCTGCAGATCGGAAGGCAGGCCGCCAAAACACAATTGCAGCGCTGGCACCAAAGTCACGACTAAAATCCGCTGATACAAGATGCCTAAAGCGGATAACACCCCCACTTCCATAATGCCGCGAATACCAATTTGCGGCAAAGTGGCAAAATTAACTATGGCGATTAAAGCCACCAGATTAAACTTGGTTTTCAGTGGGGCCAGACTTTGCCAAAGCCGGGTATGAGGTTGATCCTGCTGGTGTTGCCAGGCGTCGTTAAAGGCTTCAAAGGCCCGGACATTAAAGGATATTCCGGCCACTATCATGGCCGAGAGCACCAACAAAAAGTATACCCTCTCATACAGGGGTAAACCAAAAAGCCTGAGCCCTAAATCATCCAGCAGCGAAATAGAGCCCCGCACCAGCACAAAAGAGCAAAAAATAGCCAGGCTGCAGAACACTGCCTGCCTCCAACTACCCAGCGAAAAAAATGCCGCTAAAGTGGCAACCAGTAAGCCTATAGTGGAGTAAAACAGCACGTCAGAAATCAGCGCATAATGCATCAGACCTCTGGCCACAGACCAGCCACCTAAACTGACATTGGCGAATTCGGCAGCAGGCTGGATATCGCCCTTCCACAGCAGCCATTCCAATTCTGACACACTGCGCTGCTCCAGGTATTCAGCCACAGTGTCAGCAACACCTTGCTCGCTGTAGTTTTTCGGCAAAAACACCAGTATTTGTGCGTAATCAAAGGTCTTGCCAATCAAAGGCCCATACAGATTAGGATCTTGCTGTACCCGTTGCTTCAGCAATTCCAGATCCAGCTCAAATCTCGGCAGGCCTTTTTGATCCAGCCACTGCTCTGGCAGATAAGGCTCGGATTTCACTTCACCGCCATTGGCCTGATACTGATAGCTATTGGCTGCCAGACTCCAGACCACTCCTTGCGGAAACAACTGCCGGACCTGCTCCGTCATTCGAACCAGTTGTACCAGATCCTGTTGCTGTAATCCTTCAGGGAAACTCAGCACAAAAGATAAAGTTTCCCCAGTGTTCAGTTCCGGATCCTGCTCCGCCTGCTGTTGCCACAGCACATAAGGGTTATGCGGGTCCAGTAAGGCATCCTGAATAATACCGGCGTTTTTTACCTGCAGGTTTTGCCAGCCAAAAAAACCAAGCACCACAAGCGACAATACCAATAGCCAACGGGCTTTAGTGACAGACCAGTTCATGCCGACTGGCCCTGCAATTGAGTTGTAGATTCGGCTGAAACAGCTGTTATATCCAGATCAAAGCTGGTGACTACCTGGCCAAAACAATGAGGTTGCGGTGCATCTATCTGTAAAGAGTGAAAGGCTTCTTTGACTAAAGCACGGTGAAAAGCCGAGACTTCAAACCAGTCCTGTTGCAAAGCCACGGGGTTATGCTCACGGAACACCGCATGATACAAAGCCATAGCTTCAGCAAAGCAGCCAAAGACTGTACCTTTGGACAACATCAGTTTGCGATAGGTTAAAGCGCCCAGCACATAGTGAAGTGATGGCGAATAGGCATTACCGGCATCCTGCCTAATCACTAAGTCCCGGCACCGGGCATACACTTTGCGGTCCAGATTGGCTGGCTCAGCCACATCCACCACCAGTAATTTACGCTGTGGCCTTCTGAGCATATCCAGACTTAAAGCTGTTAACTTCGCCTCTGTGCTATGTGTACAAGCCACCACCAGATCCACCTGACCGATCTCAGACCAATGGTAGGCCACGGCTATGCCAGTGTTTTGATGAAAATCAGCCAGGTGTTGGGCATTAGCACCAAAGCCAATCAGCTCATAACCTTCGGACAGCAAATGTTCGGCAACAGCACCGCCCAGTATGCCATAAGGCCCGATGATCAGAATGCGGGGCTTAATTAATCCAGCCTGATTGATCGCTCTGTCTACATCTGCACACAAGAGTTGCGCCGTACCATTGTCACCAATAGTGAATAACATCTGTGGAAACAGCTTTTTCAGCTCTGTACCATCGCGGCCAAACAGGCGTTTTGTTGATGCAGCTAACAACACCACTTTGGCTCCTTGCTGCTGCGCCCATTGCACCGCCTCAATAAAGGCCTGCTTTGCCAGCTTACGACCTTCTTTGCTGTACATTTCTTCCGCGGTAAAATTAATACCACGAATTTGGCCAGCTATGCCGTGCAAATGCATACGTGGGCCATTTTCCTGGCTTTGATGGGTTGCATCAGGCCGGTAAAATAACCGCCGCTCCGCCTCGTCACGGATATTACAAATAAAAACTACATCCAGTTTACTGCGACCTGTCAGTAGACGATAACCACGGCGAATATCACAGAGTGCGACCAAAAACCGCCAAATTCTGATTAACATAACAATCCCTTCCCCTTTGCTGTTCGAGCTGGATGAGCAGCATCAAAAAGCTGTGGCCAGAGGGGTATAAGGAGATCACCGTAGTTTTATTCAGAGCAGCTGAGACTGGGGTGGGAGCAGGGAATCACATCAGGTTAGATGTTGCAGAAGCAGTCGGGATCCGAATACTAAAACAACTGCCTTTATTGAGCCTGGAGCTGACCTTCAACTGATAACCGGATTGTTCACACAAAGATTTCACGATAAAAAGCCCAAGACCATAACCGGCCTGATCCTGTGCATCACGGGTAAAGGCCTGAGTGAGCAGTTTCAGCTGCCCGGGCAACAAACCTGGCCCCGTATCAAGTACCTGAATAATCAGGCCATCATCACGACGCCGCACACCCAACAAGACTTTGCCTTTTTGACTGTATCGCAACGCATTGCTCAGCAGATTCGCCAGGATCCGATACAACACCAGGTAGGAGCCACTGACCTGCAAAGAGCAAGGGATCACTTTGAGCTGCAGACCTTTATGTAAAGCGGTGCCCTGAAAATCAGCCTGTAGTTGCAGCATCAGTTTCGACAACACCACAGCCTGCGGCTGCTGATGATCACGTTTGCTTTGCTCTATGACATCTTTGAGCAGAGTTTGCGCATAGCTGATGGTTTTATCTATATGCTCAGCCACAGGTTGCAACTCTTGACTTTGTTTCAACACTTCTATGGCATAACGTAAAGAGGACAGCGGCTGCGAAATATCGTGACTGGTGCTGGCCAGTTGTAAACTTTGTTGCAGGACTTGTTCTTGTGCCTGCTTTTTATCCTGTTCCGCCAGCAATAACTGTTGAGCCTCAGCTAACCTGCGGACCCGCAATTCAGCTTGCTGTTGCTGAAAAGCCCTGACTTTGCTGACCATAGCAGCAGACAGACAGCTGGTTTCCATCAAAAAACCTAACTTGGGGTAATTAAAAAAGCTAAATTCTGGAAAAGGATTTAACCCTACAACGCCCAGGATCAGCAACAACACACTAAATAGCATCAACAACACGGTGCCGACCAGGTACAGGACGGCCCCCGGTAACCTGGCTTTAAACACCAAAACTGCTGTGCAGACAGAGAGCAAAGCATAACCAATGGCAACCAGAACAACAGCAGGTAATAACCACAAAGTTCCGGAAAAACACAAGCTGATACCAAGCGCAATCAGCAGCAGCAGATGTAATCTGAACAATAGCGCGAAGCGGGCCTTCAACTGAAAAAACAACATCACAAACACAGAATGTGCAGCCAAAGCCACTGCAGAAATTAAACCAGGCATCTGATGGTTCAGAGCCGGATTGTCTGGCCAGATAAAGCGGAACAAATAGCCTTCCATTTGCAGTAACAGCAGCACTTGCCCAAGTACCACCAGACTGTAAGCAAAATACGCATTTTGTCCGGCAAAAGATTGGTAAAAAAACATCACAATCAACAAAGTGAGCATCATGCCGACGACAACACCATTGAGTAAATATTGCCCCGTATCTGCAGCTTGTAGCGCATCTTTTTGATACAACTGAGGTGACAACGAACCGCGCGCATGAATGTAATAGGCCAGCCATAACTCAGTTTCTCCCGGAGCCAGCCGGATATCAAACACCAGTTTGTTATTCAACACTTCACGCTGTGCAAAACTGTCTGCAGGTCCATAAGCAGAGGTCTTCAGCACTGACCCCTTGTGCAGCAGTTTCAGCTCGAGCTGATACAGATCCGGCACGCCCAACCAAAGCTGCAGCTCTATACTTTGGCTGCTGTTATTGTTCAGCAGGTATTTTTGATAACGCAACGGAAAAGCGCTGTGGGGAGAACCAAACCTTTGCTGATAATCCTGCGGAGTGACGTCCTGCTGGCAGGGCAATAAAGGCAGCATCTGTGCACTATGGGTCCAAAGGCAACTCTGAATAGCTGGAGAATCCAGAGGCGCTGAGTTAAGCTTGGCCCCACAAAGCAGCAAAACGATATAAAAAAAGCAGCGATAAAGCTGTGCTGATACAGCAGAAAAAGTCATGAACACCAGCCAAACAATCCGTATTTTAATGGCCGACGACCACAAAATATTTCGTGAAGGCCTGAAATTATTAATAAGTTCGCAACAGGATCTGCACATTGTGGCAGAGCTGGATAATCTAGCAGAGCTGCTTAGTACGGTAAAGCACAGCCAGCCAGATCTGTTACTACTGGATTACCATATGCCAGGCCCTGACACTATTGCCAGCATCAGCTATGTTAAACAGCGAGACCCCAGCCTCAAGGTTATAGTGCTGACCGGCAGTCACAACCCCAGCATTCTGTCGCAGTTACATCAGGCCAAAGCAGATGCAATTTTGCTTAAAGATGGCAGCGCACAAGACTTGCTCAGTGCGATACGTCAGGTGATGGCCGGAGCTACTTACAACAACGGTGTAGTGCAACAACTGGCACGGCAGCAAGAGCATGTGTTAACCAAAAGAGAGTTTCAGATTTTGAGTTTAATTTGCCGTGGTTTAACCAACAATCAAATTGCATTGCAACTGAATTTGTCACCAAAAACCACTGACAAACACAGGGAAAACCTGATGCGCAAACTTGAGGTTAACAACCTCAATCAGTTGTTAGTCAAAAGCAGCCAGCTTGGTTTAATGGATACGCAAATCTGATAGCCTAATTGACCAAGGGTTCTCTAACAGCTTTGAGTTCAAACTCATAAACTAAACCACAGCCACTCATCAAATTTTCTGCATCAGCTTCGCTTTACTTTCCGGCTAGAGCCACTTTTAATTAGCTTTGCTTTATCCAATAACCTTTGTCATTAAGGACCTCAACTCCATGAAGTTTCAGCAGATCTACGCAGTGTCTTTATGGCTTTCCATTCTACTTTGTGTATGTACAGTTCCTCCTGCTTTTGCCGCAATAACTTGCCCAAACAAAGCATGGACTGCAGGGTTATACGAACATGGTGTGTTATTTTTTGATGGCCGAAGTGGTATCGACCAGGACATTATTAACGAAGTGCGCCAGCGCACTGGCTGTAAAATTTATACCAGCCTTATGCCAAGAGCCCGGATTTGGCATGATCTGGAACAAGGAGATCTCGATTTCTCAGTGTCCGGCATGGCAACCCCGGAACGCCAGAGATTTGCCTGGTTTATCCCTTATATGCAAATGAAAAGTGTGGTGTTATTAGCGCCAAATGTACCTTTGTCAGTGCAACAGGCTGAGGATTTCATACAGAGAGCCGATTTAGTTTTTGGCGCAGTACGGTCTTTTAAACATGGCAACTTTAATGACGAGGTCATCAGACAACTGTCTGAGCTGAACAGATTGCAATACTACCCCGATAGCAGAACTTTGTTTAAAGCACTGAAACAACAGCGGGTTCAGGGTATTTTTGCTCAGGCACCAGTGTATCGCCACCTGATCCCTGAGCTACAACTTTCCCCTAAGCTGCGTATTCTGGATTGGGCCCCTCAGGAAACTGGTGTTGAGCATGGGTTAGTGCTGGCAAAAACAAACTTTGATGAAAAACAACTGCAGGACTGGCAACAGTTAATGCTGGAGCTCAAACAGGACGGCACTTTGTTACGCATATTTAAAACTTATTTGCCAGAAGATGAAGCTTTAGCTTTGATGCTTCAGTAGAGGAACTAAGTCTCACCCTCAGGTCCACGGTAAGACTTAGTTTCTGGCTTTTAATGGTCGTGAGCAGCCGGAATACCGACCCATACCAGTTTATGTGGGGTAAACCCCAGTTCCTGTTTCTCAGTGACTTTAGCTTCAGCCAAATCTACAGTGCTGACTGTTTTACTCAATGGATCAGCGACATAAACCTTGTCGTCTGCTGCCGAGATAGCCAGTTGCAATTGGCTGCCGGTGGGCATAGCTGTTAAATCTGCACTGGTGATCTGCACTTTGCCGGCAAGCTCAAAAGCAGCACCAGTGGCAGCTGCGCCCTGGTAATTGAGGATAGTCAGAGCGCCGGTCGAATCCAGCAGCACAAACTTTTCGCCATGATCAGCAAAACCATAACCTATGATACCGGCGCCGGCAGCAGCCTGCCATTCCACTTTGTTCATAGTGCCCGTCGCAGGCTGAACTGAAAACACAGTGGCGCCGGCAAAGCCGATAAAATGAGCGGCATCTTCGTGTCCTTCCAGAGTGCCAATCCGCATGGTACCAGTGAAATCAGCCGTATTGGCCACTTTGCTGGCGGTAAAAGTTTCACCATTTTGCTTTAACAGCATCACACCGTCAGTACAGCCAAAGCTAACGTACTCTTTATTTTGTGCACTGCCATGTAAGCCGGGGCAACGTGTTTCAAATTCCTGCTCCAGATGAAAATGGTCGCCATGCACATGATAAATACCCACCTGATCCGGCAAAGTGCTGGCTGTCGCCGCATCACGGATAGTGGAGACCAGTAAGTCACCCCGCGCCTGTGCTGCACCATGCATATGAGTGCTGTAGGTTAAAACCGGATAATCATTGCTGCCTGCGTTGATTTGCTCATCATTCAGCACCGCTACTTTAGCCACAGTGGAGGTGGCGGCATTACCGTCAAAAAAGATGGCAATTTGCTCGTCTGTAGTGGTGACATGAGTAGGACGGCTGTCAGCCAACTGCAGGCTCATCAGGCGAGGCTCTTCTTCATAAGGGTGCAGGTGATCACCATGATCTTCCTGATATAAACCACCATCGATAAACTCCACTTTATCGGTTTCGCGTTGCACCACCATAGCAAAACGCTGGCTGGCTGAAGCGTATAACGCTGAGGCTTTAGCCAGCGAGCTGAACTGGCCCAGTAAGTCACCGTCTTCCAGGTTATAGACTCTGAGCATAGTGCTGTCTTTATCGGAGATAACTAAACGACCAGCCCCGGTTTCGTGGTCATGATCATGATCGTCTTCCACCGGAATAGGATCTTTTTCGACTATGTTGGTGGTGCTGTCACCACAAGCGGCCAGTAAAGAGGCACTAACCAGTAAGGCCAGTAGATTCAGTTTTGATGTCAACATATAAACTCCATAAAAATAAAAAGGTCGCGACTTACCAGGATTTGAACAGCCGCGACAAAACTTAAAATTGGCCACGAATACCTAAACCGAAAGAACGGCCAGGCAAGGGGGTTTTGTCTTTCAAAAAAGAGGTGTGAACACGGGCTTCTTCGTCCGTCAGGTTTTCGCCTTTCAGATAAAGCACCATGTCCTGCAAGGAACCACTCAAGTGATAACTGACCGAAGCATCCAACAGGCTGTAGCCTGAGGTTGCGCTTTCCAGCTCTGAGACTTTGTCTTGTTTGAAATAACGGGTCAGGCGCAGATCGGCCGAGATTTGATCACCTTCATAAGCCAGTTCACCGGATAAACGCAGCGGTGGGGTACGGGGTAAATCACCGCCTCTGTCCAGACGGGCCCGGATATAATCTGCCTGCACTGTGAAGCGATAAGGCTGGGCTATTTGCCAGACCAACTGGGATTCAAAGCCATGCAAAATCACATCTTCAGCGACAAAAAGGTACACCGGCAGCTCACCGCTGTGATCATGACCTGCTTCATCAGCATGGTCATGGCTGTGGCCACTTTCAGCAAATAAGCCGGTGTTTTGCTGGTAGTAGTAGTTATCTACTTTGTTGTAGAAGGCATTTAACACCAGGCCAATATCACCGCTGATTTTGCGTAACGTCAGGTCCAGGTTATTGGCCACTTCCATTTCAACCGGCTGGCGATTCAGCACTATGGCTTGTTCTGCTTCCGGGTCAGTATTCAGGCTAAACAAGGCGCCCACTTCATAAGAGCCAGTGCCAATATGAGGACCAAAGGACAATAACTCAGAGGCCGAAGGCGCGCGCTCAGAGCGGGACACTGACACACCTAAGTTGTAGCCTTCAGTAAAATCCCAGACCGCACCAGCCGACAAGCTGTAGGGTTTAAACTTATGCTCTACATCAAAAACACGGATAAATTCTGCACCGTGGTCATGATCGTGGCCCTGATCATCTTCGTCGTGCGAATGTGCTGAGAGCTGAGGTAACAACACGTCATTGGCATCAATAGTCACCTGCTCAGTACGGGCACCTAATTGCAGCAACACAGAACCAAAGTGCCGTTCTTCCATCAGTGCAATAGCCAGCATTTCACTGCCTGAAGGTGGAGTAAAAGCTTCAGCTCCTACCGCCTCAAAATCACTGTGTTTGTAGTGCAGACTGACACCACCACGCCAATCAGAAATCACCGGATGCAGCAATTCAAAACGGGCTTCTTCGCTTTGGTTTTTGAAAGTAGTGCCGACCACACCCTGTTCAATTTCCATATGCTTATAGTCGGTGTAGGCAATGCGGCTATTCAGTTTTTGCAACCAGGGCAAATCCAGATCCAGTTCACTTAAAAACTGTACTCTGTCTTGCTTCAGATCAGCATAAACAGACTCTTCTGTGTGCTCTTCACCTTCGTGTTCATGACCACCATGGCTATGACCCGGAATACCGTATTCACGTTTTAACTGGCCAAAAGAGATACCAACAAAACCATTCTGCAGCAGATAACTGCTGCCTAAGCTAAAGCCTTTGGCTGTAGCTGCTGTATTGGCCACTTTGCCTGAGGCTTTTTCTTCGTGATCTTCATCCTGATGCACTTCGGCTTCACCCGGAATGCTGTAATCATCGTTATCACGCCAAAATACGTCGGCGTATAAACCGGTTTGGCCGCTAAAAGTCTGAGCTGAGCCTGAAGCCAGTTTTTCGTTATTCACCGACTCGCGCTGCAGCATCCACGCCCTGACCGGCCGCGCGGTCTTCAAGCCCT
>CBIMJC010000083.1:0-13809 GCA_966244125.1 uncultured Rheinheimera sp.
ACCTGAACTGATAGCCAGCTGAATTAAACCCCAAGCCTCCTGCGGGAGGCTTTTTTAATCTCAACAAGGTTCCACAAGGAAGTACAGGTAGTTTTCTTTTAAACCGGACAGACTTTCATGCGGAGTGATTTATGAACACTTTCACCAACAACAAAGAACAAAACCCGGAACAGGCTTTATTGCATCTGGATCAGCAACTTTGTTTTGCCCTTTATTCCACTTCACTGGCGATGACCAAAGTCTACAAGCCGTTGCTGGAACAGTTGGGCCTGACTTACCCTCAGTATTTAGTCATGCTGATCTTGTGGCAAAACGATGCGCTGGAATTGCAGCAGATTGGCGAACAACTGCAAATCGCATCCGGGGCTCTGACTCCGGTGCTAAAACGTATGGAAAAAATGGGCTTACTGCAGCGTAGTCGTAATCCGCACAACGAGCGGGCCCTGCAAATACGTTTAACGCCTTCCGGCTGGGCTATGCGTGCCACAGCAGCTGAAAAAGTGCAGGTCAACCGCCAGATCAGCTTAAAGTCCGGCATGGCAGACACTGAAATTCAGGCGCTCAGACAAGAGTTGGTTCAGCTGCGACAACAGCTGAACCCTGCTCTTTAACACCACAAGCCCAAACTTGATGATCACAACAGCCCTTCAACCTTATCGCTCAGCAGCAGCTGGTCGATCAAAGCATGTTGCTGCTGCGGACTCGCTGCTTTTAACTGCAGGACAAAATCCATCGAACTGGCGGGCTTGTTCGGGTAGCCATGTTTTAGCCAGAGCTGGCGTAATGCAGCCGTAATGCGCTGATCGCCCAGTTCAGACCTGAGCCTGGCAAAAACTAAAGTGGCGCGGGAATACTGATCATAAGACTCATCCGAGTCGATTAAAGAAGCCGGCAGAGTTTTACTGCGGGCCTGCCCCCGGGCAAAACGCTCTTTTTCATAGTCCACTAAAGCCTGCATAGCGTCACGGCCAAAGTGTTGTTCAATCAGCACCAGCTCCACATACTTAGCCAAAGACTCCACCAAAAAAGCACCATCCCCCGGAACACCGTTACCCAAATCATGGCCAAACCACTGGTGAGCCACTTCATGCACAGCCCGCCGATACACCTGACTAAAACCGGCATTTGCAGCTGCAGTCGCCCTTACCCCTACCTTGTGATTAATCAGAACCAACTGCGGTAAGGCGTACCCAGTGCCGCCTGAATCCAGCTCCGGCATACTGACCAACCGTAACACGTCCCCCCGATAAGGACTGATCTGCTGCTCAAACCAGCTTAACGTCTGTTGCATCGCCTGCATCGTCAGCTCTGTTGATGCATTCTGCTCAGGGGCGTAAATCTCCAGCAGCACTTTGCCATGCCACAACTGCTGTGCCTGCCATGGCACGACCACAAAAGCACTGATGGCACGAAGAGGCTGACTGGTTTTATAGTGGAAAAAGCTGCGGCCCTGCTGTTGCCATTGTTTAAGTAAGGCGCCCTGCGTTATCGCATGTTGACCTTCAGGCACTGAAATCACCGACTCCATCCTGACCCATTGATACGCGGCATTTTTAGTGGATGCCTCAGAGGGCTTTAACTCTGCTAATTCAGCCAGGCCATACTGTGTTCTGGTACTGTTGTCTCTGATCCTGTATTCAGGCACAAAACCCACAGTCGGAAATAAAGGTACAGAGCGTAAGTAACTAAAGCCGGGGCGGATCAGCTGGTGCATAGCGGCAGGCCAAAGCCCGTTTTGTTTCAGCTGCAGCTGCACAGTTAAATGGGTCTGTTGTCCCGGTAACAAAGGCGTATTAAAGGTAAATTCTCTTTGCCCTAATCGCCTGTGTTCGCGGCTAAGTTCAGCGCCGGTTATTTCAATCTGTTGCAGCGGATAAGCCCAATGTTGCCCCACTAACAACTGCTGAACAGGCTGGCTGCTATTGTTACTTAAGGTCAGCACCAGCTTTAAGCGGGCACTGTGCTCTGTTGGTTCAACATCCACTTCAGAGTACACAGCAGTCACCACAGGCTGAGGTTTATCCTGCCAATGCTGATACTCTGTTTCGTAGTCAGCACGCCATTGCAATAGCTCAGAAGAATGCAGCAAAGGCTGCTCTGCCCTAAGCTGCTGATCCAGCCACCAGCCTTGCCAGGCCGTCCCGGCCAGCAACAACAGCAAAACAGAAATCAGGCCTGGCTTTAGTGCTTTGTGCATGAAAGGGCCACTAAAACCTGTACCTCTGTGATAAAAAGTCAGAGCAAGCACCAGTGCCACAGAAACCAACAAAGTCCAGAACACAATAAAAGGCCAGAAAGCGGCGCTGCTGCTCTGATAACCCCAGAGTTCGTCCGCTTCATGCACAGCTGTGTTAAACAGCAACCAAAGCGGATGTTCCAGTCCAGCCATGGCTGGTAAAGGAGACAGATGCAAGGCCAGCACAAATGCAATCAGCAGCAAAGCCGATAAAGGCTGACGACAGAGGCTATGCAGGGAAACACAAAGCAGCATCAGTAACCAAAGCGGTAGAAACTGATAACCCGCCTGTAAAAAATATTCAGACCAGACCAAAGGTGCTGAGGTAACCCAGCATTGCGCCAGCATCACAGCAACCAACATCAGTGCGATAAAAATCAACAACAACACTGTCAGGCAAATCAACTGACTCAACAACAGTACCCAACCCGACACTCTGGTGCTGGCAATCAGCTCATGCATCTGACAGCTTTTATTCAGCCAGCTGAGCTTACTGCTCCAGAACACCAGCAATAAAGCACCAGCCCGGGGCACCAGATCCCACATCACCTGATTTAAAGCGTCCCGACTGACAGGGCTCAGCACAGATAAAGCTTCGGCATAATCCACACCTGAAACCACTTCGCTAAACACCAAAGCTGCTAATCCAAGCAAACTCAGCCAGCTCCCGGGATGCTGCATAAGCTGACTTATATTCACCCGACTCAGTGGCCATAACAGCCCAAGTTGCCAGAAAAAGTCAGACTCCGGGTTTTGTAGTGGCACAGCCTGATAGGCTCTGTGGCCCGGGGTAGAACCGCCTGGCGCTAAAACCGCTGGCTTCAGCGCACTTGTGGCCGCAGCTGTATCCAACTTTTTTAGTTGCAGCGCAAAGTACAACACCAAAGCAGAAGCACTGAGTAAGACCAGTCTGTTCAGTATCAGGCTCAAATCCAACTGCAGGCTTTGTTGCCCCGTCATAAATTGGTGGATCAGCGGAGTAATTGCATAAAAGTCGGCGTACAACATCAGGTGCCACAACCAGGGCGCAACAATCTGACTATTCGCCATTAATGGTGAACCTGTAGCTGCTGCCAGCACCATATAGCCCATCCACAGCCCTATAGCTGCCACATAAAGCAGAACCACAGAACCAGATTTTAAGCTGAGCCACAGCTGCAACACACAAAGCAGCAACAAGGCAGGCAGATACTGCAACAGGAAAATAACCAAAAAAGTGGTCGCCAACTCAGAGTCAAATGGCACAGACTCAGAGCGCCAGAAGCCCCAGAGTAAAACGCAGGAAAACAGCAGTGTCATGCCAGTACATAACAATAACAACCCCAAAGTCCGGCTCAGACACCAGCGAACATGACAAAGGGGGGTAGCCCTTATTAATTCCGTCATGCCACTTTGCTGTTCACGCAAAAAAGCCAAAGGAGCTAATACTCCTGTCAACAAGGGCAGCACCAGCATCGACAGGCTGGAACAAACAAAAACCAGTTGTTTCAGTGGATTTTGATCAGCACCAGCGTCCAGCCCTTTTGCCAGCAACACCACAAAAGCACAGCTCAACGCTGCAGCCAGCCAGCACAATGGCTGACGCTGATAAAATTTCAGTTCATTGACAATCAGAGGCCAGCTCATTGCTTTGCCTCCCTGTGCAGTTGTAACTCCAGAAAGTATCTGTCCTGCAGACTGGCGACAGCCTGTTGGAACCATGGGGTTTGCGATCCCTGATGATAAAACCTCTTGTGCAAAACACCACGCTGATAGGTACTGCTCAATAGAGTGGCAGAAGCAGGCAAAGCCACATTCTCGCCACAGGCCAGCCATACTTTATCCTGCAAGGGTTGGATCAGGCTTAGTGTATCGCCCTGCAACAGAATTCGGCCCGCCTGCACAATAGCAACCTGTGTACAGAGCTGCTCTATATCGTCCACTATATGAGTCGACAACAACACCAGACGGTTTCGGCTGACATCAACCAACAGATTATGCAACCGCTGGCGTTCTTCCGGATCTAAACCCGCCGTAGGCTCATCCAGAATAATCAGGGCAGGATCACCCAATAACGCCTGAGCTATGCCAAAACGCTGGCGCATACCACCGGAAAAGTGTGCCACTGTTTTGTCAGCAAAAGCCGTTAAATTGGTTAGTTCCAGCAATTGCTCCAGTTGTTGCCGGCGGGATTTTTTATCAACAAGCCCCTTTAGTACGGCTATGTGTTCCAGCAAAGCACGGCAGGACATATGAGGATAAACCCCAAATTGCTGAGGCAAATAACCCAGTTGCTTTCTGAGTGCGGCAGGTTGTTGCTGCAGATCCAGACCATCAAACCACAACTCACCACTGTCAGGCTGTTGCAAAGTAGCTATGGTTCGTAATAAAGAGGATTTACCTGCCCCGTTTGGGCCCAACACCCCAAACATGCCCCGCTCAGCAGTCAGATCCAGCTGCTGTAAGGCGGCAGTGCCATCCGGATAGGTTTTACATAAGGCTTTGATCTGTAACATCAGCTTTGGTCCCTTTGTCTGTTCATTCAGCGCAGACTAGTGGTTGCAACAGCCTGGGCTCAACACAGAAATGACAAGTAAGTAGAAGCAAATGACCAAGCTGCGAACCAGAACATATTCAACTGTTTTTAACGCAAAACATGGCTTTCATCAGCCAAAACTAAGGTTTTGTCAGCAGACGGGTGACAAGACAAATCAGCACAGGCAAGATTGCTGGCAGATAAAAATCCGGGAACTGCTATGACCTCAGCCTTTAGGCTCAAAGACTTATTTCCGCTGCTGCCAGTAGTGCTTGCCCTGTGCTGGACAGTCTGGAGTTTGCTGCAGAACGAACAAATGGCCAGTTGGATCCGCTGTGTGCAGTTACTAAGTCAGTTGCTGCTGGAGTTATCCCCTCTGCTGCTGGCGCAATGGCTGCTTGCCCGAGCCCCAAAGCCGCTACAGGCTAAGCTTTGGTTTCTGTGGCTCCTGGCTATGCTGTTGTATCCCTGGCTCAGTATTGAGCTCAGGCCTGAAAACTCAGCATTGCTATTGAACCAGACCTGCTGGTTGATAGCTGTTTGCGCCAGCCTGCTGTATTGGCTGGAGCAGTTTTATCAACTGAGACTTTCACCCAGCTCTGACCACAGCTGGTGGCAAAAACTCTGGTCTTTGGACACAGTAGTGATACTGCTGCTGACGGGCTGGGTGCTGTTTATGGCTTTATTACTTGGTTCGCATCAGGACCCTCTGGCAAATCAGCCGATCCCGCTGCAAATTGACCCTGACAGGATCCTGAGTTATCCCTTTGAATTTATCGGTTATCTGCTGCAGTTTGGCCTGATCGCCAGTCTGATGTTTGGCTATTATTGGCTGAATCGTTATCTGCTGATCCGCCGCCTGCTGGCGCACTATGGCTTGTTCCCTTTTCTGCTGACCAGCCTTTGTCTGCTGCTATTAAGTTACCCTCTGCTGGCCAGTCTGTTGTTGTGTTTACCTATCAACAGCTATCAGGTTACCACTCTGGCTTCCGGTAACCACAATGCATTTGACTGGTATAACTTTAAATTTGTGTTGGGCATCTGGCTGGTCAGTACTCCGTTAATACTGGCCTTTGACCGTCAACAACAGGAAAAAAATCTGGCGCAGATTCAACACCGACAAGTGCAGACTGAACTCTTGTTGTTACAGCAACAAATTAACCCGCATTTCTTATTTAACACCCTAAACAACCTGTATGCGCTTTGTCTGGTGCAGTCAGAACAAGCTCCGGCTCTGATACTGCGGCTGGCCGATTTATTAAGGTATGTGGTATATCAGGGCAGTCAGCCATTGGTGACTTTGCAGCAGGAGATCAACTATCTGCAGGATTATCTGGCCTTACAACAATTAAGGGTCAGTAATAAAACGTCATTAACCCTTAGCCTGCCAGAAGATGCAGACCGGCATCTGCTGCCTCCTTTGCTGTTAATTATGCTGGTGGAAAACGCTTATAAACATGGCGTGGAAAACACAGCAGAAGCCAGTGAAGTAAAAATCGAGCTGCAACTGCACAGCGATAACCTGCTCTTTATCTGTGAAAATACAGTACCAGCACAGCCAGGCAGCACAACAGCAGGTATTGGGCTGGACAACCTGCGCCGGCGTCTACAGTTGTGTTATGGCAACAACTACAGCTTAAGCAGTGCAGCCACCCCTTTTGGCTGGCGTGCTGAGCTGAAGCTTGAACTGGAGCGTCCGCCATGCTGAAACTACTGATTGTCGATGACGAGCCACTGGCTCATCAGGTCATTACTTATCACTGCAAAGCGCATCAGGATATCAGCATTATTGGTCATTGTTACAGTGCAGCCGAAGCTTTGGCAGTACTTGCAAAACAGCAGGCGGATCTGCTGGTTTTGGATATACAAATGCCAGTTTTAACTGGCCTGGATATGCTGAAAGTGCTGCACCACAAACCACAAGTGATTATCAGCAGTGCCTACCCCCAATATGCACTGGATGGCTTTGAACTGGATGTAGCCGATTACCTGCTTAAACCCATCAGTGCCGAACGTTTTGCTATGGCTTTACAAAAAGTCAGACGCCGGCTGGCTTTGGAACCGGAAAAAGCTGTTTCTATAGTCCTGAAAGTAGAGCGTGAGTTACGTAAATTTAACCTGTCAGAAGTGCATTGTTTTGAGGCTTATGGCAACTATGTCAAAGTCTGGCAAGGCCAGCAGATGGTGTTAGTAAATGCCACTTTAAAACAAATTTTTCAGCAGGTAGCGACCGCTGATTTTATCCAGGTGCAAAAGTCTTTCCTGGTGAATAAACAGCATGTGGTTGGCCTCGACAGCACATCAATCCGCTTGAGTAATCAGATGCAGATTAAAGTGGGCCCGGCTTTTAAAGATCAGCTGAACGGCATTTTTTGACGTCAAACAACAGATCCTTTTTGCTACTCCCCGGCGTAAAAGCAGTACACTGCAACTTATAGCGGACAAAACGAATTCACTTATGCGTTTCTACAAAGCCCTTTTGCCTTTTAAAGCTATCTCTTTTGATTTGGACGATACGCTGTATAACAACGGCCCTGTGATTGAGCAGGCCGAACTGGCAATGCAGCAAAAACTACTGCAACTGGCACCCAAGCTTGGCCTGATAAATCCTGAATTCTGGTGGCAAAAACGCAAAGAACTGGCACAACTTGACCCGGAAGTACGGCACGATGTCAGCCGCTGGCGTTTATTGTCGCTGGAACAAGGTTTAACGGAGCTGGGTATCGGCCGCTGTGAAGCAGGTGAAATAGCTGAACTGGCTTTTCGTGCTTTTTATACTGCCCGCAGTAATTTAATAGTACCGGACTCCAGCCATCAGTTACTTAAAGCCTTAGCAGAGCGTTACCCCCTGGTGGCCATTACCAATGGCAATGCCGATTTAACTTTGCTGGGCATCAGTCAGTATTTCCAATTCGCCTATCATGCCGGCCCCAGCGGCAAAATGAAGCCTTACCCTGATATGTTCCATAAAGCCTGTCAGCAACTGGCCATTGCCCCCCAACAACTGCTGCATATAGGCGATAACAGCAAAGCGGATGTACGGGGAGCGCTGAATGCAGGCTGTCAGGCGGTGTGGCTGAAGCATGAGACCCATTTTCACACTGCGGTATTACCTCACCTGCAAATTGATTCGTTGCAACAATTAGAAGCACTGCTGTAAGCCCATCTATTCGCATTAGCCCGGACATCAAAGCTGGGGGGATAGAGCAGAAGGGTATATAATGGCGGCAATTTTTCGATGGTGACAGGTACTGACTGCTAATGGATGTCTCTTCTTTACTGGATGGCTTAAACGATAAACAACGGGATGCGGTAGCCGCCCCTCCTCAACATATGCTGGTATTAGCAGGTGCCGGCTCGGGAAAAACCCGGGTCCTGGTGCATCGCTTAGCCTGGCTGATGCAGGTGGAACGTGTTGCGCCTTATAGTTTATTGGCTGTGACTTTTACCAATAAAGCCTCACAGGAAATGCGTAACCGTATTGAGCAGACCATAGGCGTCAGTTTAAATAATCTGTGGATGGGTACTTTCCACGGTTTGTCGCACCGCATGTTGCGGGCCCATTATCTGGAAGCAGCCTTACCTCAGGGTTTTCAGATCATCGACTCAGACGATCAATACCGTTTAGTGCGCCGGGTATTAAAAGCGCTGAATTTAGACGAAAAACACTGGCCACCTAAACAAATTCAATGGTTTATCAACGCCCGTAAAGACGAAGGTCAACGCCCCGGCACTATGGATGCACACGGCGATTTCAGCCTGCAAACCATGATCAAAATTTACGCCGCCTATCAGGAGATGTGTGACCGCTCGGGTTTGGTCGACTTTGCCGAAATTTTACTGCGCAGTTTTGAACTGCTGAAACAGCAACCGCAAATCCGCGCCCATTATCAGCAGCGTTTCCGCCATATTCTGGTCGACGAGTTTCAGGATACCAACTCTATTCAGTATGAATGGTTACGATTACTGGCAGGCACTGAAAGTAAAGTCATGATAGTAGGGGACGATGACCAGTCCATCTACGGCTGGCGTGGCGCGAAAGTGGAAAACATTCAGCAGTTTTTAAGGGACTATCCTGAACCTGTCACTATCCGCCTGGAACAAAACTACCGTTCCACCGGTACTATTTTAAAAGCCGCCAACTCTGTGATTGCGCATAACAGCGACCGCTTAGGCAAGGACTTATGGACGGACGGTGAGCAAGGCGAAGCCATTTCGCTCTACACTGCTTTTAACGAGCTGGACGAAGCCCGTTTTATTGTTGGCCGTATCCGGGAGTGGAAACGTGAAGGCGGCAAGCTGATCGAAGCCGCAGTTTTGTATCGCAACAACGCCCAGTCCCGGGTGCTGGAAGAAGCTTTAATTCAGGATGGCATTAACTACCGTATTTATGGCGGCTTACGTTTCTACGAACGTCAGGAAATTAAAGATGCGCTGGCTTATCTGCGGCTGATTAATAACAGACAAGATGACGCCGCACTGGAACGTATTATCAATACCCCGGTCCGTGGTATTGGCGATACCACTATGGACAAAGTGCGGGAAAATGCCCGTGCTCTGCAGATCACCTTATGGCAAAGCCTGCAGCAGATGCTGGCCACTAAACAACTGACAGGCCGCGCCGCTAATGCGATCAGCACCTTTGTGCAGCTGATTGACCAACTCGAAGCCGACAGCAAAGATTTAAGTCTGGATGAGCAAGCCGATCATGTGATCCAGCTGTCTGGCCTGATGGCGATGTATCTGGCCGAAAAAGGTGAAAAAGCTCAAACCAGAGTGGAAAACTTAAACGAACTGGTCAACGCCTGCGCCAACGCTACTTATGTCAATACCGAAGAGATGACGCCATTGGCTGCGTTTTTATCTCAGGCTGCTTTGGAGGCCGGTGAATATCAGGCGGAAGAGCATTCAGACGCTGTGCAACTGATGACTTTACACAGCGCCAAAGGTCTGGAGTTCCCACTGGTATTTATCTGTGGTCTGGAAGAAGGCATGTTTCCAAGCCAGCAAAGTGGCGATGACAGCGAGCGTTTGGAAGAAGAACGCCGCTTATGTTATGTCGGTATGACACGCGCTATGCAGAAGTTGTATTTAACTCATGCAGAAAGCCGCCGTTTATATGGTCAGGAGCAGTACAACAGACCATCCCGTTTTATCCGTGAAATTCCGGCAGACTGTTTAGAAGAAATCCGCCTGACCACTAATGTCAGTAAGCCAACCCAAATGAACCGTTTTGGCAGCGCCGCCAGCCACAGTGCTTTTGAAAATACCGGTTTTAAACTGGGCCAACGGGTATTACACGATAAGTTTGGTGAAGGCACTGTGCTGAATTACGAAGGCACAGGGCCACAGTCGCGTATTCAGGTGAACTTTGACGAGCTGGGTAGTAAATGGCTGGTGACAGCTTATGCCAGGTTAGAACCTGTTTAAATCATGACGCACCTGCTTCAGATCATCCAGCAGCAACAAAGCGCTCATCAAGAGCGTGGCTGGCGTTTACCAATCTGGTTAGCAGGTTCAGAGGCTTATACTCAGCAGCAACTTTCAGAGTTACAGCCTGAAGCTGTTAGTTATTGGTTAGGCAATGAAGCCCCTGCTGGTTTTACGCTGTTATCCGCCAAACAAAAGCAACAATGGCTGGGTACAGAATGTGCTCTGCTGGTGGTGGATGCCCGCCATGCTGTGGACTGGGATTTAGTAGCAGCCAGCAGCGGTTGCTTAAAAGCCGGTGGGCTTTGGTTATTTGTCAGCTCCGAACCTGAGTTGTGGCCACAGCAGCCTAACCCGTCCGCCAAAAGAGTGTTGCCCTATCCGCTGGATGCAGCAGCTTATACAGGCTTATTTAAACAGTTTTGGTTAGAGCAATTGCGCGATGCTCAGTGGGTCCAGCTTATTGAAGGCTGCCCGGCAGTAATGCCAGTTTTACCTGAAGTTATAGCTCCAGCACAAACAGAACTGCCTTATCGCACCACCGAACAACAACAGGCAGTGACCGCTATTCATAAAGTAGTCACAGGCCACAGACGCCGCCCTTTGGTGCTGACAGCTCACCGTGGCCGTGGTAAATCCGCTGCATTGGGCTTAGCTGCAGCTTTATTAGTGCAGCAAGGTAAAACCGATATTCTGCTGACAGGCCCTTCGCCTGTTGCGGTACAAACTGCATTTTTTATTGCGGCCAATCTTTTAAATCAGCCCTATCAACAAGGTCAAAATCAGCTGCTAAAGGGTGCTATTCGTTTTGTGCCTGCTGATGTTTTACTCTCTGAAAAACAGCAGAACACTGTAATTCTGGTGGATGAAGCTGCGGCAATTCCAACCCCTCAATTGCAGCAACTGACCGACCTCTACAGCCGTTTGGTGTTCGCTACGACTGAACATGGCTACGAAGGTACAGGTCGTGGTTTCCAGCTAAGATTCCAAAGTTATTTACAGCAACATTGCCCTGGTTTTCAAAAACTGCATCTGCATCAGCCAATACGTTATCAGGCAAATGACCCACTGGAACAGCTGATTTTTAAAGGTTTTTTACTGGAGCAAACGGACGCGGCACTTACGGAGATTCAGCATCCACAGTGTGCCAGCTATCAGGTAAAAGATTTACTGCAGCAGCCTGATAAACTTCAGCAAATTTTTTGTTTACTCAGTCTGGCGCATTATCAAACCGATGTGATGGACCTCTGGGCTTTATTAGATAACCCGGCACTGAAGCTCTATACACTGGAGCGGGATCGGCAGGTCATCGGCTGTACTTTAATCAGTCTTGAAGGGGAGCTGGAGGGAGAACTCGCCACTGCGGTAGCTCATGGCAAACGCCGGGTACAAGGGCATTTATTGGCTCAAAGCCTGGCTTTTCATTGTTTGCAGCCTGAACTGGCGACGCAAAAAATGGCCAGAATTCAGCGTATTGTGGTGCATCCTTCGGTGCAAACCCAGGGACTTGGCAGCCAACTATTAAACTTTGTGTTGCAGGATTTATTAAGCCAGCAGTATCTGGTTGGCACCAGTTTTGGTGCCACTTTGGCTTTAGCAAAATTCTGGCAAAAAGCAGGCTTTCACCCTGTGAAACTCAGCCAGCAACATGAACAAGCCAGCAATGAAGCCTCGGTCCTGATGCTGTATGACGGGCAATTCAAGCCGTTACAGCAGCAGTTTTCCAGACAACTGTATTGGCAACTTGCTGATAAACAGCGCGGTTTAGATCCGGCTTTAGCGCTACTGTGGGCAGAGCCTCCTTCGATAGACATCAGTGCACAGCAAGTCGCAGAACTGCAGTTATTTCAGGCAGGCTTGCGTCCTTTTGATCTGATAGAAACCCATCTGTTGTGTTGGTTTAATCTGAATTATGCCAAAGTGGAGCCTCAGACAGCCCAATTTTTAGTGCAAAGGCTTTGGCAAAAACAGGATTGGCAGCAGATTTCACTGTCTGAGGCGAAACAAAAACTGCCCCAGCTTTGCAAGCAACTGGATCTATGAGCCAGAACAAGGTTTGCTCCGACATTTTCGACTAAACTCTGAGCTACTAAAGCTGTAAGAGTACCCATCTATGCCACGACTAAGCATGTCATCTTTAAGGTCAATGCTGTTGTTAGTCTGCGCCTCTGCCTCATCTGTACAAGCAGAAACTATTCAACTAGGAATGTCGGTACCTCTGACTGGAAATGCCGGCGGTATAGGTCAAAGCTATAAAAATGGCGTTGAGCTGGCGATTAAGCAGTTGAATAAAGAAGGAGGTGTTCAGGGTGCCAAAGTGCAGTTACTGGTGAAAGACGACCAGTATGAACCTGAACTTACAGTGCAAAATACCAGACAATTTATAATAGAAAACAATGTACTGGCCTTATTTGCTTATGTTGGTACTCCAACATCCTCCGCCATCTTACCTTTGCTGCAGCATTACCAAATTCCGTATATCACTCCCTTTACCGGTGCCTCTTTGTTACGCCAGCCAGAATATAATTTTATTTATCACTTACGAGCTGGTTATGACGAAGAAACTCAAAGTCAGGTGGATTACCTGCTGACAAAACCCGACACCAAAGTGGGTTTATTGCTACAAGCAGACGAATTTGGCGCCTCTGTGGAGCAAGGTTATCTCAAAGCTCTGCAACTAAAAGGTATAACACCAGTGGTGAGGGCACGTTTTCAGCGTAACAGCTCGGCTGTAGAAGCAGGAGTGTTGGAGTTGATAAAAGCCGGTGCAGAGCTGGTTTTTATGGTTGGCACCTATAAGCCTTTGGCCGAAGCCATTAATTTCGGTCGTCGTCAGGGTTACAGGCCCCAATATGCCACCCTATCTTTTGCTGGTTTACAACAGCTCAGCGCCTTACTGGATAAAGAAGACAAAGTGATGGCCACTATGGTGGTACCCAAGCCTACTGACACAAAGTGGCTTTTAGTGCGGGAATATCAAAGATTGATGATTCAGCAGGCCACTGATCCTTTGTCTGATGTCGGATTAGAAGGTTTTACTGCTGGTACTTTAGTGGGTCAGGCGCTGAAGTTATGCGCTTTACCTATTGCTCGGCAGTGTTTATTAGATAAATTACGTCAACAAACTGCGGTTTATGACTTTCCTTTGGTGTTTGATCCGAATAAACAGCAGGCGTCACAGCAGGTATTCAGGGTAAGGGTGACAGATCGGGGGGTTGAGGATTTGAGGTAGGGGGCGATCACCAAAGGTATTGCGGAAAAGGTATTGCGGAATATTTGAGCCGGATTTGTTCTGAATTTGGGCGGTGAGGCGACAGCGGGCCGTCTTGTCCGGCCTTTCGCAGAGCTCAAGGCGTAAAACAGGCGTGACGCAAAACTGTTTGCGTCCCGTTTTTCCTGTTTCACCCTGGCGGTGAACTACAGTGCTCGACCCATCCTGGGTCTCGTCCCTGCGGGACCCGCCGTTGGCGGTCCAAATTGGCTCCCGGCCAATTTGTATTGCGGGCCTCCTGCCCTCCACCCTCCGGGCCGGCTGCGCCGTTCCAAACTGCTCCCGGCAGTTTGGTCGCATGAGGGATGCCGTGCTCAAATGGTCCACCACCTGATTTCGAAGTAAATAAAAAAGCCC
>CBIMJC010000084.1:0-13685 GCA_966244125.1 uncultured Rheinheimera sp.
TCCCGGGTCAGCAAACTGCTTTCCACAGTCAAAAATATCTTTAGCCTGTTAAAGTTGTTGTCGGGGATTTCTACAGGTAGAACATGGATAACCATATTGAAGTCATCACGAGCCATGCTGACAAAGTCTTCTGTTTCCCTGAGCACAGCCATACCAAAAACTTCACTATAGAATTGAGACAGCGCTTTTATATTCTTTGAGTAAAGGATCACGCCGCTTTTAGGAACACTACTCATCTTACCCCCGGTTTAAATTCACAATGCCTAAGACCAGCTTGAAGTAAAACAACAAAGTTACCCGGTGTTAATCAGGTCCGCGACCATAACACGCAACTTATTGCTTATAGGAAAGCCGGGGCTCGTTGTGTGAGCCACCTGTCAGGTAGCGTCTGCCGGAAATATGCACTCAAACTCCTGAAAGACGACTGGCATATCAGGCTCAGGCTTATAGCCGGTCCCCTGCAGCTCATGATGGTAGTAGTCCCAATGAGCCTTGTACCACCAACCAAGTGTTCCGTCTCCCTCACCTTCAATTCTTGCATGGCTCTCACTGATCTCGTTAAGCGGGATGATCTGCACTTTGGTTGTGCGAATAATACATACGGCCCTACCGCTCCAGTCCGTGACTATGTTCAGATCCCCCACATTGGGCAGAGCCTCACCGCTGCTCTGAAAAAACCACAATGAGGGTGATGTTGCGCGTTTTGTGCCGCTCAAGACCAGCTGAGCACACTCATTCGCATCGGCCTCATTGTCGCAGAAATGCCAGGCGGGCGGCGCATCAGTGGAGCATGGTGATGGTTGAGGCTGACAAGCAAGATAGTCATCCCAGATAAGATTTATTGATTGGTGCATAAGGGAGCCCTGGCGTCCTGACCATTGAACAGAAGCATTTCTGCCATCTTTCCTGAATTTTACTCATCCCAAGCTAACGCTGATGTACCTCTATTTCAACAAGTTTTTCTGAAACCAGCAAATTTATGACTGACAAAATCTATACAGGCAGTACGCTGGTTGAGTGGTTTTATTAATAACAGCAACCCCTTGGTGATGAAGACATTCAGGCGCAAAAAGCTACAGCTTTACCGGAAGCTGGTATTGATATTAGTGCGGAGCAGAAACAACTTAGACCACATCACTACAATGGCGACCTGGCTACAAAGATGTGGCCAAAATTAGTTAACCACTACAGCTGGCGATTGTAAGGAGACATTACCAAAATGCCTCAACTTGCTTAACGAGAAGTAAGGCTGGAATATCAATACCTGTTAGGGTTTTACCACTGAGATTAACTCCTACGACTTTTTGCTCTGCGGGAAGGATAGGTAAAAAATGATCCTTGAATTGTTGCCAACTGACACTCCGAGATTCGACATTACCAAGTAACTCAGGGTTGAGTTTTTTCAGGCGATCGATACGAGATTTAGAAGACCAGACAGGAAAAGAAACCCTTTTATCTTTAATATCGAATTCCAGTAATAAGTCTCCAGGCAATACTCCAAACCAAACGACCTCGGTTTCGGCAACTTCCTCATAAAATTTGTTGGCTTGTGATACTTCGAATGACATCCTTTATCTCCTAACGCTTCAATCAGCTGCCGCATTAGCGATCGGTGGCATTGATTTGTCAGGCCGATTTTGATGCTTAAACCACCCTGCTAGCCCAGCCATCAGACCAAAACCTAAAATTGGCCCTGCACCATAGCCAACCAAAGGAGCTGGAGTAATTCCAGCGGTTGAACACAAAAATAAAACCATGTAGTAGGCCGCTACGGCAGATAACCAAAGGGATCCGCTAACCGATCTAATCCACAACCCGACAATCAACGCAAGGGCACTTGCAATTATGGCTACACCAGCAAGTAACGAGTGGCCAAAAGCCAAGGCAAAGACCTCCTCTACATGCGGCACAGGTGTTAAAGGATCTGGTAAATAGAATGCCCACATAGTGACCAATGCTAACGGAATAACGATAACGCTGAAGCATAATAGGCTAAGTCGGTACTGCACAATAACAACAGCCGAAGCAACCAACAACCCAAGAACCTGAGACGCATCTGGCTGCAAAGCCAGCAAAAGAGCAGCCACAAGAACGGCAACGAGAGACATAATTTGATACTTAACGTCTTTGGTAATAAAGACTGAACAAGCTGCGATAAATGAGGGCAACAGCAGCGGCGCGGCATAAAGCCTCAACGGCCCGACGGCAATCCAGCGCTCAGGTCCTGTAGAGTTTCCAAATAACGGTATCGCAAGCCCAATCAAAGTCAGAATAACTACAACAAAGGCCATATTCTGGTGATTCCCTGGCTTGCTCATGTGGCTGCCCGCCAAAGCAAGACAACAGGCCAGGAAAATTGCCAACAAATGAGTGATCCAGACCCCCCATCCCACAGCAGCCAGAGCAAGGACAATAAAACTACCAACAATAGGCGGAACCGCCACGAAGAATAATGAGAGAAACGAAGTATTCATATTCTGCCTAACGTCCAAATTTAGCGTGGAAAATCTCGCAGCGGGTTGACGTCGCAGCCAGCGATTTTTGCTGGCGATAAAATTTACTTGTTAGACTTTAGCCAACGATACAGCAATACATTTAAACCAGCTGTTGCTAACAAACCAAACAACGCAACCCACACCAGCAAACTTGATGCATGATTTCTATTGAAAAAAGTGGATGATGGTTTTTGAGCAGGACCAAATTTTGAAATGAGCACATCCTTCACAAAAGGGCATCGATGAAATTTATAACGATAAGTCGACTCCAACAAGTTAGGCTCTATCGGTTTTCCGAAGAACACTGGAACCGCTTCATTTGTTGACAAATAAACATACTCACCAATCTCACCTTTCCAGACGCCTAACACTCTGTACTTACTTATATTTTCAGCAACTTTTTCGATTTCAGGCCCCAGCTCTATAACTATTTCAGCATCCTTGTAGAGACCAGATACATAACTTGCCTCAGTTCCATTGGAAAAGGCAATCTCACAGTAAGTGATAGAGGCAAACACCTTTTGACACATAAAAAATGTTGCTACTAATAAAAGAATCTTCATTGATGCCTAACTATAAGCGCACGTGCGGAAAACCGCGCAGCGCGTTTGACGTCACTGCGGCCGCAGGCCGCTAGTGCCGCGCCTTGTTAAATGCCTACCTAACAGCAATATGATAAGCGGCAACCATGACGCAGCTGTTTTTAACAGTGCAGAATACATGTAGTTTTGCTTGCTTAAGTACTGCCAACCTTGTTCAGTACCCCAAGGATATTGATTTAGCTCTGCTTGGCTTGCGACCAAACCAACATAAATCCCATCGGCGCCAATGACGATAGTAAAGAACAAACCTACTGCTACTAATAACCAGAATGTCATAGTTCTCATATCCGGAACTCGAAATAGCATTTAACGCCCGCCACAAACGCGAGCAACTTGTTGCGAGTCGAGCCGTAAAGCGGCGTTTTTATGGCGATTGTTAGGCTACATTATTTGGGCATTCCTGTGTTTATATTTTTTACAACTTGCTCAACGCAAACAAGAAGAACTCCGACAATATATGCGATGCCAAGACCATATTGATATTTCAAAAGTGTACTTTCGATAGCGTCGAAAGACACCTGAAAGATTAAAGCTACAAAACATAGACCTATCGAAATAGCTATGACAAAGGCAATACCTGTTGCAAACACGCTCCGAACAAATATTGACATAAATTTCTGACCAGTCACTCTAATTGAATTCCGAATTGTGGCCTAACGCCTGAATTAAGCCGCGCCGCGAAGCGGCGTCGGCTTGAATGAATTGTTAGGCAAACGCCTCAGATGAGCCATCCGAAAAAATGACATTCAAAACTTTGAAGTTGATAGTCATGTCTTTGAGTTCTGTCACAAGCATCCACTGGTGCTCGTTCATGAATTGATTGTAGGTAAAGCCGATACCTTCGTGGGAGGTGACTTTGCCCGGATATAGCGGGGCATTTAGCGTCGTGTTGAGAGCGAACTTGACCTCCCCGAATAAGTCGCAGAATTCAAGCCTCCCTTTTACGGCTCGCGTTGGTTTGCTATCCAACGACAGCGTGTAGTAGCAATCAAACCAGATATGCTCCTCATACTTGCCAAGCGCGGTGTTTTCCGGAGCATATTGTTTGTTTCTAACATCAACGGTGATGAGGCCTGTTGTAGGTGCTTTTGGCGCAATAGCTTTGCCTCCAGCAGGTTGGTTCATGGCCTCAAGTATCGCTACGCGCCTCTCTAGCTCAGCTAGTCGTTGTTCTGTGTCAGTCATTGATACTCTCCCAAAGTTTGCCTAACGCCCTGCTTAGGCGCGCAAACAGATAGTCATGTGTTGAATAAGTGCGGCTTTATATCGACTCCCAGTCTCCACCAGGCTTTTTTGTGTAAACCTTTCTTTTTGTACAATCTTCATTTGGAATTGACATACAGTCCCCCACTTTCATCGGTATATATTTTTTCTGGCTTACACCCTTCAGTACCATACTTTTTATTGATTATGTTGTTCCATATATCGTTCAAGTCTTTTTGCGTCATTTCAGAAGTCCTGTGGTTATGTTATGTATTCGCCTAACTACCAAATTTAGCGCGGAAAAACGCGCATGCGTTTTGCCGTCGCAGCCCATGCGCAGCGTGGGCGATTAACATTTGCTTGTTATGCGCACTACTGCCGCAGGGAAATAGTTTTTTTAGATTTAAATACATAAATTACCAACATTACGCTGGAGTAACACCACCATAGGGTTGATGCAAAATGCCATCCGCCTGCAAAATTTATATCTTGAAATGCAAACCAAACCGCAACCACAGAAACAAATAGACTGATAGCCGCAGGCTGCAAAGAAGGCTTTTTTATAAACCAGACACATAGTGCCAATAATATAATGACATCAATCAAAAACAGGACATTAAAAAAAGAAAATCCAGCATAGATTGCGGCAATTACCGCCAAATTTGCTGCCATGTTTTTCGATTTTGCCGAAAGTGAATAGTCAGAATTATTCACAATATACCTAGTACACCTGCATAACTTTTTAGCGTCTTATCCGGCGTTCACGACGGATAAGCGTCAGTAGAACTGTGGGTACGCTCTTTATTGGTACATTTGATGCTAATGGAATTTGTATATTTAGGGAACAGCTGCTTAGAGGATTATTTTGGACAATCTGAAGCAGTCTTTCGCGGTCTTGCTGCCATTTTGTATCTCATAACCTGTTTAATTTAGTGAGTATTTGCCAATATTCAGAGCCTCTGACAATGCATCTGCCTCCCGCTTTCCCGGGCTTATAGTTTTGCAGCTCAAAACAACCAGCCTTCAGCTATCAGGTGGTCTGGTGTCCAGCCGTTTTAGTTGCCCTGCCAGTTGTAACACACCACCTTTGCAGCGCGGGCAATGCCATACCGGCTCAGTTGTCGCATCTGGTTTATTTCGCAGCGCCGGTTTCTGATTAATTTAAAACCTGGTGTCATTCTCACAAGGTATGCCGTCGTTATCTCCGTCCATTTTTGTGTTGGGGCAATTTGCCAGAAAATACTCGGCTTCAGGTCGTGAGCGCATTTGGCTGCAGTATTGGCGGCCATCACAGGAAAAGTCTGTGCTGGGTTCAAAGCGGATGAGGTCTGGCTCCTGATAAACCGGGGCGTCATGTTCTTCAACTAATAGCTGTTCAGGCGGAGCGACAACTTCTGTGGCTGTGGTGTTTTTTTGGTAGTAGTGCCAGGCGATAAATATCAGTAACAGGTATATCAGTAGTTTTTTCATCAACGCCTCCATAGCGGTTTTGTTTACTTTCTTCCATGGTATTTACCATTAAGAAACTAGTGGCTATAGGGCGTTGTGGCAATAAATTCACCAGAATTTTTAGTATTTATGGCTGATATATTAGCTTTGGCGGGTATGTGTTTAGGACTGTATTCGAGAAAACGGGAGGGCGTAAAGCCCATAAAGATCGATTTGGAATGTGAGACGGGCGGGTGCAAGACCCGCCCCTACAGTAAATGTGAATGCCACCGAAAATTAGCGGACTATTTCCATCTCCGCCAATAAATTATCAGCGTTATCAACGTAGTGCATCATCCACAATACGTAGCGAATATCGACATGGATAGCGCGGGTGATTTCCGGATTGAAGTACCAGTCTTTGGTGATGGACTCATAAGTCGAGTCGAAGTTTAAGCCGACTAATTCGCCTTTGCCGTTCATCACTGCTGAACCTGAGTTACCGCCTGTAGTATCGGCGCTGGATAAGAAATTCACCGGCACTGAGTTAAAGGCTTTCACTTCAGGTTTTGGGCAGTTAAAAATGCCGCAGAACCACGGCTCTTTGCTCTGGGCAGCTAAGTCCGCGTAAAAATAACCTGCAGTTTTACCTGACTGATAGGCATCCACTAAGTTTTGTGGTGCGTTAAAGGGGTAATCTGCCTGACGTTTGGCTATTAAACCCTTCACTGATGTAAAAGGCGTTTTATAGACCCCATCTTTGGCCGGATAACCGTCCACTGAGCCATAAGTGATGCGTAAAGTGCTGTTGGCGTCCGGGTAGACTGGTTTTCCCTGCGCTTTGTTGTAGGCAATAATGGCCTGCATATAAGCCGGGCGTACTTGGGATAACTGGCCTTTTAACTCTTTATCCTGGGCTTCTAAAGCCAGGTTTTTGTCAGAAATAGCCACAGCGATACGAATAAAAGGGTCTGCACTTTGGGCAAAATCAGCCGGTGTTTTACCCAGCCAGGCGGTACGGCCTTCGATGCTGGTTAAGCTGCTTTGTGGATACAGCGCTGTGATTTTTTCTGCCACCTGAGCTTGTGTCATGCCAGCAGTTAATCCTAAAGCGGCGTCTAATTCAGCAACGCGCACAGCATCAGGCTGAGCTAAATATTCAGCTAATTGTTCGGACCAAATGGCGATATCCATAGCCGGGTGGAAGCTTTTTTCCATCCGGGCTAAACGGCCTTCAATCATTTTTAAGTCACGTTGCTGAAAACCCATTTCCCGCTCTGCATCAGGCTTTTGGTTTTCCTGCGCTAAACGGTACAACAAAATGGCAGCCTGTAATAAATCGCTACGTTTGGCCGCTTCAAAGTAATAAGTTTGTTGGGTAAAAGCCTGTTCGGCGTCAATCACCTGCTTTAACGCATCAATACTTTGCTGGTACGGAGCACGTGCTGCGTCGGCTTTAATCCAGTCCAATAAAGCTTTTTCCTGAGTTTCTTTAATGGCCTGAATATCTGTGACTTTAAAACCGTCCAATAAGCCCTGCAGCTTTTTCATGCGGTTATTGTGGCCTTTGACGGTCGAAGCGTATTTCACTTTTAAATCGCCGTCAGCCGCGCTTAAGTTGTCTATGGTGTTGATCATTTGCTGGTAAGTTTTTACCTGAGCCGGATATTGCCAGTTAGCTGCAAAAGAGATTTCATCGGCTAAACGGTAACGACTGGTCTGGCCCGGGTAACCGGCCAATAAAATACCATCGCCCTGGCGTACACCACTGGCATTTACTTTTAAGAAGTTTTTGCTGCTGTAAGGCACGTTATCCACTGAATAAGGCGCAGGTTTGCCGTCTTTGCCGACATAACCACGGATAAAGGTGTAATCGCCGGTATGGCGCGGGTATTCAAAGTTGTCGATATCACCGCCGTAGTTGCCGACCGATTCTGACGGCGCATAGACCAAACGCACATCCTGCAGCATCAGCTGTTTGATCTGAAAATACTCCATACCGTGGTGAAAACTCACCACAGAGCAGCGGTAGTTGGCATCGCTTTCGCAATCTTTAATCAGCGCTTTGCGATTGGCTTCTATGGCTTCATACCGCTCTTTGCCGGATAAATCTGCTGCCAAAGCACCGGTAATTTGTGCCGTCACATCTGTTACAGCTTCAGTGATATACAACCTTTCCTGCGGCCCGGCCGGTAATTCTTCCGCCATAGTTTTGGCTAAAAAACCTTTATCTATCAGGTTATTGTCTTTGGTCGAGTTATTTTGTATAGCGTTGTAAGCACAGTGATGGTTAGTCACTACCAGGCCTTTGGGCGAAACAAAAGAGGCCGAACAATAACCAAGACTGACAATGGCATTCATAGGGTACTGACTTAAATCAGCCAGTTGTTTGCCCGGGATCTCAATGCCTTTAGCAGTTAATTCATTTTGTAATTCAGCCAGTTGATGCGGTTGCCATTGGCCTTCGTCGGCCAGAGTGGCGAAACTTGTGGCAAGCGCCAAAGTGCTGAGCAGGTAAGTTGTTTTCATGGGATCCCTTGGTTGTCGTTTTTATAATGCAAAAGTTCGGCGCAAATTATCCATGTTAAGCGCTCTGGTGCAACCTTGTTTAGTTCAGCGTGGGAAATTTAAGGTTAATGGCAGGATTCTTTTGTCAGACGGATTGAGCAAAAAGCAGCCTCGTGCTAACAATAGCGACATAAAAACAACAAGATGGACAAAAACTTATGCAACCATGGAATGAGCGTTTTCCCCTTTTAGCGCAGCTGCATTTTGCCCAGTGGTGTTACCTGTCAGCTACTGTGTTTGCTGTTTTGTTTTTGCTGTTGGGGGCGGATAACGCAATACTGGCCAAAATTGGCGCCGTATTGCTGCTGCTCGCCACAGCCAAAGAGATGTGGCAACGTTTTGCTATTTGGTGGCACAGTCTGCTGGGCAAAGCCTGTATTCTGACCTTTTACGCCATAGTGCTGAACTTCTCTTTTGCCTATGCCGAATCTATTGTCAACGGCGTAATAGGCGTCAAACCAAACATAGTGCCTTATAGCGTGAACCTGGCGGCTTTATTGCTGGCTCCGGCCTGGACCTTACTAGGCAGTATGCTGACGTTACAATTCTACTCCGCATTGCATCTGCTGAAGGTCATGCTGCTTTTGATGCTAAGGCCTTTGGGTATTCCCTCCAGGCATCTGCTGGATGATGAAGTGTTCCCAGTCTGGACTTTAATAGCCCGTATTGTGTATCTGCCTGTGGTCACAGTGATTTTAACTTTCACTTTAGCCAGCTATTTCAGCGGTCATCCGGAGCAGTTTTTAAACTGGGAAGAAACCTCAGCGCAACATCAGGATTTAGCTAAGCAAGAGCTGGAAAAACTTAAACAACAAAGCGAGGCTTCAGTTGAAGAGCCAAAGCAAGGCCCACAAACCAAAGTGCCGGAATTTCAGGTATTTATCGGTGATAGCGGCCTTAAGCTGCCCACTATGTTGTGGCTGAATAAACTGGTGGCGTCTTTTAACTACCATATCGAAAGCCTTGGCGCGTCCAGCTGCAAACTCACCCCACCTGAGCATCTGGTGCATATCAACGACTATGAAGTACTGGTGATCACCCCGGATGCCACTCAGCCTGTAGGTTACAGCTACAAAGTGCGGGTTTGTGACTCACCGGCTTTTCCTGCAGGGGTTACTGGCAGGGCGTTACTGCCAGCCACACAAAATTAGCATTCACTCTGTGCATTTACGGATTGTAATGCTCAAACGAAACAGCAAAAATAACGGATTGTAAAATTTATGGAAATTTTTATGTCATTTGTGAATAGACTAAAACAGCTTGCGATGGTTGTTTTCGCTTTGTTTTTAACTGCTTGCGCAGCTTCCAATGTAAAAAAGGATGTTACAACCGAAGCTGTGGCAGCTAAAAATAATGCTTTATTGATCGTTTCAATCAGTCAGACCAAAGGTAGTGAAAGATTCGGGGCAGCTCAGTTTTTGTTTGATCAACCCAAAGGGGTTGGTATAGGCAGCATCCGGGTGGAGACTTTCGACGAGATGGGGTTAGATGCGCTGACCCGGTCGCAGAAGTCAGACTTCAGTAATGAATTTGCGGTGTTAAAGGTGATTGAAGTTCCAGCTGGTACTATCACTCTTGATCGCTGGCGCTTCAGCATGGGGCAACTTTATTTTGAGGCTTTTGATGAACCGCTGGAGCATCCTATTTCATTAAAACCAGGCGAAGTGGTTTATATAGGTAACCTGCACTTAAAAACAAAGTTCGGCGAAAACTTTCTGGGCATGAATATGGTAGCCGGAGTATTCCCTGAAATACGCGACGAAAAAGCCCGGGATCTGGCGCTACTAAAGAGTCAATATCCACAATTGAGCCAGGTGCGTGAATCTTTATTACCCACAGGCCCATGGCTTACCCCAGAGCAATTAGCCCTGTGGGATTCTCTGCAAAAAGCACAGGAAGAAAAAGCCAAAGCGGCACAACTCAAACAACAGGAATTGAAGGCGGAGCCCTCTGACAAGCAGCCATAAAACATAAAGGCCGGATTAAAACCCGGCCTTTGTCTGTGTGCCTGGTTTAAAGAATCAGCCGTTTTGTGCCTGACGGATTTGTTTATTCAGCAGTGGTGTTAAGGCAAACATAAAGACACCACAACCTACCCCAACCCAACCTAAAATAGCGAATACATCGGCATAAATAGCCAGGGCAGTGCCTGTATCTGTGCCTGCAGGCATTGACGCTAAAGTACCAAAACGCCCCGCTAACATTTCACCAAAGGCCGAAGCTAAAAACCAGACACCCATCATCAGACTGACCACACGGCTGACCGACAAGGTAGTGACGGCTGATAAACCTATAGGGGATAACACCATCTCACCAATTTCCAGCACCAAATAGGCCAGAATAAACCACCAGAAACCAGCTAAACCGTTGGCTTCAGGGTTAAGCGCTGCGTATTGCAATACAAAGTGCGCCAGGCCTGCGAATAACAAACCAAAACCAAATTTGGCAGGGGCTGACGGGTTCCAGCCTTTTTTATCCAACACAGGCCAGAGCCAGGCAAAAGGAATAGCCAAAGCAAAAATAAACAAGGCGCCTACTGAGGTTAATTGCGAAGCGTTAGGAGTAAAGTCGCTGACCAGAAGGTTGAAAGTGTAGCTGTTCATTACACGGTCGGAAAACGCCAGCCAGGTGCCGTAGGTTTGTTCGTACAAGCCCCAGAACACAGCAGAGATGCCAATCAACACCATCAGCACTATCATATTGGCGCGTTCAACTTTGCTGCACTCAACAAAAATAAACTTAAACCACCAGATGAGTAAAGCTATGGTCATCAGAATAGCCACTACTTCAGTGGCAGTAATTTCAGTGCCTTCCGCCAGACCTAACAGAGCGGCCAAAGCACCAAAGTCAAAACGGGTTTGCAGAATTTGTTGGACCACAATGACACCAAGCAAAGCACCGAGATAAATCAGCGTTTCACGGCGAATGCCAAAACGTTTTTCGTCCAGAAGCTCCGGACGACCAGGTTCTGCCTGGCCTTGTAAGTGTTTGGTTTGAGTCACAAACACCAGCCAACCTAAAATCAGGCCTATACCGGCCGAACCAAAACCATATTCCCAGCCATATTCAATACCTACCCAACCCACAAACAAGCTGGAGATAAAGGCCCCCATATTGATGCCCATATAAAAGATGGTAAAAGCTGAGTCACGGCGCGGGTCGTTCTCCTCGTACAAGCGCCCTACTATGGTGGAAATATTTGGCTTTAAAAAACCTACACCTACAGCCACCAATGCCAACGACAAATACATAATTTGCACCGCCACCTGATCAAAGCCCATCTCCGGAGTCGCGGCATGCCCTCTATAGGCCATACCCAGCATACCCAAAGCCATTAAAGCACCACCAAAGGTGACTGCTTTGCGCATCCCCAGGTATTTATCCGCCAGCAAGCCCCCCACCACAGGCAAGGCATAAGCTAAACCGGCATAAGTGCCAAGCAGGATATAACCGTCGTCATCCGAAAATAAATGGTGTTTGGTCAGGTATAAAAACAGCAGGGCTTTTAAGCCGTAAAAAGCGAAACGTTCCCACATTTCAGTGAAAAAACAGACATAAAGGCCAACCGGATGGCCAAGCAGCTGTCGCTGTACAGGAAGAGTTGTAGTAGTCATAGGGATCCGCGGATACTGTAGTTATTATTCCCTTCTTAATTGAAGCTGCAGCTTTGTTGACTTCCTGCCCTCGCCCCAGTCACATAGGTGAACTATGCTCCTGGGGTCTCGTGCACTTGTCGCCGCGCTGCAACTCCAATTAATTTGGGTATTAGTCTTAGAGTCTTAAAACGGCACTATTAAAGCCGTTGCGCCTTGTTGCAGCAAGCTTTTCCTGCCAGCTATTGAGTAAAGCCAGCGGCGAAATTCACTATTAAATGGTGATTTTTACTGTTCAACTTCCAAGTTAAAAACCTATACCACTGATTTATATAACAATTAAAACTGGCCTTAATCTTGTAACCCTTTTGGTATAAATGACAAAAGGAGAATAACCATGGGTGCTTTAAGGCTGATATTTAATCTGTTTTGGTTTGTGATGGGTGGCTTTTTAATGGGGCTGGCCTGGTGGTGTATTGGTTTACTGTGTTTTTTAAGTATTGTGTTTATTCCTTTTGGCCGCGCCTGCTTTGTCATTGGTGAAATGGCGTTCTGGCCTTTTGGCAACGAACATGTCAATCGTGAACGCTTAAACCGTATTTCCGATATTGGCACTGGCCCTTTGGGTTTTGTTGGTAATGTGATTTGGTTTGTGTTTGCCGGTTTCTGGTTGGCCCTGGGGCATTTATTTCATGCCGTGGCCTGTTTTGTCACCATCATCGGCATTCCATTTGGTTTAGCCCACTTAAAACTGGCAACTTTAAGCCTGGCGCCTATAGGCCGAACTGTGGTGAACAAAGCCTACTAAGCTGTTTTCGAACACGAATGAAAGAATTTGAATGGGGCACTGGTCTTCTTGGCGTTCTTTAATCGGAGAGTCGCCAGTGAAGAAGCCAGTGCCCTTATTATCTGTTGTCGTTATTGCTTGTATCAGCCTGAGTTTTTTATTGCTGGCATTATCCAGCTTCACTGGAGTAGATGCTGGTCTGGTCAAAATTCTTGGTTTTTATCAGTTCAACAAAGAAGCGGATCTGCCGCTGGTTCGACAATTAAGTTCTATTTTGTTTGCTCTGCTAGCGCTGCTGCCCTGGCTGACGTTGCGTTATGATTCGCTGAAAAAACCTCTGGCTTTGTTATTGCTGCTTTGTGCTATTCCGCCTTTAGTATCATTGACAGGCTCTATCCACTGGATTGAAAGTTTGGGTGGTTTCCCTGCTATTGGTTCTGGTCAGGGCATTATTAAATATGCAGCTTTGCTGGCTTTGGCCTGTTACTTCTGGCAGCCTGACAGCAAGATACAGCACTGGGTGCAGTACGCTCCTGTGGCTTTGGTACTGCTCTGGATTGGCGGTATGAAGTTCACTCAGATTGAAGCTGAAGGTATAGCGGATCTGGTGCAAAGCTCACCGCTGATGAGCTGGTTGTATCTGCTGTTTGATCAGCAAACTACATCCAATCTGATAGGCATTTATGATCTGCTGGCGTTGCTGCTGTTAGGTGTTGGTTTGCAGTACCGCCCGTTATTTTTACCCGGCTGGTTGATGTGTCTGGCGGTGTTTTTGACCACTCAGAGTTTCCTGTTCAGTTTCCCTGGAGCATTTTCAGCCAATGGGCTACTGACAACTTCAGGCCAGTTTTTGATCAAAGATTTATGGTTTATTGCTTCCATGCTGTTGCTGCTGCAGTGGTATTTCACTCAACCTTTCATTGCAAAGCAGCAGATCAGTCAGAGCTAACTTCTGTTTCAGTATCAGAACCACGAGCCAGCCAGGCTTTTTGCTCTGCACGGTAATAAT
>CBIMJC010000085.1:0-13680 GCA_966244125.1 uncultured Rheinheimera sp.
TTTAGGCGTGATGGAGCCACAGCAGTATCAGTTGCTGTTAAACCCTCAAGATCCAAACTGGCTGAATCAGCTGCCATGGCAAATGATGGGCTGGGTCAGTCTGCTGGTGTTTGTGGTGATAGCTGCAGTGGTCTGCATTAAACAGGCAGAACTGAGTCAGGGTGGTCAGGTGGTTGCCAAAGCGCTGGGGGGGCTTCTGGTGGACCATCAGCTATCTGACGACAAACAACAACGGCTGCTGAATATTGTCGAAGAAATGGCCATCGCAGCGGGCGTGCCGGTGCCTCCGGTGTACCTGCTGCCAGAATCATCAATCAACGCTTTTGCTGCAGGTTATTCGCCAGCCGATGCGGTGATAGGTGTGACTCAGGGTTGTCTGAACCTGTTAGACCGCGATCAATTGCAGGGGGTGATAGCTCATGAATTCAGCCATATCCTCAATGGTGATATGCGGTTGAATATCCGCCTGATTGCCTTGTTGCATGGTATTGAATTTATTGGTCATTCCGGCTATTTCCTGCTTCGCAGTATGGGTCGTCGCAATGCTGTGGTGATTGGCAGCTCAAAATCAAAAGACAATGGCGGTGGTATTTTAGGTTTAGCTTTGGGCCTGATGGTGTTGGGTTATTTAGGTACTTTTTTTGGCAGTCTGATCAAAGCCGCCGTCAGCCGTCAGCGTGAGTTTTTAGCCGACGCCAGTGCTGTACAGTTTACCCGTAACCCAACAGGCATAGCGGGCGCCCTTAAAGCTATAGGTGGTGCAGCGTTTGGCAGTAAGGTTAAAAACCCCAATGCAGATGAAATGAGTCACTTATTTTTTGGTGAAGCCATCAGCCGCTGGAGCAGTATATTTGCCACTCACCCGCCTTTACAGCAAAGGATCAAAAGGCTGGACCCGCTCTGGGACGGCGTTTATCCGACAGAAACACAGCTGGAACAGCAAAGCAGTGAAAAAGCGTCAGCCAGAGTTGATACCAAACAGCAAAAAGCCGCAGCAGTGCTCGCTGCATTGCCGGCCTTTTTGCTGCACAGCAGCCGCCACGCCCCTTCAGCTCCGGCTTTGTGTTGCGCCTGCCTTATTCAGACTGAACATCTGGCAAAACAGTGGTCAATGGTCAAAGCACTGGGCGATCATCAACTGCTGCAAAACGTCGATAAACTGTACGACGAGGTCAGTCGTTTATCCGGCCAGCAAAAACTGCAGTTACTGCAAATTGCTGTGCCGGGTTTAAAGCAACTGTCCCAAGCTCAGTTTGTTGAATTTCAACAACTTTGCCAAAACCTGAGCCGTTGTGACGGCGAAGAGGATTTATTGGAATGGACCCTGCTGAATTGGTTGCAACACTGTGTCGGCAGTCAGTTTGACACCAGCTTATTGCATCGCCGGGATCAAAGCAGCAGTCTGACGCAGGTTCAGCAACCTGCATTGGCTTTGTTGTCCTTGTGTGCGCAACAGGCGAAAGATGAGAAATTACAGCAGCAAGCCTGGAGCAGTGGTTTGCAGGTGCTTGCTTTGCCCTCTGCCACAGCCCGTCCTGCGGTCAGCTTTTCGCAGTTAACTGAACAGTTACCGGCCCTTATTCACAGTACGCCGCGCCTGAAACAACAGCTATGGCAGATGCTGAAAATGGCAGTACAGGCCGATGAGCTGGTCAATGATCAGGAAGCCATGTTATTGCAGGCGCTGGCGTTATTGCTGGAAATTCCGGTCAGTCCACAGCAGTATTCTGCTTAAAACACCGCAGTCAGACCTTCTGACTGCGGATCAATTGTTCAAACTGCTCTGCCGGCAAAGCTTTGCTGCATAAATAGCCCTGATAATAATCGCAGCCCTGCTGGCGCAGGTAATCCAGTTGCGCCTGTTGTTCCACGCCTTCAGCCAGGGCTTTTAACCCCAGAATATGTGCCATAGAGATAATGGCTGTGACTATAGCCTGACTTTCGCTGTTGTCGGCGACATCATCAACAAAACTCTTGTCTATTTTCAGCACATCCAGCTGATAACGCTGCAAGTAGGCAAAAGAGGAGTAACCCGTACCAAAGTCATCGATCGCCAGCTTCACCCCCATCTGATGTAAATCAGATAACACCAGCTCGGCCTGTTGCTCACGCGACATAATGGCGCTTTCTGTCAGTTCCAGCTCCAACAACTCCGCCGGGAAGCCGGTTTCCTGCAGGATCTGTGCTGTCTGAGCACCAATATCACCATGACTGAACTGATGTGAAGACAAGTTCACTGCCAGTTTTAAATCAGGCAAACCAGCCTGACGCCATAAAGCGCCCTGACGGCAGGTTTCAGCCAAAACCCAGTCGCCTATAGCGCCAATCAGGCCTGTATCTTCCGCTATAGGGATAAAACGGCCCGGAGGTATTAAACCTTCAATGGGGTCATTCCAGCGCACTAAAGCTTCTGCGCCAACAATACGACCGGTTTTAATATCGGTTTGTGGCTGGTAGTAGACTAAAAACTGGTTCTGGGCCAAAGCGCCACGTAAACGGGCTTCTAAATCAATACGCTGACGGGCATAGAGCGTCAGATCATCAGAATAGTAAGCAAAACGGCCACGGCCCTGCTCTTTGGCTCTGTACAAAGCAGCGTCTGCGTTACTGAGTAAAATTTCGCCTTCGGTGCCATGATCAGGGTATAGCGAAATACCAATACTGGCACCTATCCTTACTTCAGCGTTGTTGCTTAACAGCCAGGGTTGACTCATGTCGTTAATCAGTTCAGTGGCAAAACGCGCCGCATCTTCACTTTGGTGCAATTTTTCCAGCAGAATAATAAACTCGTCACAACCAAAACGCGACACAGTGTCAATATCCCGCAGCCTCTGTTTCAATGACGCCGCCACCAGCTTTAATAATTCGTCTCCAGCCGGATGACCAAAGCTGTCGTTAATGTACTTAAAGCGATCCAAATCCATCATCAGCACGGCAAACTGATGCTTGTCCCTTTTCGCCAGATCCACTGCATTTTGTAAGCGTGAACTCATCAACAGACGATTGGGTAAGTCGGTCAGTACATCATGGTGCGCCAGATAAGCCAGCTCCTGCTCTGAGGCTTTCAGCTGAGTAATATCGGCAAACACGGCGACATAATGACTGACGTGCCGGGCTGCATCTACTATGGCATTGATACTCAGCAGCTCCGGATAAATTTCGCCGTTTTTGCGCCTGTTCCAGACTTCTCCCTGCCAATGCCCCCGCTCCGCCAGGTCTTGCCACATCTGACGATAAAAGCTGTCGTCATGCCGCCCGGACGCAAACATAGCAGGTGTATTTCCAATCACTTCTTCTTCTGTGTAGCCCAACATCTGCAATAAGGACTGATTCACCTGAATAATGCGGTTGGACGCATCAGTCACCATAATGCCCTCACGGGTACTTTCGAACACCGCTGCGGCCTGTTGTAAAGAGGATTCAAACTGCTGGCGCTTTACCGCATTACCTAAAGCTGTCGCCAGCATTTTCAGCGCATCCAGCTCTGCCTGGTTCCATTCGCGGCTGGAGTGATGTTGCTCTACGCCAAGCAAGCCCCACCAGACGCCGTCAACCATCACAGGCATCAGGGCTATGGCCTGAATACGAAAACGTTTCAGCATAGGCTGCAACATCTTGTCCATGTCCTGTGCCTGTCCGGCCACCAATTGCCCTTTGGCCAGTTGCTGAATAGCCGGATACCAGCGTGATATTTTGTTGTTCAGTTCTTTAAAGGTTCGGACATGTTCTTTTTGATCCCGTCGCCACTGGGTTAATAAAGTTCCGGTCACCAGATCCTGCTGCACTGTGTTCTGATACAGATAAATCGCATCCACAGCCAAAGCCCTGCTGACCGAAGGCATCATACTGCGCAAGAGTTGCAACCAATCACTGTGTTGTAAAAAACGCGCCGCCATATCAGCCAGATTGGACATCACCAAAGCGCGCTGTTTCAGCTCACGGCGAAAAGCCACTTCGGCGCTGATGTCGTCTATAGTCACCAGAACACCGGACAGTTGCTCCTGTTCAAACAAAGGTTCGGCATTAACCTTGAGCCAGCGTTGCTGTTTGTCACGGTCTATGCCCATCACTACATCCCGCACTGCTTTTCCGGTACGCAGCACTTCGTTGCTGGGGTACAGCTCTGAAGGAAATTCAGAACCGTCTTCGTAGATGGTTTTCCAGTGTTCAGACTGGGGAATAGTGCCCTGCATTTCGGCCAGACTGCGGTTGAGCATCAGTTCAGCCGCTTTGTTGGCATCCACTATAGCGCCGGTTTTGTCATGCAAAACCAGACCTTCCGACATGGTATTAAACAAGGTTTTTAGCTTATCGTTGGTGGTTTCCTGCTCCAGTCTGGCCTGCCTGAGTTCGGTCACATCCACCATAGCGCCGATGATTTGCTGATGACCATTAATAAGCGCTGGCAGCAGCCGTAAGTCATCACGAATATGCCGTACAGCTCCGGAGGCATCAAAAAAGCGGTACTCATGACGATAATGTCCATGCAATAAAGTCTGGTCTATTGCGCTGCTGGCCAGGGGTTTATCCTCAGGATGAACACCATTTTCCCACCAGGCTTCGCGCAGGGATTCTTCGACACTATAACCAAAAAGCCGTTCTATGTTGCTGCTGACCCAACTGGTTTTACAACTGACACCATCCAGCTCTATCCGGTGTAATACCGTAGAACTGGCTGTCAATATAGTGTCCAGTTGCTGGGAGTTTTGCAGTTGTTGCTGATGACTGCGGTTTAAATCGGCATACAACTGGCGTTTTTCTGTAACATCGTCAAAAGTCGCTAATAACAGATCCGGCTGCCCTTCCTGGCTGAAACGCTGCATCATCAGTTTGATGGTCAGCACACGGCCTGAGCTGTGGCGCAGCTGAATGTCGGACTCCACGCTGTTTTGTTCTCTGGACACAAAACTGGTCGCCATAAACTGCTCTGCACTGTGGGCTAAATCACGCAGAGATAAGGCCATTAACTCCTGCTCAGAGTAACCCAGTAAAGATTGCAGTTTTTTATTGACCCGGATAAAAGGCTGATGGGTGCGGGATAAAATGGCCATACCAGAAAAGGGTAAATCAAAAAATGCCTGAACAGTTTTGTCCTGCTCTGTTTGTTTGGCCGCTAAAGCCAGTTGATGCGACTGAATAAGCTCCCGCCAGTAAAACAAAGCGCCAAGCACCAGCAACATCAATAAAGCCCCTGAAATAATGGACATCCATAACAACAGGGTGTTTAGCGGTAACAACACCTCAGCAACATCAATTTTGCTGACCAGCATCCAGTTGGTGTGCCTGACGGGTGTAAAAGCGCCCAAAACCTCCTGCCCACGGTAATCCAGACCTTCGGCGGTATGAAACTGTCGTTGCCTCAGCGCTTTAGCCGCCAGTAAAGGGCCATCGATATCCGCAGTTTTTATCACAGCTTTCTGCGGATGGCGCAGTGGATTTAAAAACACTACAGAGCGGTCCTGTTGTTGCACCAGTAAGACTTCAGCTGTAGGGCTGGACACTGGCCAGTTTTGTACTGAAGGAAATAAATACAAACTGGTGTCCACCACAAACACTAACTGGTAAATCTGCTGGCCTATCGCCAGAGGTAAAAACCAGCTCAACTGGCAATAACGGTCAATGCTTTGACTATCACACTGAGCTGCAGGTTGAGGCACAGTTAAATCCAGCGACTGCACATCAAACTTTAATTCAGCGCCAAGCGACAACAGCAGCTGCTTTTTCGCATCAAATAACAAGACGGAGCTAAAGGAATGTTGTGCAATCATTGAGGCCAGACGGTTACGCACATCCAGCTGCTGACTTTCATCTCCTGACTCAAGATACTGCTGTAATTTTTGCCTGAATGAACTGTCGCGGGACAAGCCATTGATATCGTAGTGACGCTCTGCCAGCCACAGCTCCAGTTGCTGTTTTTTAATGTCGGTGACAGTACGTAAATCGGCCAGCGCTTCGTTTTTTAATTGATTGCCATGCACCCATTTGGTGATAACAGCCATAGCAGGTATCGCCAGCATAAAGGCCAGGATCAGGGCTATCAGCCGCAGTTGCTTGTAGCGCACTGACACAGGGGAATCAAAAAACTGTTGTTTCCGCCAGGTGGCAAGCATTAAGTAAATCAGACAACCGCTGAGACAAACAAAGGCTACACCTTTGACTGTGCCTAACAGCGAATTTATTTCAGGATCACTGACGGTCAGGTGCAGCAGGTGATCAGAACCAAAAATCCATATCAATGCAAAACTGCAATACAGCAGCACAATACGAATAGCGGTTAAAGGGAAAGCTGGTGTGGCCATGTCCATCCGTGTCTGTTTATTTTTCTAAGCATCTTTGTGCAGTAACGCCTGTTTTTGTACTTTTGATAAGGAGCGGATCACCAAAAGCCGGGACTGGTCTATTTGTCGTTTGATTTCCTGCTCCGGCACTGTGTCGTTCAAACACAGCGTATTCCAGTGCTTTTTATTCATATGATAACCGGGGGTGATAGCCGGAAAAATATCACGCAATGCCAGAGCCTCGTCCGGATCACATTTTAGATTCAGCCGCGCTTCACCCTGTCCTGAGAACAGAATAGCAAAGATTTTGCCTTTTACTTTATAGACATAGAGATCCGGACCAAAAGGAAAATCCTCTTCAGTTCCCATCAGTTCAAGGCAGTAATCACGTACAGCAGAAAATTGCATAGACTTTATCCGGCTGATTGCAGTAGTGCAGAACGCCAATTAAAAAAACCAATCACAAAAGCAAAGAAGGCTGCTTATGCAGCCTTCTGCGACAACTTATTTGCTGGTATGTAATTTCATCCAGTCAAACACTTCGTTGTACCAACGCTCCGCATTACGGGGTTTTAAGATCCAGTGGTTTTCATCCGGGAATATCACTAATTTGGATTCTATACCTTTGCGCTGCAAGGTGGTAAAAGCGCCCAGCCCCTGTGCATAAGGCACGCGGTAGTCTTTTAAACCGTGGATCACCAGCATAGGGGTTTTCCAGTTATCCACTAAAGCAGACGGATTAAACTTCTGATAATCCCCTTCTTTGTTCCAGACCGGACCGCCCATGTCATGTTCAGGGAACCACAGCTCTTCTGTGCTGCCGTAAAAGCTTGGCATATCAAATAAACCGGCATGGTTGACTAAACATTTAAAACCTTCAGGCCAGTTACCTGCAATCCAGTTCATCATGTAACCGCCGTACGATGCACCTAAAGCACAGGCGTTATTAGCATCCAGCCATTTTTCTTTTTCGGTGATAAAAGCTAAGCCTTTTTGTAAATCTACCAGTGGTTTACCGCCCCAATCCCGGGCAATAGAATCCGTAAAAGCCTGACCGTACCCTGTAGAGCCATGGAAGTCGATCATCACCACACCATAACCCTGAGCTGCCCATAACTGCGCATTCCAGCGGTAGTTAAACATATTGCCAAAGCTGCCTTGCGGCCCGCCGTGCACAATAAAGGCGATGGGGTATTTCTGGCCTTCTTTGTAATTGACTGGTTTCATCCAGTAGCCATGCACTGTTTCGTCATTGGCGCCTGGGAAATTAAACTGGGCAAATTCAGCGAACTGAATATCAGCCAAAGCCTCTTTGTTGATTTGGGTTAAGGCCGTTGGTGCGCCGGTTTCAGCGGTGATCTGATAAATGTCTGTGGGTTTATCCAGGCTGTGATTGGTAAAAATCAGCTTATTGCCCGCTACATTTAAGTCATTGGCTGTACCGTCGGCATACACTTTACTGATATCGCCAAAGCTGGTGTTAATAGAGAAAATACCATGCTGGCCTGTGTCTTGCGCTGTGACATAAATGGTTCTGTTGTCCGCACCAAATTTATAGTCACTGATGGATCTGTCCCACTCAGGCGCCAGCTCTTTACGCTGACCTGTCACCATATCCAATAAAATCAAACCGAAACGATCCGCCTCATAGACTGGTTTTTTCATCGCTAAATAAGCCATAAAACGACCATCGCTGGAGAACGAAGGTTTGGCATCCCAGGCGGCGTTGTCGCGGGTTAAGTTGACTTTTTCGCCACCTTTGACCGACACCTGAAAAATATCAAAGTTGGTATGCCAGGCCTGATCCACGCCAGGGATCTTAGCGCTGAACACCAGATTTTTACCGTCAGGGGTAAAAGACACTTCGTTGATCCCAGCGATGTCTGTATTCCATTCTGGTAATAAGTCTTTGGCATCTGTTACTTTTTTGCCGTTTAAATCGGCGACATACAAATGACTTCTGAATTCGTCCGCCCAGCTATCCCAGTGCCGCACCATCAGTTGGTCATACACCATGGCACTGTCTTCCTGACCAGCTTTGACTTGTTTAGCTTCGACTGTGCAGGACAAGGTTTCACAACCTGGCTTAGCCGCCATTTGCAGCACAATTTTACTGCTGTCATCTGACACTAAAAAGCCATCTACATCCAAAGGTAAGTCGGTGACTTGCTGAGCTTCACCACCTGTGATGGCCAAACGCCAGACCTGTGACGTACCAGAGCGGCCTGCGATAAAATACAAAGCACTGCTGTCTTTGCTCCAGGCGACGCTGTGTTCTTTGTCATCATTAAAGGTCAAACGACTGACTTTATTATTTTGCTGCAAATCGATTAAATACAGATCGGCACTGCTATCGGCAGGCGCCAGACCGCCATTTTTCTGACCGTACACCAGGTAACGTCCATCAGGAGACACCACCACATCGTAAACTTTGTTCAGTTTATTTAAATGCTCGATGGTCAGAGGGGTTTTGGCAACAGCGGCGCCACTTAATAAAGCTGCGGTGAGAAAGATCCAGGCTTTCATACATTCTCCCAGTAGAAAAACGCCCTGAGAGCCAGGGCGTTATTAGTTACTTTTAGTTATTGGCAAGTTCAGCTATCTTCACTTTCCAAATAGCAGGTCCTTGTTTATGCACGTTATTTCCCTGACTGTCAACCGCCACAGTCACTGGCATGTCTTCCACGTCAAACTCGTAAATCGCTTCCATACCTAAATCTGCAAAGGCGACCACCCGGGATTTTTTAATAGCTTTGGACACTAAATAAGCTGCGCCACCCACAGCCATTAAATACACAGCTTTGTGCTCTTTAATGCTTTCAACCGTTTTGTCTCCACGCTCGGATTTACCAATCATGCCCAGTAAGCCAGTCTGGCCTAACATCATGTCAGTGAATTTATCCATACGGGTGGCTGTGGTAGGGCCTGCCGGACCCACGACCTCAGAACCTACGGCATCCACTGGTCCTACGTAGTAGATAAAGCGGTTTTTAAAATCAACGCCTTCAGGCAAAGCTTCGCCTTTGGCCAGCATATCGGCGATACGTTTATGTGCTGCATCACGGCCAGTCAGCATTTTGCCGGATAATAAAACGGTTTCGCCGGCTTTCCAGTCCAGCACATCAGCAGGAGTCACTGTATCTAAATTGACACGGCGCACATTGTTGCCCAGCTCCCAGGTCACTTCCGGCCAGTCTTCCAGCTTCGGAGGAGTTAACACTGCAGGACCTGAACCATCTAAATGGAAATGGACGTGACGTGTAGCAGCACAGTTCGGGATCATCACCACAGGTTTAGAAGCCGCATGAGTGGCAACAGATTTGATTTTGACATCCACCACAGTCGTCAAACCACCTAAACCCTGAGCACCAATACCCAGTTTGTTAACTTTGTCGTACAGCTCAACCCGCAGTTTTTCGTCTGCTGTTTCAGCGCCTTTTTCCAGCAGGTCCTGAATATCGACTGGCTCCATCAGAGCTTCTTTGGCCAATACGGCCGCTTTTTCTGCTGTACCACCAATACCTATGCCTAACATGCCTGGCGGACACCAGCCTGCGCCCATTTTTGGCAGAGTTTCCAGCACCCATTCGACCACTGAGTCGGACGGGTTTAACATCACCATTTTGGTTTTGTTTTCGCTGCCGCCGCCTTTGGCCGCTATCGCCACTTCGACATGGTGACCCGGGATCATATCGATATGCACCACAGAAGGCGTGTTGTCCTGGGTATTTTTACGGGCACCGGCAGGGTCAGCCACGATAGAAGCACGCAGCGGGTTATGTGGGTTCAGATAAGCACGGCGTGTGCCTTCGTCCACCATTTGCTGCACTGTCATATCGGTTTTGTCCCATTTCACGTCCATACCGATTTTTACGAAACAGGTCACAATACCAGTGTCCTGACAGATAGGTCTGTTGCCTTCGGCCGACATACGGGAGTTGATCAGAATCTGGGCTATAGCATCTTTAGCGGCCTGGTTTTGTTCTTTGTGATAGGCCTTTTCCAGAGCCTGGACAAAATCCAGCGGGTGATAAAAAGAGATGTACTGCAACGCATCTTCGATGCTGTCGATAAAGTCTTGCTGACGAATGACGGTCATACTGTGCCCTTCCATTATTCCCCGTCGCTCCTGAAGCTACAGCTTTGTTGACTGCGCTCTTCGCCCCGGTTACATAGTGGCCTATGCTCCCGGTGACTCACTCGCTGGTCGTCGCGCTGCAACTGCAATTACTTAGGGTAATATAAGTTCTATGATTGTGAATTTTCCTGTTGGCTGTTCTGCATCCAGACCAAAAGGCATTTTCTATGTTCAGGTGAATTATTGCTGATATGATACAGCGCAACAGATCCAGCGGCTAGTCAGCAGGCGTATTTTTGCCGGAACCAGCCCGTTTTATGAGACGACTTATGTCACAGTTTTTAAAGTTAGATGCCAAAGTGCCGCATCTGCTGGAGTATTTTTCTGCTATAGCAGCTGAGCCCTGGGCTATGTTGCTCGACTCAGCCGCCAGCAATCACGTTAACAGTCGCTTTGATATTCTGGTCGCCCATCCTGTCGCGACCCTGGTGTATCAGCAGAGTCAATTAATTCAAACCACACAAGGTCAAAACCAGTTGCTGCAAATGGACCCTTTTGGTGCTTTGCAGCAGCTGATCAGCCGGTATTTTCCGGATAAACCAACCTTATCCGACAACCCTGATCTACCTTTTGTCGGCGGCGCTTTAGGTTATTTTGGCTATGACCTGGGAACAGTAATCGAGCCTGTACCCCAAGCGGCAGATTCAGGCGCTTTGTTGCCGGATATGGCTGTAGGTATTTACCTGTGGGCGCTGATTCTGGATAAACAACAGCAGCAACTGTGGTATGTGGATTACAGAGGTGATGCAACAACACACTGGGCTGAAACCTGCAAACTTTTTGCAGCACCAGAGAAAACCGAAGCCTTTCAACTTACGTCTGACTGGCAAGCCAATATGGATAAGACCAGCTATACCAGCAAGTTTAATCAAATACAAAACTACCTTCGCAGTGGTGACTGTTACCAGATTAATTTAGCTCAGCGTTTTGCCGCCAGTTACAGCGGTGACGAATGGCAGGCCTATTTAACTTTACGCAGTAAAAATGCCGCCCCTTTTTCCGCCTTTTTGCGTTTGCCGCAGGGGGCTGTATTAAGTTTATCGCCGGAGCGGTTTTTACAACTCAAAGCTGGCCAGGTTGAGACCAAACCAATTAAAGGCACCAGACCCCGTTTTGCCGATCCACAGCTTGATAAGCAAAGCGCAGAAGAGCTGCAGGCCGCACCAAAAGACAGGGCAGAAAATGTGATGATTGTCGATTTGCTGCGCAACGATTTAGGCAAACATTGTGTGCCGGGTACGGTAAAAGTACCGGCTTTATTTGCTATTGAATCTTTCCCTGCTGTGCATCATCTGGTCAGTACCATTACCGGCACCTTAAGCCCCACTGCCGATGCCTGTGATTTATTACGTGGCGCTTTTCCGGGCGGTTCTATTACCGGAGCTCCTAAAGTGCGGGCTATGCAGATCATCGCCGAATTAGAACCCAACAGCCGCTCTGTGTATTGTGGTGCTGTAGGTTACATCAACAGCAGCGGGGATATGGACAGCAATATTGCCATCCGCACTTTGGTGATGGCGCAAGGTCAGGCCTATTGCTGGGCTGGTGGTGGCATAGTGGCGGACTCAAAGGTCGATGCAGAATACGAAGAAACCTTCCACAAGGTGAATAAAATTTTACCTTTACTCGAAAAACGACAGGCTGCTGTTGTTAAGGACTAACCAGGTGAACCGGCAGCAGTTTTTGCAGCGTTTTTTCTTGCGGCCTTTAACGCAGCCCGCTTTATTGCAGATGGAAAAAAGCAAAGCTGCTGCTGTATTAGTGGTGCTGCGGGAGCATCAGGGCGAATTGCAGCTATTGCTGACCAAACGCAGCTCTGATTTACGCCATCATCCAGGGCAAATCAGTTTTCCGGGCGGCAAAATTGAGGCGAATGAGCAAAGTCATCAGGCCGCTTTACGTGAAACTCAGGAAGAAACCGGTATTCAGCCTGAGCAGTTGCAGTTGATTGGACAGCTCCCCAGCTACGCCACAGGCACAGGTTTTTTAATTCAGCCCTGGCTCGCGTTGTTAACCCAGGAGGTTGAGCTGAAACTGCAGGCCTCTGAAGTGGAGTCGGCTTTTTGGCTGCCTTTGCCTTTTGTTCTGGATCCGCAAAACACCCACAGCGAATATTTTGCCATGCACGGCCAGTCGCATTTGTTGCATTTTATACCTTATGGCCCTCATCTGATTTGGGGAGCAACAGCGGCTATCCTCTTTTCACTCAAACAGCAGCTGCATTATTAATTTCGTAAGGACCGCGGCTTGTCCCGGCCCTACCGGACTGTAATCAATTCGGCACAGTCCTCCTGACACTTCTGCTGTAATAAGCACCGACCAGTTACCAGATGAGTTACGAAATCCATTGGCTTCCGTTAGAATGGCGCCCAATTCTTATAACTAAAAGCAGGATCCGAATGATTATTAGTGCTTTTGATATGTTCAGCATTGGTATTGGCCCGTCCAGTTCTCACACCGTAGGCCCAATGCGTGCTGCGAAAAAATTCTGTGAAAACCTGCAGGCTATGGGTTTATTTGAGCAAGTGACCAGCGTGAAAGCTGAGCTGTTTGGTTCTTTAGGCCAAACCGGTATTGGTCACGGTACAGGCAAAGCAGTGATTTTAGGTTTATCCGGTTTTTTACCGGAAAACATTAACCCTGATGCCATACCTGCGCTGTTAAAAACAGTGGATGAAACCCAACAAATCCTGCTGGATCAAAAACATCCAGTCTCTTTCCCACGCGAAGGCGCCATCGTCTTTCATCGCCGTAAAACCTTAAAAGAGCATTCCAACGGCATGGAACTGATTGCCTATGCCGGTCATGAAGTGCTGTTCAGTGAAATTTATTTCTCGATAGGCGGCGGCTTTATTGTCAAAGCTGAAGATTTTGCCAAAGAAAAAGAAGCCGCCAGTCAGTTTGCCGCCAACAATCCACCCCCTTTCCCTTTTGAAAGCGGCGCCGAGCTGATGAAACTCTGTAAAGAAAACGGTTTGTCCATCGCAGGTTTGATGATGGAAAACGAGAAGGTGCTGCGCAGTGAACAACAAATTCAGGACGAGCTGGGTAAAATCTGGCAAACCATGTACGACTGTGTACAAAGGGGTATTCGTACCGAAGGCATTTTACCCGGTGGTTTAAAAGTCAAACGCCGCGCCCCTGCCCTGCATAAACGTTTAATGGCAGAAAAAAGCGCTGACCCATTGCAAGTAATGGATTGGGTCAACTTATTTGCGTTGGCCGTCAATGAAGAAAACGCCGCCGGTGGACGAGTGGTCACTG
>CBIMJC010000086.1:0-13663 GCA_966244125.1 uncultured Rheinheimera sp.
CGCCGAAGCGCTGCGCGCTGCAGCATCCATTCGCCTTGAGTGACCTGCTCAGTCGGAATTCTGTTGTCGACCACGTTCACCACACCACCAATGGCACCACTGCCGTAGAACAAAGTGGCGGGGCCACGCAGTACCTCAATCTGACTGGCCGTGCTGGCTTCAGCAGACACACTGTGATCAGGCCCAACACGTGAGGCATCACCAGCATCCAGACCATTTTGCGTGATCAAAACCCGCGGGCCATCTAAACCCCGAATAATCGGACTACTGGCGACAGAGCCATAAAAATTACTGTGCACCCCGACTTCGTTTTTTAATGTATCGCCCAAAGTCGACTGCTGATTCATTTTCAGACGTTCACCAGCCAAGACACTGACAGGTAAAGCGGACTCAGTCGCAGAGGCATGAAATGGACTGGCTTTGACATCAATCACTTCCAGCGCTGTAGAACTCAGTGCAAACTGAATCCCCTGCAGGCCTTGTTCAGGTAACTCCAGATGGAAATTACGATGAGCAAAACTGCTGGCTTCAATATGCAGTTCGGCTTGTTTATTCTGCAGATCAGTGAATTCGAAACGACCCGAGGCATCGGTTTTTATCTTTTTGTTCAGTCCCACCACTGTCACCCAGGCATCAGCCACAGGTTGGCCTTGCTCATCGACCACAGTGCCTTGCACAGACCCAGCCCAAAGCTGACCACTCAGACTCGCCGCAATCAAACTGGCCAATAAAGTTTTTCTACTCATGCACTTCCCCAAAAAACAAATTCAGTTTCGGTTGCTTTCACATTTTGTGATAATATAACATATCACGAAAACAAGGCGTGTTGGCAAGTCCCCCGGTATCGAAGAAGGCAAAAATTATGAAAGATCTGTTAGGAGTGTGTTTATCAGGGCTTTGCATCCTGCATTGCCTGTTTACCCCTGTACTGCTGGCATTAGGTGGGGTAGGTCTGATTGGAAGCTGGCTGGGGTCTGAGTGGGTGCACTATTTATTGCTGGCGCCTATCAGCCTGATGCTGGTTTGGAGCCTGCCTTTGTCCTGGGTGAAACATCGCAATACCAAGCCATTACTGATTGGTGGCCTGGGTTTTAGCTTGTTGCTCACGTCGCTTTTTGTTCCTGAATCAGCTGAGCCTGTCATCGCAGTATTGGCTGGTTTTATTTTGATTGCAGCGCATCTTCTGAACAGACGTCTGCTGAACACTCCTGTTATTCACTCATTGGCGAACTAACTTATGATTGGCTTAGAAGATAAAAGATTACCCGTCACTGTACTCTCAGGTTTTTTAGGTGCAGGCAAAACCACCTTACTGAATCAAATCCTCAATAACAGGGCGGGCCGCAAAGTCGCGGTGATCGTCAATGATATGAGCGAGCTGAACATTGACGCCGCTATAGTCAAAAACGAAATCAGCCTGAACCGCGCTGAAGAAAAGCTGGTGGAAATGAGCAATGGCTGCATCTGCTGCACCTTACGCGAAGATTTATTACAGGAAGTAGGCCGTTTAGCCCGTGAAGGCCGTTTCGATTATTTAGTCATTGAATCTACAGGCATTTCAGAACCTCTGCCCATAGCAGAAACTTTTACTTTCGAACATGAAGATGGGCAGAGTTTATCCGACATAGCCAGGCTCGATACCATGGTGACTGTAGTAGATGCAGTGAACTTTTTAAAAGACTATCGCGAAGCCAGTTCATTGCGGGACAAAGGCGAAAGCTTAGGTGAAGAGGATGAGCGTAGTGTGGCGGATCTGTTGATTGAACAAGTGGAATTCTGTGATGTACTGGTGATTAGCAAAGCAGATTTAGTCAGTCAGCAGGATTTGCAGGAGCTGAACGCCATACTGCGCAAACTCAATAGCACAGCACTCATCCATCAGGCCAGTCAGGGAAAAATTGATATAGACAAAGTGCTGGGGACAGGCTTATTTGATTTTGAAAAAGCTCAGCAAGCGCCCGGCTGGTTAACAGAGTTACGGGGCGAACATCAAGCTGAATCGGAAGAATACGGCATCAGCAGTTTTTCTTTTCAGGCCCGTATCCCCTTTCATCCTGAACGATTTTATAACTTCCTGCATCAGGACTGGCCGCAAGGCAAACTACTGAGATCGAAGGGTTATTTTTGGCTGGCCAGCGAGCCAGATTATGCCTGGCAATGGCATCAGGCCGGTGGCATAGCCCGTTACGGCATGGCTGGTTTATTCTGGTTTGCAGTGCCAGAGGATCAGTGGCCGGACGATGCCGAAACAGTGCACAGCATTCAGAGCAGTTTTGTTGCCCCCTTTGGCGATTGCCGGCAAGAACTGGTGTTTATTGGTCAACAGCTTGATCAACAGCAGATGCTAAAACAATTAGAGCAGTGCCTGCTGACAGCACAAGAGCTGGCTTTGTCCATCAACGACTGGAAAGCGCTGCACAGTCCATTTCAGGCGGAGTTTGCCTGATGTCGGCAGCTTTTCAGTTATTACCTCAGATGCAACAAGTGCAAAGCCATTCTGCTGACGTACTGACGGAAATATTCAAGCCCAATGTGAATCTGGCCATATGGCAGCGGGACAGCCATGAAGGCATTAATGCTTATGTGCAAAACCTGTCCCGCTTTCAGGCATTACAATTTGTCGCAGAGCCCAAAGAGCTGGCAAGCATATTAGAGCAACGGCTGCCCGAGGCGGAAGGCAAAGCTGACTTTATCGCCGATCTGGAGTTACTAAGTCAGATACTAGCCTGCTTAATGGACTGCACTGCGGTGGGGTTCAGGCTGAAACGTCTGGAAAAAGCCATGTGCCCACGCTTTCACACCGACCATGTCGCACTGAGATTACTGGTGACCTATGCAGGTGCCGGCACCGAATGGCAAAGCGACGCCACAGCCCGGAGCTATCAACAAATCGATACCTCAGATGTGGCGCTGCTAAAAGGTTCAGCCTGGAACGACAGTAAAGATACAGCCATCTGGCATCGTTCCCCACAAACCACTGCCCCCCGCTTGCTACTGAGTCTGGACCCAGTGGGCGAATAACCTGTAACCGGAGAATTTTTATGCGCTTAGCTTTTTTACTGGCAACCAGCACACTGCTACTGAGCCAAAGTATGAATGTGCTGGCAGAACAACCTGATACCAGAGCTCACGAGCATGGTGTAGCCAGGCTTGAACTGTTTAAACAGGCAACAGAGTTGCACATAGGTTTTTACGCCACAGGCACAGATATATTGGGTTTTGAACATCAGCCACAGAACCAGACTGAAGCTGATACAGTGCAAAAAACCATTGCCCTGCTGGCTAAAGCTGACCAGCTGTTTCAGATTGAAGGCGCACAATGCAGCCTGAAACATCACCAATCCAGCCTGGCTGACCTGCAACAACATAAGGAAGCTGAACATCATCACGCTCATAAGCATGAACACGAGCATTCAGGCCATACGGATATCGAAGCCAGCTACCAGTTCAGCTGCACAACGACTACTGCCCCCCTGAATGTGAAGGTGCTTTTGTTTGCTTTGTTTCCTGAACTACAAAAGATAAACAGCAGCTGGATTACGGAGCAAGGCCAATCTGCAGCCACACTGAGCCCCAAAGAATCCCAACTCTCGCTGAACTAAGTGATGCAGGCCACCACCACAGAGTGCAAAGCTGTCGGAGTAAAACTGACAGGTAATCGCAAAGCCGTATTGCTTCTGCTGCAACAACAGCAACGGCCTTTGTCAGCCTATGAAATTATTGATTTACTCCGGCCACAAATAGGTCGCATTATTCACCCTATGCTGGTGTACCGGTGCCTGGATTTTTTACTGGCGCAGCACCTGGTTGTGAAACTGGTGTCAGTTAACAAATTTATGGTGTTACCCGATGGTGTGACTGAACCTGGCCAATGTCTGATCTGCGAATGCTGTCAGACAGTGACCTTTTCACAAAGCTCAAATCCACTGCAACAGCAAAGGCGAAAAATAGCGGCCTCGGGTTTTAAATTAAATCAGCAGCCGGTTGAATTTCATGGTATCTGCGCGGCCTGCCAAAAGGACAACAAAAAATGAGCCTGGCTCAACGCATTCCACTTTACCTGCTGACCGGTTTTTTAGGCAGCGGCAAAACTACCTTACTGAACCAATGGGTTCAGGACCCGGCCTTTAGCAAAGCTCTGGTCATTATTAATGAATTTGGCGAAACCAGCCTGGATCACTTATTGGTAAGCCGCAGTACAGAAGAACAAATTGTTGAACTGTCCAATGGCTGCATCTGCTGCACTATACGAGGTGATCTGGCAAAAACCTTAAGCGACATCGGCTGGAGATTCAGTCGCAATGGCATCAAAAGTTTTGACAAGGTGATTATTGAAACCACAGGGCTGGCAGATCCAAGTCCAATTTTAAACACTTTGATTTCCAATCAGAAACTCTTTCAGCAATACAGGTTGCAAGGCACCATTACGACAGTGGATGCAGCCAATGCCTTGCATACGTTAGACAGATACCGGGAGGCGAAACGTCAGGTCGCAGTGGCCGACTTAATTCTGCTGACTAAGCTGGATTTAGTGAGTGCAGAGGTGGCGCAACAAGTTCAGCAAAAAATCCACCGGTTAAACCCAACAGCACCATTACAACAGGCTCTACAGGGAGTAACAGCTTTGAGTACGTTGCTGGAATTAGATCATATAGAGCCTGTCCAATCTACCACTGCACTGGCAAACTGGCTGAGTTTTAGGGCTGTGCAATTCGAACCGCTGCAACAGGAGCGGACTCCGGCTTTAGTTCGCTCTACCGAGCCGGAGCCAGGTCTGCATCAGAGCAGTATTCAGGCTTTCTGTTATCAACTTGAGCATCCGGTCAGCTTGCAGGCTATTGAATTATGGCTGGATGCCTTGTTGCCAGAGATGGGCCATCAGTTACTGCGGTTAAAGGCTATTTTAAATGTGAAAGGCTTTCCGGGCCCTATGGTGATCCATGGTGTGCAGCAATTGTTGCATCCCACTGCAGTACTGACACATTGGCCAGACGACGACAGGCAAAGCAAACTGGTATTTATTACTGATGAGCTGACAGCCGCACAACTGGAAGTCAGTCTGCAGCCTTTGTCAGGCTATAAGTCTGCGGTATTGAGCTGAGCGCTGACTGCAGCTTTCTGCTGATACATACGCTGATCCGCAACTTTACTCAGCACCAGATCGGTATCACCATCTTGCGGATAACAAGCCAGCCCGACACTGCAACTGATTTGAATTTCCAGGCCATGAATATCAAAAGGTAATGCAATAGACTGGCTAATTTTTTCTGCCACCATAGCGGCACTGTGACATTCGTCCACTTGTGGTAGCAAAATAATAAACTCATCACCTCCTATACGGGCTACCGTATCAGAGGTGCGGATTGCATGCTGTAAACGCTCTGCAACTTGCTGCAATAGCAAATCGCCCACCGCATGGCCATGGGTATCGTTGACTGGTTTAAACTTATTAAGATCCAATAACATCAGTGCCAAAGCTTTTTGATGCCGTACCGCGTATTGCAAGGCTTTGTGTAAGCGGTCTGCAAACAAAGTGCGGTTCGGCAAACCCGTTAAGGTATCGTGCTGCGCCATATAACGCATCCGTTCTTCAATTTTGCGGCGTTCTGTTAAATCCCGGCTTACCCCCAAAATACCGACAAATACGCCTGATGCATCGTACATGCCGGAGATTTTCACTTCACTCCAGACCCGGCGACCGTCCTTGCAAACCTGCTCCACTTCGCCCACATAATCCGGATATGCTTCCCCTTCCTGTAAAGCTTTGGCTGCTTTTTTCATTTGCAGTTTCACCTGAGCATAAGAATCAGGCGTGACCAGTTGCTGCATTTGTTGTTGCATCAACTCTGTGACCGTATAACCTGTCAGCTTCTGCGCCGAAGGGCTGATATAGGTAAAATGCCCACTCAGATCCATAGTCCAGATCACGTCAGTGGCATGATCCGCTAACAACCTGTGCCGCTCTTCACTGCGTTTTAACGCTTCTATCGCATGACTGCGCTCTATTGCGATTTCTGCCAGAGCCGCACTTTCGCTAATCAGCTGAATATCCTGCTCCGAAGGCACTGTTACTTCTTTGTGATAAATCGCAAAGGTCCCTAACACTTTGCCCTGACGATTTTTAATAGGTTCAGACCAGCAAGAACGGATACCTGCCAGGTCAACCAAGGCCTGATAAGGTTGCCAATACGGATGAACCCGCACGTCTTCCACTATCACCCGCTGACCGAGAAAAGCCGCAGTACCACAGGAGCCCACACCATAACCTGCAGCCAACCCCTCAATAGCTGCATTGTATTGATCCGGTAAATGCGGAGCCGAAGCTACATGCAAAAGTCCCTGCTCATCGAGCAATAACACAGTACAACTGGCCGACGGATCCATTTGCTCAGCCCCTTCAACCAGAGCGTCCAGCACCTTTTGCAAAGGGGCCTGCTCAACAATCATTGAAAGAACCCGGCTTCGGTTTTGTTGCATCAGAGCTGCACGCTGGCCTGCGATGACTATAGCTTTGAGCTTACGATTGACCCGAAACACAAAAAACAAAAAAGCCAAAGCCACAGGAACAATAAAAAATGCGGCTGTCCCCAGCAATAACCAGCCCGGGTCAGCCGGTGGCCAACCTGAGGCATGAACGTATGCCGGGGTTATGCTCAACAATCCATGTAACACCACAGGCCATAACTTCACATTATTCCCCTATATCTTCATTCCATAATTCTGGTTTAGCGGCAATAAAGTCCTGCATCAGTTGCACACATTCAGCATTGTCCTGAACGACCAGCTGCACTCCCCGGCTTTTGACGTAGTCTTCAGGTCCCTGAAAAGTACGGTTTTCACCAATCACCACCCTGGGAATACCGTACAGCAACACTGTGCCACTGCACATATCACAAGGGGACAAGGTCGAATACAACACCGCATTTTTGTAATCTTTTGCCGTTAAACGACCGGCATTTTCCAGACAGTCCATTTCGGCATGCAACACACAACTACCTTTTTGCACCCGCTGATTGTGGCCACGGCCAACAATTTTGCCATCGATCACCAGCACTGAACCTATAGGAATGCCACCTTCGGCTAAACTTTTTTTGGCTTGTTCTATCGCGGCTAACATAAAAGGGTCTGTCATTCACTTCATCCTGCAGATCATCTGAAATCAGCCACAAGCAGTTTTAAGCTTGTGGCTATGTTTCAATAGTTTAGTGAGAAAAATGGAAAAAGAGGGGCAGATCGGTAAATTAAATTGCCGCGGCTTCAGGCCCGGCCGGAAGGTACTTAATACAATCCAGCGGGCAGACCTCAATACAAGCTGGTTTATCGTAAAAACCAACACATTCAGTGCATAAGTCCACATCCACCTGATAATGGGTTTCGCCTCTGTAAATGGCTGTATTCGGGCATTCTGGTGCACAGATATCACAGTTAATACACAGATCCTCTATCCACACTGACATAAAGTGTCCCCACAAGATGTTTTAGCCTGAAGCTTTTGTTGCTTTAGCAAAAAGCCATAGTCTGGTTTTATTCCGTCGGGCAACTGAAACCAGACCTGATAACCCGAGCCCGGTGCCACCAAGAGTTGTTGACCATCTGCGGCATAGAAAACAGACTCTATCTCTGTGATGCCTTGTGGAGTCATCAGCAGCAGTTGATCGTCAAAGCTAAACCGATTTTTTACCTGCAGCAAAGCCTGGACCTGCGCATTGAGTTCACCGCTGAATTCCCCTACCAGTAACTGTTCACCTTCGCTGTGGCTGGTCTGGTAATTCTGCAACTCAGCCGGTACATGGCGACGCAAAAAACCTTCGGTAAAACCCCGGTTGGCCATGCCATTCAGTTGCTGCAGTAAATCAACATCAAAACTTTTGCCCGCCATAGCGTCATCTATAGCTTGGCGGTAGACCTGAGCTGTGCGCGCCACATAATAAGGTGACTTGGTGCGGCCTTCGATTTTCAGCGAATGCACGCCCATAGCGGTCAGCGCTGCTACATGCTGTACAGCACGCAAGTCTTTGGAGTTAAAGATATAACTGCCATGTTCGTCTTCATCCAGCAGCATCAGTTCACCTGGCCGGCCTTGCTCTTCGACCAGCACTGGCTCAACTAAAGGTTGATATTGCCCCACCTCATCGGCTACAGCGTCATGGGATTGATAAGACCAGCGACAGGCATTGGTACAAGCGCCCTGATTCGGGTCACGTTTATTGATATAACCTGACAATAAACAGCGGCCTGAATAGGCCATACACAAAGCCCCATGTACAAACACTTCCAGCTCCATTTCTGGCACTTGTTCGCGGATTTGCGCTATTTCCTCAAGCGCCAGCTCGCGGGATAAAATCACCCGCTCTATGCCTTGTTGCTGCCAGAACATGACAGCAGCCCAATTCACCGTATTGGCCTGCACCGACAAATGCAGTGGCATCTGCGGGAAATGCTGACGGAGTAAAAACACTACACCGGGGTCGGATACAATAAGCGCATCTGGCCCCAGCGCTATAGCAGGTGCCATATCTGCAACAAAATGCTGCAACTTGCTGTTATGTGGCGCAATATTGACCACCAGATAAAACTTTTTACCCAGCTGATGCGCCTCTTTGATGCCAATAGCCAAAGTGGCTAAATCAAATTCGTTATTACGCACCCGCAAACTAAAACGTGGCTGACCGGCATACACAGCATCAGCACCATAAGCAAAAGCCATCCGCATGGCTTTTAAACTACCAGCCGGAGATAAAAGTTCAGGAGCATTCATTGGGCAATCCACAGATCAGAAAAAGACGAGGCGCATCATAGCGCCTGCTTTCATCCGGGTTTTGCGTTGGATCAAACCACTTTGGAATAGTTCTGGGTATTGGCCTGATGCAGATAACGATCAAAACTGGCACAGACTAAACGCACCAGCAAACGGCCCAGTGGCGTCACCTGAATATGAGTGTGGGAACACAACACTAAACCATCGGCGATCAGCGGGTCCAGCTTAGGTAAGGCGTCAGCAAAATAACCCCAGAAGTCCTGCAGAGCAAAGCGCTGGCAAAAGGCCGGTATATCCAGTTCAAAATGGCACATCAGCTGGCTGATCAACGCAGCACGGATTTTATCGTCCGGGCTTAAACTAAAACCCCGTTCCAGCGGCAACAGCCCACCAGCAAGCATCTGTTGATAGTCCCGCAGCTCTTTTTGGTTTTGCCAAATCACACCATTGACCTGACTGATAGAAGATACCCCCAAACCAATCAGAGCGTCCTGCCCTGCCGTGGTATAGCCCTGAAAATTACGCTGTAATTTACCTTGTTGCTGAGCTATGGCCAGCGAGTCTGTGGTTTTGGCAAAATGATCCATACCTATGCACTGATAACCAGCCTGACTGAAATACCGGATGGCCAGTTGCAGTAGCTCTAACTTGTCTTCAGCCTGTGGCAGGCTTTGGGTTGGGATTTTACGCTGGGCGGCAAAACGGGTAGGTAAGTGGGCATAACTAAACAAAGACACCCGATCCGGATCCAGCTGCAAAACGCTGTGCAGGGTTTGCAAAAAACTGTCAGGTTGTTGGTAAGGCAAACCATAAACCAAATCCAGATTAATAGAACTAAAACCTAAACGTCTGGCTTCAACCACCAAAGAGCGCACCAGCTCTTCGCTTTGTACTCTGTTGATGGCAATTTGCACCTGCCCGTCAAAGTCCTGCACCCCAAAGCTGACACGGCTAAAACCCAATTGGCGTAAATGAGCCAGTTTTTCCAGACTACAGCTGCGTGGATCTATTTCGATCGAAAGCTCAGCGTCGGTGTTAAAGACAAAATGTTGCCTGAGCAACTGCATAAGTGTGGACAACTGCTCTTGTGTTAAAAAGGTCGGAGTGCCGCCCCCTAAATGCAACTGTGAAATGCTTTTGTCGCGAAGCAGCGGTTGATACAACGCCATTTCAAGCGCCAGACTTTGCAGATACAAGTCGGCTTTTTCACTGTGGCGGGTCACTATTTTGTTGCAGCCGCAGTAGTAACACAGCTGCTGACAAAAGGGGATATGCAGGTATAAACAGAGCTCATTGGCAGAACCAGCCAAAGCCGCCTGCACTGCTGACGCCGGAAAATCAGGCAATAAAGACAAAGCCGTTGGGTACGAGGTATAACGGGGACCATTGATCGAATACTTCTGAATTAACTCAGCTGACCATAACACCTGCATTGAACTTTTCTCTGTGAACCCCTCAAAGGTGACTGCAGTTTAAAACATCAGCTTTTACTCTGTTTTGATCTGAAACAAAGTCAGTCACTGCGCCTTTTTTATTCAGTTCACGACCAATGCCAGTAAAACGGCGACAAATTAAGCTGGAAAAAACCAGTCAAACAACTTAGAATGAACGTTCACTCTAAATGGAGATTTTAAACATGCAGCGTTCCCGCATTGTATTTTTTGCCCTTTCAGCCCTGGCGGGCTCTGTTGCTTTGGCCGGTTGTGGCCAGGCTCAACAAGCCTCAGCACCTGTTGCTCAGGCTATGCCTGTGGGTGTCGTCACTCTGAAAAGTCAGGCTATTACCCTGACCAAAGAATTACCGGGCCGTGTGGCCGCTTCACAAATTGCTGAAATCCGTCCTCAGGTCGATGGCATCATTTTGCAGCGTTTATTTACCGAAGGCGGTGAAGTGAAAGCCGGTCAGGCTTTGTATCAAATCGACCCTGCTACTTTTGAAGCTCAGCTTTCAAGCGCTAAAGCTTCCGTAGCACGGGCTCAGGCCAGCATTGCCAGCAGTAAAGCCAAAGCCAGCCGCTACACAGAACTGTTAAAAATTAAAGCTGTCAGTCAGCAGGAATTTGATGAGGCGGATGCGGCTTACAAACAAGCGCAGGCCGATTTATTAACAGCTCAGGCTCAGCTGAAAACCGCTCAGATCAATTTAAATTACAGCAAAGTTTTGTCTCCGATCAGCGGCCAAATCAGTAAATCCGCAGTGACAGCCGGTGCTTTAGTCAGCGCCAACCAAGCCTCAGCTTTGGCAACTGTGACCTCATTGGACCCAATTTATGTCGACCTGACTCAGTCAAGCAACGAGTTGCTGCAACTGAAAAAAGCTCTGGCCTCAGGCGCTTTAGGTGCAGATGCCGCCATTCAGACGCAAGTTGAACTGAAGATGGAAGATGGCTCTGTATACCCACACAAAGGCACTTTGCAATTTTCGGAAGTGACTGTGGATCCGGGCACAGGCTCTGTCACCTTAAGAGCCCAGTTTCCTAACCCTGAAAAGTTACTGCTGCCTGGTATGTATGTGCGCGCTGACGTAGTGGAAGGCGTTAAAGCCAACGCTATTCTGGCGCCACAACGTGGTATCAGCCGTAACAGCAAAGGTGAAGCGACCGCCATGGTCATTGGCAAGGAAGGCAAAGTTGAAGCCCGTATTTTACAGGCCGACCGCACTATAGGTTCAGACTGGCTGGTCAGCAGCGGCTTAAATGCCGGTGATCAACTGATTGTTGAAGGCTTACAGAAAATACGTCCTGGCGCGCCAGTACAGGCGGTTCCGGCTGAATCAGCTGCTCAAGCCAAGTCACAATAACGCCAACGGAGAATTCTGATGTCACGATTTTTTATCGACAGGCCGATTTTTGCCTGGGTGTTGGCCATAGTAGTGATGCTTGCAGGTATTTTAGCCATCAATACCTTGCCAATAGCACAATATCCGTCGATAGCACCACCTGCTATCAGCGTCAGCGCCAGCTATCCCGGTGCTTCAGCCCGTACTCTGGAAGATACAGTTACCCAGGTGATAGAACAAAAAATGAAAGGGTTGGATGGCCTGATGTATATGTCATCCACCTCTGAGTCCAATGGTTCAGTCACTTTAACCTTAACCTTCAGCGCCGATACCAACCCGGATATAGCTCAGGTTCAGGTGCAAAACAAACTGGCGCTGGCTACGCCGCTGTTACCACAGGAAGTGCAGCGTCAGGGTGTGTCTGTGGCCAAATCAGCCCGTAACTTCCTGTTAGTGGCAGGTTTTGTCTCTGAAGACGGCAGCATGAGCAACATCGACATAGGCGACTATGTCGCCTCCAATGTGCAGGACATCATTTCCCGCGTGGACGGTGTAGGTGAAGTACAGCTGTTTGGTTCTCAGTATGCGATGCGGATTTGGTTAGACCCGGCCAAATTACAAAACTATAAACTGACCACAGCTGATATCAGCGCTGCTATCAGTGCGCAGAATGCTCAGGTGTCTGCCGGCCAGTTGGGTGGTATGCCTGCGGTTCAGGGCCAGCAACTGAATGCGACAGTCACAGCCCAAAGCCGCCTGCAAACTCCGGAGCAGTTCCGTGAAATTCTGGTTAAAACCAACAGTGACGGTTCAGTGGTTCGCTTAGGTGATGTAGCTAAAGTTGAGCTGGGGGGCGAAAACTACGGCGTAGTCGCTCGTTTTAACGGTAAACCTGCCTCAGGTATAGGGGTAAAACTGGCCAGCGGTGCCAATGCGCTGGAAACAGCAGCTGGTGTAAAAAAAGCTTTGGCTGACTTAGAGCCCTTTTTCCCGGCTGGCTTAAAATCTGTGGTGCCTTACGACACCACTCCTTTTGTGTCTTTATCGATTGAGAAAGTAGTCACCACCTTAATTGAAGCTGTAGTGCTGGTGTTTTTGGTGATGTATCTGTTCCTGCAGAACTTCCGCGCTACTTTAATTCCAACCATAGCAGTGCCTGTGGTGTTGCTGGGTACCTTCGCTATTTTGTCAGCCTTTGGCTACTCCATTAATACCCTGACCATGTTCGCTATGGTACTGGCGATAGGTTTGCTGGTGGATGACGCCATAGTAGTAGTTGAAAACGTTGAGCGGGTGATGACTGAAGAAGGTTTATCGCCACTGGAAGCCACCCGTAAGTCGATGGATGAAATTAAAGGCGCCCTAGTAGGTATCGCCATGGTGTTGTCTGCGGTTTTTGTACCTATGGCGTTTTTTGGTGGTTCGACTGGTGTGATTTACCGTCAGTTCTCCATCACCCTGGTATCAGCTATGGGCTTGTCAGTGCTGGTGGCTTTAATTTTAACGCCGGCTTTGTGCGCCACCTTGTTAAAACCAAGCCATGTGCATGATGACAGCTCAATCTTAGGCAAGTTTTTCTCTGGTTTTAACCGGGGTTTTGATAACACCAATAAGGGCACGCAAACCTTTGTCAGTCGTATGATTAAACAAAGCAAACGCTACCTGTTGGGTTATGCCCTGATTGTTGGCGGTATGGTGTTTATTTTCAGCCAGTTGCCTTCGGCGTTTTTACCGGATGAAGATCAGGGCATTATGTTTAACCAGGTGGTCTTGCCAGCAGGTTCAACCACAGAGCAAACCCTGAAAGTAGTAGAGAAAATGGAAAACCATTTCCTGCAGGATCAAAGTGAAGCTGTGAAGTCGATTTTTACAGTCACAGGCTTTAGTTTCGCAGGTTCAGGTCAGAATGCTGCTTTAGGTTTTGTTAACTTAAAACACTGGGATGAGCGTCAGCGCCCAGACTTATCTGTAGGTGCGGTCGCAGGCAAAGCCATGGGCTATTTCGCTACGATCAAAGAAGCTTTTGTGTTTGCTTTCCCGCCACCAGCAGTAGTCGAGCTGGGTACAGCCAACGGCTTTAACCTGCACTTACAGGACAGAGCTGGTTTAGGTCACGACCAGTTATT
>CBIMJC010000087.1:0-13557 GCA_966244125.1 uncultured Rheinheimera sp.
CGTGGTGTTTTCCAGCGCCAGACGATCACGGTACAAGCTTGCCCATTGATCAAAGGCGGCCAGATCCAACATATGATCACGGACAGAGGTGCCTGTTGGGTCAGCAGAAAAATCAGCCAGACGGCGAAAACTTAAAGTGTAATCCTGCTTTTGTTGCTGCAATAACGCCAGCCATTGGCCTATTAAGGCTCTGTCAGTTGGCAGCTGGTTGTTAAGGCCCAGTTTTTTTCCCATCAATGCCATGTAGTGACTGACCAGAGTAGGTTCATACAAGCTAAGAGCTGTGCGTAAGTCGTCTACCTCAATCAAAGGAGATAAAGCATGAGCCAGCGCATTGAGGTTCCATAACCCTATACCAGGTTGTTCATCAAAGGCATATCGGCCGCTGTGATCCGAATGATTGCAGATATAACCAGGTTCGTAATCGTCCAGGAAGGCGTAAGGGCCGTAGTCAAAGCTCAGGCCTAAAATCGACATATTGTCGGTATTCATCACACCATGATTAAAGCCTACGGCCTGCCATTGGCTGATCAGTTCTGCAGTGCGCACTACCACCTGTTGCAGCATAACCAAAGCCGGATTTTCTGCCTTGATACAATCAGGGAAATGCTGCTGCACAGTAAAATCGACCAGCCGTTTTAACTGATCTTTATCACCTGTATAAAAACAGTGTTCAAAATGGCCAAAGCGGATATGACTGGGGCAGACCCGGATAATCATCGCACCCTGTTCAATGCTTTCGCGTTGCACTGGCTCAGTGCTGCCAACCAGACTTAAAGCCCTGCTGCTGGGGATACCTAAATGATACATAGCTTCGGAGGCTAAAAACTCGCGAATGCTGGAGCGTAACACTGCGCGGCCATCACCAAAACGCGAATAAGGGGTGCGGCCAGCGCCTTTTAAATGCAGATCATAGTTTTTACCATCAGTGCCTCGGACATCCCCCAATAACAAACCCCGGCCATCACCTAATTCAGGGTTGTATTGGCCAAACTGATGACCGGCATACTTTTGCGCTACAGGTTTGCTGCCTTCAAACAGCTTTTTGCCACTTAAGTAGTCGGCCGCATCAGGCTGCTGAAAAAATGCAGCAGGGATTTGCAATAAAGCCGCAGTGTCAGCGCTGTAGGCCAGGAGTTTTGGCTCTGCAAAGGGGGTTACTGCGACTGGGCTGACTAAATCAGGCAAAGCTGACACATAGGTCGAATTTAAAAGAAGTGACATAACAAATCCCAAAACGGCAATGGCCCATTGTCGTCGCTGTGTGCAGTTAGCTCAAGCGCTTTCTGGAGTATTGATTTTACTGAATTTCAGCCTCTGACTTGTATAAACAAGTACTTAGGTCTTTAATGGAAAAAACTTAGTAAAAATAAACCAAAGTCCAGCGTCAGGGAGAATAACAATAATGCGATTTATGCCTTTGATAGTATTAGTTTTAGCAGGGCTGTCAGCTCAGGTTTTAGCACAGGATGCTGCAGCAGGAAAAACCAAAGCAGCTGTCTGCTCGGCTTGCCATGGCGCTGAAGGAATTTCGGTATTGCCGGATTACCCCAACCTGGCAGGGCAAAAACAGAAGTATCTGGAAACTTCTATTAAGGCCTACCGGGATGGTCAACGTAAACATGCCGTAATGTCGCCTATGGCAGCGGGTTTATCCGATGCGGACGTTCTGGATTTAGCGGCTTATTTTTCAGCCTTGCCAGCTCAGTCGCCTGCCAAATAATCGCTGATTAAATCGAGGAAATCGGCACCATAACGTCCCAGTTTGGTCTGGCCTACACCGCTGATAGCTAAAAACTCGACGCTGTTGGTCGGGCAGGCCTGGGCCATCTCTATCAGGGTGGCATCTGAAAACACCACAAAAGGTGGCACATCATCACGTTCTGCTATGGCTTTACGCAGCACTTTTAAGCGGGCAAACAGCTTGCGGTCGTAGTTTTGTGGTGCTGTGGTTTTACTGCTGCTACTGGCTTTGCTTTGCACCAGACGAGGCACAGCCAGTTGCAGTGTTTGCTCGGCACGTAATACAGCCCGGGCCGCCTCCTGCAGCTTCAGCACTGAATGCTGACTGATGTCCTGCTGCAGTAAGCCACAATGCACTAACTGGCGCAAAATACTCAGCCAATAGTCGTGGGACTGGTCTTTGCCTATCGCAAAGGTGGATAACTTATCATGCCCCAGTTCCTGAATACGGCTGGTCTGGCTGCCGCGCAAAACGTCTATCACATGATTCATGCCAAAACTTTGATTGACCCGATAAACACAGGACAGGGCTTTTCTGGCCAGCTCAGTGCCATCAAATTGTTTGGGTGGGTCTATGCAGATATCGCAGTTGCCACAAGGCTTCTGGCTGGATTCACCAAAATAATTCAGCAGCACTAAACGCCTGCAGGTCTGAGCCTGAGCAAAAGCCGCCATTTGGTTAAAACGCTGCAAAGCCACTTCGGTTCTGCTGTTGTTTTCATCTTGTTCTATCCAGCTGCGCATCCTCGCTATATCAGCCGGGTCAACCAGCATCAGGGCTTCAGCAGGCACACCGTCCCGGCCAGCGCGGCCTGTTTCCTGATAATAAGCTTCAATAGTGCGGGGTAATTCAAAGTGGATCACAAAACGTATATTGGATTTATTTACGCCCATACCAAAAGCCACAGTGGCGATAATCAGCTGGATTTGGTCTTTTTTAAAGGCTTCCTGCACCGCATTACGCTGCTCATTGGTCAAACCCGCATGATAAGCCGCGACCTGAAAACCTTTGCCTGCCAGTTGTTCTGCCAGTTCATCCACTTTACGCCGTGAAGCACAATAAATAATGCCGCTTTGTTGTTCCTGCTGTTTCAGGTAATTGACCACTTGTTCCAGCGGGCGGAATTTCTCCTGCACTGTATAGCGGATATTGGGTCTGTCAAAGCTGCCGATAGAGACATAAGGCTGTTGTAAATTCAGCTGACGGCTGATGTCTTTTTGTGTGGCCGGGTCTGCTGTAGCGGTCAGCGCCATCATAGGCACAGCTGGGAAATACTGCTTCAGCTGCGCCAGTTCAGTGTAATGGGGTCTGAAATCGTGACCCCACTGTGAAATACAGTGCGCTTCGTCTATCGCAAATAAACTGACACCTACTTCTGCAAGGCGTGACATAAAGTCTGGTTGCAATAAACGTTCGGGTGCCAGATACAGCAGCTTGAGTTGCTGATTGCGTAAACGCCGGAGCACATCCTGAATTTCTTCCCTGCTTTGGCTGCTGTTAATAAATTCAGCCGCTATACCATTGGCCTGCAAGGCGTCGACCTGATCTTTCATCAGCGACATTAAAGGCGAAACAACTACAGTAACGTAGGGTAATAACAAAGCAGGCAATTGATAACACAGCGATTTTCCGCCACCTGTTGGCATCAGCACAAAAGTGTCCTGACCACTCAGGCAAGCCTGGATCACCTCCAGTTGTCCGTGACGGAACTGGCTGTAACCAAAAGCTTGTTTTAAGGTGTCGAACAATAGTTGTGGCAAAGGACAAGGCTGCATTATGAAAAATCTGGCGCATTGTAATCAAAACTACAGATGCTGTCTTGGGCATTGTGTCATTGGCACTACTAAGATAGATTCTCCACTGCTCTTACCAGTGAAGTTGAGGATCCTATGCACGCCGATCAGTTATTGCCTTTTATCGCCGATACTTTTGATCAAATGCCTTTTAACAGGCTGTTGGGTTTAAAAGTCACCCGTTTTGATGAACAACAAGCTGAAGTACGGTTTGACTGGGCAGGCCAGCTGGTGGGCAATCCGGTGCAGCAAATTTTACATGGTGGCGTGATTGCTTCAGTGCTGGATGTGGTCGGTGGGCTGATGGCTGTGTCCAGTGCCTTAAGCCGTTTAGGTGATATTGCAGATGCTGAACTGGCTGAAAAGCTGGGCAAAATGAGCACTATAGATATTCGTACTGACTATTTACGACCAGGCCGGGGGCAGCAGTTTATTGCCACAGCCCAGGTGATCCGTACCGGCAATAAAGTTTGTGTCTGCCGGATGGAGTTACACAACGAACAGGGCACTCATATCGCCTTAGGCACAGGGACTTATCTGGTTGGCTGAGATAGTTTTCCATCGCAGCCAATTTTTTTTCGCCACTTTTAATTGCTACTAGTTCCAAACTTCCAACAGCCGAAATAGAGCTTTCATTTTATCCGATTGATTCTTCCTGTTTTATTTCAGATTCGCGTCATTTCCATAAGCTATACCTAATGTTTGTAACCTTTGTGTGATAAGTCGAACCTTGTTAATTTTAATTGACAAATGAGACAATTTGATAATAATGAAACTTATCCGGTCGCAGGAAAAACATAGCCGCATGGCTGTTTTGTTGGCCAATTCCCGCTACTTAGTCGGTTTTGCATGGATGTTTTCAATTGAGTTAAATTTGAAGGAGGCTTTATGCAGCTGTCTATTAGGCAAAGGCTGATGTTATCAGTTGGAGTGATTTGTATCGGAGTGGTTGTCATGACTGCTTTTGTGTTTACGCAGTTGGCTAAAATAGAAGCCCATCTTGCGGATGTCGTGCACAGAAATACTCCTGCGATGGAGAAACTGACTGAAATTACCGAGCAGCAATACGCGCAGGAACTGTTGCTACAAAAAGAACTGCGCTATATCCCTCTGCAGTCCAAACAAAGCGCCTCAGAGTTTCAACACATCGAGGCAGAATTTAACAAACGCTCTGCACAGCTTAAAAATGCATTACGCGAAGCTGAACCCTATCTTAGACCCTCCGCAAGCATGACTGAGCAACAGCTGGCTATAGTGGAGAAAAACACCGCCTTGCTGAATTCGATAAAGACTTCGTCCACAGAATGGGACCTTCTCGCGGAACAGTTAATCCAGCACGCCCAGGCAGGACATCAAGCTGTGGACCAGGAGGCGGAGCTGGCACAGATAGATGAGAAGTTAATGAATGATATAAAAACCTTGCTGCATAACGTAGAAAGTTTCACGGCTACAGAAATTCAGAGCATTGATGAACAGACTAAATCTCTGGAAAAGCAAGTGGTTATAGCCGCTATATTGGTGGTGCTTGTTTCCGTGTTGATCAGTCGCTCCACTCGTAAAGCTATTCAAAGAGGCCTGGTGAAAGCTATGGCGGCGTTAAAAGAACTGCAGCGGGGTAATCTGAGTACAGCCGTTGTGGCCGATGAGCCTGCAGAAATTGGTCAGATGCTGATTCTGATGGAACAAACCAGACAAGACCTGGCGAAGTTATTGTTGTTAGTGCAGCGTTCAACAGTAGAAGTGTCGGGTGCTGCAGCTGTATTGGCTGATAGTAGTTTTGGCGTGCAGGAGAATGTGCAGCAACAAAGCCTGCAGATGGACCAGATTGTCACAGCAATGCACGAAATGTCGGCTACAGCTCATGAAGTAGCACAAAGTGTTGCCACAACACATTGCGCCAGTGAAGAGGCAGCGCAGAATTCGGTTGCCAGTCAAAACATGAATACCCAAGCAGTGCAAAGTACTGAGTCGCTTGTGAAAAGTTTAATTGAAAGCGCCGCATCTTTATCCGAACTGGAAAAAAACAGTGAGAACATTGGTGCAGTGTTGGTGGTAATTAAAGCCATAGCAGATCAAACCAATTTACTGGCATTAAATGCGGCAATTGAAGCGGCCAGGGCAGGTGAACAGGGACGGGGTTTCTCTGTGGTTGCTGATGAAGTCAGGCACCTGGCACAGCGCACTCAAACTTCAACTACCGAAATTGAAGCCATGATCAGCAGCTTCCGTCACAGTGCTCAGCAAGCTGTTATGAGGATGCAGCAAAGCAGCGAATTAGGTGGAAAAACTATAACGTTCTCAGGTCAATCCAGTGCTTTAATGCAACAAGTGAGTACTTCGATTGATAAGGTCAGAGATATGAGCCTGCAGATCGCCAGCGCGGCTGAGCAGCAAAGCAGTGCGATTGAAGAAATTAATGTCAGTGTCAGTGTGGTGCATCAGGCGGCGGAACATAACGCAAAGCTGGTGACTCAGGTTGCAGCGGCCAGTCAGCAGTTGACTAATATGGCAGGAACCCTGGATGCGGCGGTTAAGAAATTTCAATTGCCAGCCATAGCCTGACGCTTTTAATACAGTTTCTGATAGTGGACAGCTGCATGCTCTGATGTATGAATCACTGATTGTTACAATAAAACGCAGCTTTCTTTATGACAAAGCTGCGTTTTTTTATGGCACAGTTTTTACCTGCTCTACAGTCACGGCTTTGACCTCTTCCGCTTCGCCCTGAGTCACTACGATTTCAATCCGGCGGTTTTTCGCTCTGTTTTCCGGACTATTGTTGTCCACCAGAGGTTTGGTATCGGCCCGGCCTTGCGCAATGATACGGTTTGGCTGCAGCCCTTTATTTTTTAACATCTCCTGCACTACAGCTACTGCCCTTAAGGAGGACAGTTCCCAGTTGTTTTTGTACAGGCTGTCAAATTCCTGCAGGTTGTCGGTGTGACCTGTGACCACTATGGTGCCGGGTATATCTTTTAAGACTGTAGCTATTTCATCGATCAAGGGTGCCAGCCTTGGTTGTAAAAAGGCAGAACCTGCCGGGAACAAAGTGGTGTCTGTGATCCGGATCAGCAGTTGCTGGCCCAGTTGTTCAACTTCTACTCTTTTGTTCTGGAACTGTTTTTGCAGTTTTCCCAGCATTTCTTTTTGATCTTTACGTTTACTGACCATGGCGGCAGACTGATTTTTTTGCAGATCTTCTGGGGCATTGATTTCGGCATTACCAGCGTTCAGATCTATAGCCACTTCGGGGATCAGGTTTTCCTTCGTTGTTTCTGACAGGTCTTGTTTATTTTCTTCTTTTTTCTCAACCTGAGACTTTTGTTCTACTTCCAGTATACCTGTGCCCCCTTCCAGCACCGGGTTTCCGACAGGACGGCTGATTAAACCTACCCGTCCCATTGAATCCATAAAAGCTTTGACCATGGCATTGTATTCAGACTGTTTCGCCATAGCGAAAGAGTAGAGCACCACAAAAAGGGCAAACAGCAGTGTCATATAGTCGGCGTAGGATACCAGCCAGCGTTCATGGTTCTCTGGCGGTTCAGGCTTTTTCTTTTTCATCTTGATGCTCGCCGGTAAACGCCGCTAAGCGAATTTGCAATTGTTGAGGGGATAAACCGTCGGCAATGATCACAATGCCGGTCAGGGTCATAATTTTATAATTCCGGATCTGGCTGGCAAATAACTTGTAGCGGTTACCAAAAGGTAAAAACATCAGGTTGGCAAAAGCGACGCCATAAATTGTAGCGACAAAAGCAACAGCTATACCGCCACCTAATTCGTCAGGTTTATCCAATAAACCCATAGCGTGGATCAGGCCCAACACAGCCCCTACTATGCCCATAGTGGGGGCATAACCTCCCATGGCTTCGTAAAACTTGACGGTATGCTCAATTTCTTCCTGTTCCATCTCGATTTCCTGTTCCAGGGTTTCGAGAATGTAATCTTTGTCAAAACCATCCACCAGCATACCTATGCCCCGTTTCAGGAAAGGATCGTCCAGGCTATCGAGTTTTTCTTCCAGCGCCAGAAAGCCACCTTTGCGGGCCTGAGATGCCATATCCTGCAGTAATAAGCTTCGTTCCTGCATATCCAGCCGAAGTGGAACAATAAGCCACATAAAACGTTTACCGGCTTCAATCACAACATGAAAAGGAAACTGAGTTAAAGCAGCACCAAAAGTTGCTCCTATCACTATTAAAAAAGCAGGCAGATTGAGCAGGGCGCCCGGATGTCCACCTTCCAGTAAGTTCCCGCCAATAATACAGATCAGCGCGACAATAATACCGATAAAACTCATTGCTTTACCCTATGGCTGTTTTCAGCTCAGAATAGCGGTTCTGCTTGCTTGGGGGCAATGCTGATCCCGACTTTTATTTTTAGCATTTCGCTATTTTATTGATAGATTTCAGCCTGTTTTGATTAGTTTGCGGCCAGGAGTCAAAGACCGGGCTTAAGACGCCTTACCTTTGCAGCAGGGCTCACGTACAATGCGCGCCATCAAACCGGAGCTGTCCGGCGGTTCAGGGGGATACGAATGACTTTAAGTCCAGCGCAAAAATTAGGTGGTGCTTTTGCTGCCGGTGCTTATACCTTGTGGGGTATAGCACCGCTTTATTTTAAACAAATCGACTTTGTGCCAGCGCAGGAAATTCTGATCCACCGTGTGGTCTGGTCTTTTGTGCTGCTGGTGCTGATTGTGTTTGCGATGCAGCAATGGAGCAAAGTACAGCAGATTTTAGCTAAGCCTAAACTGGTGCTGGCCCTGTTGGGCACTTCACTGATTTTAGGTGGCAACTGGGGGTTGTTTATCTGGGCTGTGAATAACCATCATATGCTGGATGCCAGCTTAGGCTATTACATCAACCCTTTGCTAAATGTGCTGCTGGGCATGTTTTTTCTTGGTGAGCGTTTGCGGAAGTTCCAGTGGCTTGCCTTATCGCTGGCCGTCACTGGTGTAGTGATCCAACTGGTCACTTTTGGTTCTGTGCCCTGGATAGCCTTAACTTTGGCCGGTACCTTTGCACTTTATGGTTTGTTCCGGAAAAAGCTCGCAATAGACGCTATTACTGGTTTGTTTATTGAGTCGTTATTGTTATTACCTTTGGCCTTGTATTACTGGTGGCAGTTTGCAGACAGCAGTGCGGTGAATTTGAGTCAAAACAGCTGGAGTTTAAACTTATGGCTGATGGCGGCGGGTTTTGTCACCACTGTGCCTTTGTTGCTCTTTATCGCTGCTGCGAAACGGCTGCAACTCTCGACTATGGGCTTTTTCCAGTACATAGGCCCAAGTTTTATGTTTGTGTTTGGCGTCTGGCTCTATAACGAGCCGTTAACCGCAGCCAAGCTGGTGACCTTTGGTTTTATCTGGCTGGCACTGATTGTTTATTCACTGGATGCGTATCTGGCACTTCGGAAAAAACCTGTAGTTCAGGGCGCTGAATAGGGCGGGCCTTTCAGTTCTATCCTATTGCCCTCAGGGTCCTGAATATAAATGGATGGACCCTTGCCTTCAGCGCCATAACGGGATTCAACCGGCCCTGCGCTGACGCCATAACTTTGCAGATAAAGCTGCAAAGCCGCAACGTCAAAAGGTTCAATACGTAAACACAAATGGTCCATATTATGGCCTTCTGCCCCAGGTGCCTGGCCACCTTGCTGGCCTAAAGGCTGATCCACAGGCACTACATCAATCAGGCTGCTGCCAGCCCTTAACTGATACAAACCTAAGTCAGTTTCCTGTCGCTCCAGAGTGCAACCTAAGACCTGCTGATAAAAATCCAGCATGGTCTGCAGGTTGTTTACCCTGAGCACCACATGGTCAATCTGCACAATCCGGAACATTTAAAAGTCATCATTTGTGTTGTCAGGTACATACAATAACAAAGCTGCCATCAAAGCTGCCAGCTCAAGTTTTACATCCGCTGGTAATGCTGGTGCCAGCCAGACCCGGCCACTGTTGATCACTTCAACCTGAGCGACAGGCCCTTGTTGATCGGACAACAGATAACCTACAGGGTCCATACTGTCAAAAGCTGCCCCTTTGAGTTGATGTAATGAGCTGATATTGACAAGGCGGTCAGACAGTTGAGACTTCCCTTCCAGCTTGTTGTTCCAGCTGGCTTCTAGCTCCATCGTCGAATTCACTTTGCCCTGAATACCACAAGCAAAGACAGGTTTTTCGCCCAGACTCAGATCCAAACTCCAGCCATCCTTTGTTCCTGTGACTGCGGCGCTGACACACTCCATATGTTGCCAGCCCGTGCCGTCGGTCAAACTCAGCTGATAACTTTGGCTTTTGTGCTCAAGTGAAACACCAAGTAACTTCAGGCCAAAACCCACAGTGGGCCCTTGTACAGCTTTGCTGCTTTGCCATTGGCCAAAGCTCAGAGTGGATTTCCAGGACCTGGGGTTAGCGCCACTGACAGCAAAAGGCTGTACGGCGGAGAAAGCTTGCGCTGAAAGCAGTTCAGCCTCTTTTGCCGCAGCAACAGCAGAAAAGAGGCTTAATGCAAGCCATAACGCACAGTGTTTCATCAGATAATCCTCTGGGTAAATTTCAGTCGTTGAGCCAGACTGAACCCTATCATCGAACGAGCAGCAGTGAGGGTGTGTAATTAACTGTTGTTGTGGTGTTTCAGAAAGTTACAACAGATCAGGCTTGGGCATAAATCTCTTTAAAACCCAGCCAACGGCGGATTAACGGAGGGCAGTTTGGCTGGTATTGCTGCCATAGCAAAGCGGCGGCCTGCTGAGCTGCAGGAATTAGATGGGCGTCCCGGCTTAAATCAGCGATACGGTAACTGACCTGGCCTGTTTGTTTAGTGCCCAGCAACTCACCCGGGCCGCGGATTTCTAAATCCCGCTGCGCTATGACAAAACCATCATTACTTTCCCTCAGTACCGACAAGCGGGCCTGAGCTGTAGCCGATAAAGGGGCGTGATAAAGCAGCACACAATGGGAGACAGCACTGCCACGACCAACCCGGCCTCTTAGCTGGTGCAACTGAGCTAACCCCAGACGCTCCGGGTTTTCTATAATCATCAGGCTGGCGTTGGGGACATCTACCCCTACTTCAATCACAGTAGTGGCGACCAACAAATCCAGTTCACCTGCTTTAAAATCGGCCATCACCTGCTGCTTTTCTGCCGCTTTTAAACGGCCATGCACTAAACCTATACGTAAATCCGGTAAAGCTGCTGTCAGTTCAACTGCTGTCATCTCCGCGGCCTGACATTGCAGTTGCTCTGACTCTTCAATCAAAGTACAAACCCAATACGCCTGACGACCTTCATTCTGCACGGCCTGACGCACCCGCTCTGTCACTTCGCCGCGCCGACTATCCGGTAACACCACAGTGGTGACAGGTGTGCGGCCCGGTGGCAGTTCATCTATTACAGAGGTATCTAAATCGGCGTAAGCTGTCATGGCTAAAGTGCGGGGTATAGGGGTGGCGGTCATCACCAGCTGATGCGGGTAAAAGCCTGTATCTGCGCCTTTTTCCCGTAGTTCCAATCGTTGATGCACACCAAATCTGTGCTGCTCATCGATAATGACCAAAGCCAGTTGCTGAAACTGCACCTGCTGCTGAAACAAAGCATGAGTACCTATCACCATTTGTGCTTCACCAGTTTGAACAGCGGCCAGCTGCAGCTGTTTTTGTTTAGCAGAGGCTTTACCGGCCAGCCATGCAATTTGATAACCCAAAGGCTCCAGCCAGGCTTTAAAGGTGTTGGCATGCTGCTCAGCCAACAGCTCTGTGGGCGCCATCAACGCTACCTGAGCGCCACGGCTCAGTACTGTTAAAGCCGATAAAGCGGCGACCAGGGTTTTCCCTGAGCCTACATCCCCTTGCACTAAACGCAGCATAGGTTCGGTTTGGGCTAAGTCATGACGGATTTCGTGAATGACCCTTTGCTGAGCTGCAGTTGGCGCAAAAGGCAAAGCGGCCAAAAACTGCTTATTTTGTTGCTCGTCTACGACAAAACTGCGACCTTGTTGTACCCGGCACTGTTGGCGTAATTGCAGCATAGACAGTTGCTGCGCGACCAGCTCCTCAAAAATCAGTCGTTGTTGGGCCGGATGTTGGCCTTGTTCCAGCAGTTGCAACGAGGCATCAGGTGGTGGTCTGTGCAGATAAAATAAGGCATCGGACAAAGACCAGCTGTTCTGGCCCAGCACAGGCGCTAAATATTCGGTTGGGCTGCTGCGCTGTAATACCTGCAAAGCGGCCTCTGTTAAATTACGCCAGCTGTTTTGTTTTAACCCTTCAGTGCTGGGGTAAACCGGGGTCAGGGTTTCGGCCACATCCTGTTCAAAGCCGTCTTTTAATACTTTGTATTCAGGATGCATCATTTCAAAACCGCGCATCCCTCTTTTCACTTCACCAAAGACTCTTAAGGTGACTCCGGGCGTGACGGCATTTTTTTGCGCTGCATTAAAGTGGAAAAAGCGTAAGGTCAAGTGGCCTGAGCCATCACGAAGAGAGACCAGCCAGCTGCGTCTTTTACCAAAAGTAATTTCGCTGCTGATGACTTCGCCCTGCACTGTGGCTGTTTGCTGCGGCCACAAATCAGCTATGGGGTAGAGGCGGGTACGGTCTTCGTAACGTAAAGGTAAGTGGAAGAGTAAATCCTGCACACTCTGAATACCCAGCTTATGCAGCAGTTCACTGACTTTAGCGCCAACTCCTTTTAGCTGGCTGACGGATAGGCTATCCAGTGCTGTTACTGTCAAGATAAATCCCTTGGGTACTGAAAGGCTAAGTGGCTGATAGTAGTCAGTTTAACCTGTGGTCGCCAGGAGGCATAGCCATGGCGCTGTTTTAGCTTTGTATCAGGGCTGCTTTTGCTGTTCAGTTGGTGAGTCAGCCAGGTAGGTCGGACCGTGTTTTAAAGGGTCAAAGGCGTAGAGTTTTTTCACTGTGCCATCCTGCACCATAGATTCTATAGCCTGTTCGATGCGGTTTTTTAATGCCAGATGTTGGCTTTTTTTCGATAGTCCTATGTTAATAAAACGTTTTTCTACCACAGAAAAATCCACAGGAGCTCGTTTAAACTGATAATGCAGGTCTTCATGATCGGCAATCACATCCAGTGAACTTTGGGTCGGCACCACCAAAGCATCCACTCTGTCACGTTGCAGCATTTCAAAGCCGGTTTCTATGCTGTCAATCTCCACATGACGTTTTGAAGTTTTAATCAGCAGCATCAGGCTGGGATGGTAAGCGTAATTGCGCACTGTGGCTAAGGTCAGAGAGGCCAGTTGGCTAAAATTGCGGATCAGGCGTTGATCATTTCCTTTTAGATACAAAGATTCCGGAATGCGTTCGTTGTAAGGCATCAGGTACATGTACTGAGCCCGCTCTTCGGTGAAGTTCAAATTACTCATTAAATCCGCTTCACCTGTCTGCATTTGACGGAAGCAGCGTGCAGAAGGGGTTCTTGGACTGAATTTCAACTGAAAACCAGCACGTTTGGCCAGTTCCTGCATCAAATCCACCGAAGGGCCATAAGGGGCTTTGCCAGTTTCATAGGCGTGAAAACGCGAGAAATGATCCAGACACCAGGTTAACACTGGTGTCTCTGCAGCGGCTGCCAGCCGGGGTAGTGCCAGCAATAAAATACAACACAGGATCTTAGTCACTCGGTTTGCCTTATCAGACAGGAGCTGTTGTTTTCCCTGTTAGTTGGTTGACGGCACTTCCATCACGCCATCAATTTCAATCTGAGCGCCACGGGGTAAAGCACTGACCTGTACAGCGGCACGTGCCGGATAAGGCGCACTGAAATGTTTACTCATAATTTCATTGACGGTAGCGAAGTTGGACAAATCCGTCAGGAAAATATTCACTTTGACCATATCATTTAAACTGCCGCCAGCGGCCTGACAGACGGCTGCCAGGTTTTCAAACACTTGTTGGGTTTGTTCTGCGAAGTTTTCAGATACCATCTGCATAGTGGCTGGTACTAAAGGGATCTGGCCAGATAAATACACTGTAGTGCCAATTTTGACAG
>CBIMJC010000088.1:0-13363 GCA_966244125.1 uncultured Rheinheimera sp.
ACACTTTGTACAGAAGCTGACTACCACAGTCGTATCCTTTGTTTTTTTTAACCATTTCACAGGGACAGATCATGAGTATCAACACCAAAAACGCAGAACTGGAATGCAACACCGAAGGCGGTTGCGACGCTATACAACTGATCATTAGCCCACGATCCACAGATTTAGGCGATTTTTCAGTACGCCGTACTTTGCCCAATAAAGAACGTCAGTCCGTTGGCCCCTGGATATTTTTTGATCATATGGGTGCAGCTGATTTTCCGGCCGGCAAAGGCATCAGTGTCAGGCCACATCCTCATATTAATCTGGCGACTGTGACTTACTTATTTGAAGGCGAAATTCTGCACCGCGACTCACTAGGCAGCAAACAGACCATCACTCCGGGTGACATCAACCTGATGGTGGCAGGCAAAGGCATAGTGCATTCAGAGCGTGAGCGCCCTGAAGTGAATGGTGTACCCCATCGTTTGCATGGCATTCAGTTGTGGATGGCGTTACCCGCAGAATTTGAAGAAATTGATCCGGCTTTTTACCACTACCCCAGCCGCGATATTCCGGCCGCCACTATAGATGGCGTGTCGTTGCGGGTATTAATAGGTCATGCGTATGGCCTGGTCTCTCCGGTAAAAACTTATTCCGACACCTTGTATGTCGAAGCGCATTTACAGGCTGGGCAGCAACTTGAACTGGCCAATGCCGAAGAAAGGGCAGTTTATCTGGCTCAGGGCCAATTGAAACTCAAAGATAAAGTGATCAATCAATACGACATGGTGATTTTATCGCAAGCCGAAGGTGTAGTGATTGAAGCCACAGCAGACAGCAGGATCACGCTGATAGGCGGCAAAAACTTAGGCCCACGTTTTATGGAGTGGAACTTTATTTCCAGCCGTAAAGAGCGGATAGAACAAGCCAAACAGGAGTGGCTGGCCGGTAAGTTTCCGAAAGTGCCGGAAGATGAAGTGGAGTTTATTCCTTTGCCTAAATAACCCGAAAAGCAGTCAGAGCCACAAGCTCTGACTGCTGACTTAACAGCCGAATTTAGGGTAAAGCGGCAAAATCTATTTGTGGTGCATGGCTGCTTGCAGGCAGTTGCCACTCTGTGCCTGCAGCTGTGGTGTCGCTGAAAAAACCACAGTTTTGCAGCAGAAAGCCCTGCTCTGTCAAACCGCCCTTAAAATCCAGTCGATTGCCTCTGTCGCCTGTATTGTCGACACTAAAACTGGCTTGACGGTTTTGTGTCCAGTTACCCTCTGCATCAGCAAACCATTGGCTGGGGAAATAAACTTTACGGCTTGTATCCCCTGTTTCAGGAATAAAGTTTTCCAGAAAAGAATGCGGCCGCTCTATGTTGCGCTGCGTATCCGGTCGGCTGAAACTGGCGATCAGTTGCCACTGGCCCAATTCAGGCGGATAAAACCAGGCGCTGTACTGGGTGTGATTGTCAGCTTGAGGTTCAGCTTTGAGCAAAAAACCATAACGGGTATCGGTTTGCCATGGATAACGCAGGAAACTCTGACCACCTGATCCCTCGTTACCAAATTCTCCTGTTTGAACATCAGCACCTTTACGCAACAATTTCACCTGATACTGCGGCGGTATGCTGGTTGGATCGTCGGTTTGATAAGGACTCCAGACCGAAAACAACACCCGGCGCTCTGTAGCGGAATTGACCTGAATACCAAAATAACCATCAGCAAAACCATTGGCCATAAAGTAACTGCCTAACGTATCGCTGCCGGACGGAATTTCCATTTCGCTGTAAAACCAGCGCACAGCAGTGTTTTGTGGTAACTGATAAGTTAAATGCACTGAAGGGCCACGCCGCCCCCAATAGACTTCATCTTTAATATAACTGGCATTGGCCGCGGCAGAACCACCAAAATTCAGCTGAGTGAGTTCAGCAAAAGTCTGGCTACTGCTGCTTAAACCACGCAGCAGAATTTTCTGATAGCCACTCTGGCTCACCAAAAAAGAGCCCACAGCATGTTGCTGACTGGCGCTTGAGCTTATCGTCACAGTCCGGCGCTGCTCGCCTAAACTGACCTCCAGCTTAGACTCCCCCTGACTGACCTTGCCTGTTAACGCCAGCTCCAGCTGTCCGGTTTGAGGTAAATGCAGATAAACCGCCAGCACATCATCACTGTGTTGCCAGTTTTGAATACCCTGCTCTGTCACTATAGTTGCAGTGGCACTGGCATCGCCCTCCACCCAGCTATTAGCGGCCAGACTAAGCTGGTAAGGCAAAGGTTGCTGCTGCACAGGTGCAGTCACAACAGCCTGCTGTTTGGAACCACCACAGGCCGTTAAAAAAATCAGGCCCCAAAGGACCATTGCATATCGAATCATGTTTTTATCCTGATAAAGGTCCGGCTTTTAGAGCCGGACTCATCCATTTAGGCTTTACCCAAAGTAATTGGAGTTACAGCGCGACGACGAGAGAGCAAGACCCCATGAGCATAGGCTACTATGTGACTGGGGCGAGCAATCGAAGTCAACAAAGCTGTAGCTTCAAGAACGCAGGGTAAAGTTAGAAAGAACCGCGAATCCCTACAGCCAACTGAGTGCCAAAACGCTCCAGATAATTGACCTGATCTTCACGTTTGACATAACCCCAGTAGCGGCTGTTGCTTAAGTTACTGGCTTCAGCAAACACCGTCAGGCCATGCATAAAGTCGTAGCTGACGCTGGCATCCAACTGACCATAAGAGGCTATCCAGGAGGCACCACCCCAATCTTCCGGATTAGTGACAAACTTCGAACGCCAGTTATAGGCTAAACGGGCCTGGACGCCATATTGCTCGTAGTACAGCACAGCGTTGTAGGAGTTTTTCGACATGCCCTGGAATGGCAGGTTTTTCGCTTTTAAATCAGGATCATCGTAGTTGCTGTCAACATAGGTGTAGTTCAGCTGGAAACCTAAACCATTAAAAGGTTCAGGTAATAACTCTTGCAGCGACTGTTGCCAGGCCATTTCATAACCTTCCACTTTGGCGCCATGTTCACCATTCACTGCTGTTGTGACCAAATAGTCAGTGCCCTGTACATTGGCGGCAAATTTCTCTTCCGCAATAAAGGATTTAATGTCTTTGACAAACACACCACCACTTAAGGCACTGCTTTCACCGTAATACCATTCCAGCGTGACATCCGCCTGGTTGGCTTCTTCCGGTTGGACACCCGGATTGCCCATAGCCAGAGTGGGCAAGTTTTGCTCACGTGTAGTGAAGTTTGGTGCTGCCCAGGAACGCAGATAATACAAAGAGGGACGACTTAACACCTCTGCGGCTGAAAAACGCAGCAGCAGCTCGTCGGTTAAATTCAGCTTAAAGTTTAAGCTTGGCAAAACATTGGTGTAGCTGTCGTCGTAACTGACAGGCAATACCTGCCGCCAGTCGTTATTAACTGGCTGCCCACTGCTGTCCAGTTGTACTTTACTCAGATCATAACCAAAACCTGACGAGGTCACTTCGGTTTTGCTGCCCCGTAAACCTAAGTTCAGCATAGAACTTAAACCAAAAATCTCTGGTTCCATCGTGACTTGCACAAAAGCTGTGCTGACCGCTTCCTGCACCTGATAACTACCGGCTCTGTTCTGCACTGCCACTATGCTTTTATCTGCCGCTTCAGCATTTAAACCACGGTAATAAGCCAGCAGTTTGTCGTAGTCAAAACTTGGCCATGGCTGCGGTGACAGGCTGTTTTCACCTTCAAGGAAGTTATCAAAGTTAGCCGGGACAAACACGTCCTTTGGAATACGGAACAGCTCAAATTCGCCTTTCTGGAACACTGTGCTGTCGTCAAAGGCATAACCGTCACGGGTCAGATAAAAACCACCACGGCTAAACTGACTTGGATTGGCAGACGCAAACTGGTTTTGCGCTTTTTTCTGATCGACATAAGTGAGGCCAGCGTCCACCTTAGTGATCAGGCCCTGTTCCGGCGTATAGGTGCTCAGCAGTTTCAGATCGCTGATCTTATCCGTCACTCCGGTGCCTGAGTTATAGCTGTAATGCGCACCATAATCCTGATCGGCGGTTAAGCCCGGGCTTATCACCACATCAGGCAGCTTGTTGCCTGAGCTGTAATCAATGTCGATGGCGTCAACAAAACCCCGGGCCACAATAAAACGGTTATCACCGGCGTTTTGATCTTTGGCTTCTGAATAAGCGGCATCAAGCGTAAAAGCCCACTGCTCGTTGTACTGGTATTTAGTATTTAACCCCAGCTGCCAGGTGTCAGTTTTACGTGGTGTGCTGATATTCAGTAGCTCCACCATGGTATTTTCACCGGTCTGGCGCATTTTGATCACGCGGTCCATCTCGTCAAAGGTGGCGTCGCTGAATAGCGGAGTACCGGGGGTGTGCTCTTCATCATAATTAACAAAACCAATCTGATAACGATTTCCGTCTGTGTTGTAACGGGAATACAGGCTGTCAAAGTTAATATCCAGCTGATCTGTAGGTTTCCACTGCAAAGCAAGAGTTGCACCTAAACGTTCACGCACATCCTGCGCATTGGCAAAGTACATATAACTTGGGATTTTGGAGGCATAAGTCTCACCAGTTTCTATAGTGCCGTTATTGTTGGTATCGACAGGCACACCGGCGCTATCCACGCCCCAGCCTTCGTCTTCATCAAAAAAACCTGAGGCTGAATAGGTATCGGCCCGCAGCGTTTTTTTCGAGTACACGGCTGAAAACAAGGCACCAAAACTGTCGTCGTCATTTTTTTGGCCGACAATAAAAGAGGCATGCGGATGGGTATCTTCGGTTCTGGACTCGTAAATGCCCTTGGCAGAAGCAGAGATGGTGGTGCCATCCATATCCAGCGGCTTACGGGTTTCAATATCAATCACAGCCCCAATGCCGCCCTCAGGTAACTGGGCTTCAGGCGATTTATACACCCGAAGCACACTGACTAATTCGGAAGCTATGGTGTCAAAGTTAAAATCTCGGCCTGCATATTCAGAGGCCAGTTTGCGGCCATTTAAGGTGGTGATGTTGTAGCCACCACCTAAACCCCGCACCAGAATATTCTGCCCTTCACCGCCGTTACGGGTGATGGTAATACCGGGAATACGCTGCAAGGCTTCAGCTAAGTTTTCATCCGGAAACTTACCTATGTCGTCCGACACCACTAAATCCACCACACTGGTGGCATTTTGTTTCTGAAACAAAGACTCTTTGATACTGCTGCGAATACCAGACACCTGGATCACTTCAACATCTTTGTCGTTTTTTGCAGCGGCCTTTTCTTTAGCCTGAGCTGCGGTTTGAGTTTCAATAACATTGTTTTGTGCTTGTTCTGCTGAGGCTTGCCAGCTTAAAGCTGCGAAAGCAGCACTGATGGCCAGGCTCAGTAAGGCCGGTTTTGTTGCGATCCTGTTCATGTATTCCCCGCTCTGGTGTTTTTATAATTGGCTTAATTCGCAAATTAACGAAAACAAATTAACTTGCGATAACTTACTTATAGCGCTAAAAAACACCAATGATCAACATCGAAATACAAAAAAACTTTTATTTATTTTCTTTTCGTGCCATGCTAGATTCAACTGAAAGCAGCTGCAGAGTACTGAAACCCGCTGCAAGGCTAAATAAATCAACGCCTTTCACTAAAGCAGGGGCAAAGTTGCGGACTTTCGAAAGCTTTCGAAACTAAAAACGACATGTTATGTTCAGCGCATCACTTCATTGCATGAACAGGAAAACAAATGGACAACTTAAACACCATTGAACGACAGCAAGAAATAGTCCGCCTGACGCAACAGCTGGGCAAAGTGGCTGTCCGGGAATTGGCAGATCGTTTTGCGGTGTCTGAAGTCACAATTCGCAGCGACTTAGCAGTGCTGGATCAGAAAAAGTTACTGGTGCGCTCCCGTGGAGGTGCCTTGATTAACAACGAGTTGAGCCGTGAGTTGTCGTTAAAGGAAAAACGCCATTGTTATTCGGCGCTGAAACAACAACTGGGCGCAGCAGCAGCAGCCTTGATCCGCGATGGCGACAGAGTGATTTTAGATTCAGGCACCACCACACAGCAGGTCGCAGCTCACTTAGCTGATCATAAAGATCTGATTGTGATGACCAATGGCTTAAATATCGCGATGGAGCTGGCGCAAAAAGAACAAGTGGAAGTGATGCTGACAGGTGGTTTGCTACGCAAAAAATCGATGTCGTTTTACGGCAACGTGGCGGAAAAAAGCCTGCGCGATTACAACTTCAACAAACTGATTTTAGGGGTGGATGGCTTTGATTTAAAAGCAGGTTTAACCACTCACTTTGAAAAAGAAGCCAGCTTAAACCGGCTGATGTGTGACATAGCCAACGAAATTATTGTGGTGACAGATTCGTCCAAATTTGACCAGCGCGCTTTTCACGTGATTTGTGGCAGCAGCCAGATCCACAGCCTGGTGACGGACAGCGGTATACCAGAACATTATGCAGAGTATTTAACAAAACAAGGTGTGCAGCTGCACATCATAGAAAAAACCAACTTGTAACAAAGCTAAAACGGGGAAGGAATAACTATGTCTGGATTCGATCGTCGTTCATTTTTAAAAGCATCTATGGCCACTGCCGCAATGGGCGCTTTGGCTGCCTGCGCTCAGGGCAATGGCAGCAGTACAGGTATCACCACTAAACCAAAAGGTAAGTCGGTGATGGGCTTAGTAGTGCCAAAAATGAATGAAGTACGGGTTGGCCTGATTGGCGTGGGCGAACGTGGCTCAGGTTATGTTGATCACTTTAATAAAATTGAAGGTGCCCGTATTACCGCGATCTGCGATCCAGACTCTATAGTGCTCGAGCGGGCCCGCAAAAAAATGGCCGAATATGGCAATACTACTGCTGCCTATTACGGCAGTGGCGACTATGCCTACCGTGAACTGCTAAACCGTCAGGATGTAGATATTGTGGTGATCGCCACACCATGGAAATGGCATCATCCTATGGCAAAAGAAGCCATGCTCTGTGGTAAACATGCTTTTGTCGAAGTGCCTATGGCGCTGACGCTGGAAGAAATGTGGGATTTAGTCGACACAGCCGAAGCCACTCAGCTGAACTGCATGATGATGGAAAACGTCAATTATGGCCGTGACGAGCTGATGGTGCTGAATATGGTGCGTCAGGGGGTATTTGGTGAACTCCTGCATGGCGAAGCGGCTTATATCCACGAACTCCGCTGGCAGATGAAAGAGATAGAGCGTAAAACCGGCTCATGGCGCACTTTGTACCATACCAAGCTGAACGGTAATATTTATCCTACTCATGGTTTGGGCCCTGTGGCTCAGTATATGAACATCAACAGAGGCGACCGTTTTGACTATTTAAGTTCGGTCAGCTCACCGGCTTTAGGCCGTGCCGCTTATGCCAAACGTGAATTTCCGGCCGACCATCCACGCAATCAACTGAAATACATCCATGGGGATATCAATACCAGTGTGATTAAAACCGTCAAAGGCCGGACCATTATGATCCAGCATGACACCACCACACCACGGCCTTATTCCCGGCACAATCTGATCCAGGGCACCAATGGCGTCTTTGCCGGTTTCCCGAATCGTATTGCGCTGGAAAAAGGCGGTATGTCGGATAAAGAAGGCAGCTACCACGACTGGGATATGAATATGGAACCCTGGTACAACAAATACGATCATCCTCTGTGGGTGCGTATGGGGCAGGAAGCTGAACGCAACGGTGGTCATGGCGGTATGGACTTTTTAATGTGCTGGCGGATGATTTATTGCCTGCGTAACGGTGAAGCTTTGGATCAGGATGTGTACGACGGTGCGGCCTGGTCTGCAGTCTTGCCATTGTCTGTGGCTTCAGTGTCGGATCGCAGTAACTCCAAAGATTTCCCAGACTTTACCCGTGGCGCCTGGCAAACCGGTACTCCGCTTGGCATTGTAGGGAAAAGCTAAGCATGAATGCCTTATCGCAAATTTTGCAGCAGAATAAACAAGGGCTGGGCACCGGTATTTATTCGGTTTGTTCGGCTCAGCCTCTGGTGTTGACTGCAGCATTGCGCCGCGCCAAAGCTGATGGTTCAGTCTTATTGATTGAAGCAACCGCCAATCAGGTGAATCAGTTTGGTGGTTACACCGGCATGTTGCCTGCTGATTTTATTGCTTATGTGCAACAACTGGCGGAACAGGAAGGGCTGGCGCAACAGCAGCTGATTTTTGGTGGTGATCATTTAGGCCCTGTGGTCTGGTGTAAAGAACCTGCTGAACAGGCGATGTTAAAAGCCGAGCAGTTGATTGCCGTTTTTGTGCAGGCGGGTTTTAGCAAAATCCATCTGGATACCAGCATGGCCTGTGCCGATGACCCTGCCGCTTTGTCGGATGAAGTAATAGCAACCAGGGCGGCGCGTTTATGCAAAGTGGCCGAACAGCACCGCAAACCACAACAGCAGCTCTGTTATGTCATAGGCACTGAAGTGCCGGCGCCTGGTGGTGTGACAGAGCTGGAACATGAATTAGCGCCGACGCCGGTGCAGGCAGTGTTGCATACCTTAAACACTCATAAGGCAGCTTTTGCCGCCGCAGGTTTAGGGCAGGATGTCTGGCAAAAAGTTATAGCTGTGGTGGTGCAACCCGGTGTGGAATTTGATAACAGCAAAGTGCATTTATTTGATGCACAGGCCAGTCAGGCTTTAACTGCTTTTATTCAGAGCCAACAGGGCCTGGTGTATGAAGCTCATTCCACCGACTATCAATTGCCGGAACATTTAAAAGCCTTAGTGCAAGGTCACTTTGCCATTTTAAAAGTAGGGCCAGGCCTGACCTTTGCGCTGCGCGAAGCCTTATTTGCCTTGAGTTTGATTGAAGACGAGCTGGTAGAACCCAAGCAAAGTTCGCAGCTGCGTCAGCGCTGTAAAGCCCTGATGCAGGACAAACCACTGTACTGGCAAAAGTTTTACACCGACAAAACGCAGCAGTGGCAACTGCTGTACAGCTTCAGCGACCGTATTCGTTATTATTGGCCCGAAGCAGAACTGCAGCAGGCTATCAACACCTTATTCAGCAACCTGGCAGCCCCAGTGCCTTTGCCGCTGCTGAGTCAGTTTTTACCCGCCAGTTATCAGGCGGTGTTACGCGGCACAGTGGCGAATAAAGCCGAAGATTTGGTGATCCATCATATTGATCAGGTGTTGGCCAGTTATGCCACAGCCTGCGCTTTATCCGCCAGCAAGTGAGTGTTGCAGCCAGGACAATCAGGAGTATTTAATGTCAATGCAGGATTTATTTTTACAGTTGAGCCCCGCTGAACTGGAGCAAGCCGGCGGCTACTGGACAGCCCGTGAAATTCAGCAGCAACCAGCGTTATGGCGGCAGGTACAGCAAGAGGACCAGCACAAACAAAAGGCACTGCAGGACTTTCTGCAGCCGCTGCTGGCCAAAACTGACTTGCGTATTATTTTAACAGGCGCTGGTACTTCGGCTTATATAGGGGCCGCTTTAGCAGCTTTTGTGCAACAACAACTGCCTTTTGCCAGCCAAAAAGTGGAAGCCATCAGCACCACAGATTTAGTCAGCCATCCTGCTTTGTATTTAGACGCGCGCCTGCCGACTTTGCTGGTGTCTTATGGCCGTTCCGGCAATAGCCCCGAGAGTGTGGCCGCTGTGGAGCTGGCCGATCAGTTGCTGCCACAAGTGCAGCATCTGATGATCACCTGCAATGCAGCAGGCAAACTGGCCAGTTATGCCAGCCGTCATCCCAGCCGCAGTGCTGTGTATCAATTGCCTGAACAAAGCCATGACCAAAGTTTTGCCATGACCAGCAGTTTCAGCTCTATGTATCTGGCGACTTTATTGACCTTTGCCAAAGAGGCTTCGGCTTTTGAACTGGCCTGTACCCTGGCAGAACAGCTGCTGCAGCATAAACTGCCAGAGATCAAAGCTCAGGCCGAACAGCCTTGCGAGCGCATGGTGTTTTTAGGCAGTGGCCCACTCAAAGCCATAGCCCAGGAAGCAGCGCTGAAGTATCTGGAACTGACCGCAGGTCAGGTAAGCAGCAGCTTTGAAAGCCCGTTAGGCTTCCGGCATGGCCCTAAATCGCTGGTGAACCATAAAACACAAATCTTAGTGCTGCAAAGCTCAGATGGTTACAGCCGTTTATACGATCAGGATCTGCTGGCCGAACTGCAAAGGGACAATATAGCGCTGGATACTGCTGTGTTATCTGAAGCTCAGCTCGGGGGTCAGGACGCTTTACCTGATGTCTGGCTGACCTTGCCTTTTATTGTCTGGTGTCAGGCTTTGGCTTTTTACAAAGCATTGCAACTGAAGGTATCGCCTGATAATCCTTGCCCGGGAGGTCAGGTCAACCGGGTGGTGCAGGGTGTCACTTTATATCCCTTTAAGGACTGAGCCATGTGGTATGGGCTGGATATAGGCGGTACTAAAATTGAACTGGCAGTGCTGGATCAGCAATTTACACTGCAGCACAGCTGGCGGGTAGCGACGCCACAACACAGCTATGACGACTTTTTGCAGACAGTGCTGGCACAGATCCAAAAGGCCGATACGCTGTGCGCCAACTCCGGCAGCCTGGGCATAGCTCTGCCCGGCGTGATCCGCAGCGACGGTACAGTGTTATCCAGCAATGTGCCTTGTTTAACCAATAAAGCTGTGGCTCAGGATTTAACAGCTTTATTAAAACGCCCTGTGGCTATAGGCAACGATTGCCGCTGTTTTGCTTTATCCGAAGCTGTGCTGGGCGCGGGTCAGCAACACCACAAAGTGCTGGGTTTTATTTTGGGCACGGGCGCTGGTGGTGGCTTTTGCCTCAATGGCAGGTTGTATCAGGGCGCTTCGGGTCTGGCGGGTGAATATGGCCATCAGGGTTTAGCCGCCTCTGTGATACAGCAGTTTAATCTGCCGCTTTTTCCTTGTGGTTGTGGTTTAACCGGCTGCAACGAACCTTATATTTCAGGCACTGGTTTAGCCCGTTTGTATCAGTATTTTAGTGGCCAGAGTGCGGATACTTATCAGTGGCTGGCCGATTACCGTGCCGGAAAAGCTGCAGCCCTTCGTACTTTTGAAGCTTATATCAGTGCCTTGGGTTCTGTGATGGCCAATCAGATCCTGAGCTTAAACCCGGATTTAATAGTTCTGGGTGGTGGTTTATCCGATATACCGGAAATCATTGCCGCTTTGCCCAAAGCTACAGCAGCCCATTTATTTGCCGGCGCCAGCGTGCCGGAATTTAAAAAAGCGCAATGGGGGGCTGCCAGTGGTGTGCGTGGTGCGGCTTTATTGGGCAAAGCGCTTACTGAAGGACAAAGTTATGAATTCTAAAGCCTTTTATTTACATGCCCACAAAGCACTGATAGATGGTCGCTGGCAACAGCAGCAGTATCTGCTGATTGCTGACGGAATAATTCAACAGATCGGTAGCAAAGCTGAAGAAGGTATCCCAGTACTGGAATTACCGGACGGTATGCTGCTGCCGGGTTTTATTGATACCCAAGTGAACGGTGGCGGCGGTATTTTATTTAACCAGCAGCCAACCGTAGAAGCGTTACGGCTGATGATGGCCGCCCACCGGGTATATGGCACCACGGCCATGTTACCTACCGTGATCACCGATGATATCCACACCATGCAACAGGCCGCTGATGCAGTAGCAGCAGCTTTGGCCCGCAACGAACCCGGTATTATTGGTATTCACTTTGAAGGGCCGCATTTATCCCATGCCAAAAGAGGCTGTCACCCGACTCAGTATTTACGCACTTTGTCTGCGACCGAACTGGCGCTCTATCAACGCACAGATTTAGGGGTGCGGATGCTGACGGTTGCACCTGAGGCCATCAGCCCTGAGCAGATCCGCTTATTGTGCAATGCCGGCGTTATTGTCTGTTTGGGCCATTCCAATGCCAACAGCGATACAGTACTGGCAGCTTTGGATGCCGGAGCCAAAGGTTTTACTCATTTGTATAACGGCATGTCAGGCTTAACCTCACGTGAGCCCGGTATGGTCGGCACCGCCCTTGCTGATCCCCGCGCCTACTGCGGCATTATTCTGGATGGTGAACATGTGCACCCTCTGTCAGCCCGGCTGGCTTATCAGGCCAAAGGGGCAGAACGTTTAGTGCTGGTGACAGATGCGATGTCGCCCGTAGGCACAGACCAAAAAGAGTTTGAGTTTTTTGACGGCAAAGTGACCAGACAAGGGCTGAAACTGACCAATGCCGAAGGCTCTTTGGCCGGTTCTGTGCTGGATATGGCCAGCGCTGTGCGTTTTGCCACAGAACAACTGCAACTTGAATTGGCTAGCGCTGTGCAGATGGCGACAGCCACAGCTGCGGATTTTATCGGCCAAAGCAAAAGCAGAGGTCGTATTCAAACCGGCGCTCAGGCCGATTTAATCTGGATGGATAACCACTATAAAATTCAACAAAGCTGGATAGCAGGCAAAACTGCTAATTGATAAAACAACAGATAACTCCCGGGGAAATGTATGAATCACTTAAGCAGCGCTGCGTTACAGACGCGGCATAGCAGCCTATTACCTATGATACTGATAGGTATACTGTTTTTTGTATTTGGTTTTGTCACCTGGCTGAACGGGGCTTTGATCCCTTTTCTGAAAATTGCCTGCCAGCTGAATGAGTTTCAGGCTCTGCTGGTCGCCTTTGTCTTTTATATCGCCTACTTTGTGATGGCCTTACCCACTTCGGCTGTATTAACCCGCTTTGGCTATAAACAGGGCATGCTGATAGGTCTGGCCGTGATGGCAGCTGGCGCTTTATTCTTTATTCCTGCAGCATTGAGCACCAGGTTTGAGCTGTTTTTATTGGCGTTGTTTGTGCTTGGTACAGGCCTGACCTTGCTGCAAACTGCCACCAACCCTTACATTGTTTGTATTGGCCCCCGCGAAAGTGCAGCGATGCGCATCAGTCTGATGGGCATAGTGAATAAAGGCGCAGGTTTTGTTGTGCCTTTGTTGTTCAGCGCCTGGATTTTAACTGGTATGGATGCCTTTAGTGATGCCGCCTTAGCCCAACTGAGCGGTGATGAAAAAACGCTGCTGCTGGCCGAATTATCTGGCCGTCTGGTTCAGCCCTATGTATTAATGGCTGTGGTGCTGCTGGCTCTGATGGCTTTTGTGTATTTTTCACCTTTGCCCGAGCTGGAATTAGATGATCCGGCCGATAAAAACAGCAACTGGCAAGCCGTACTGAAATACCCCCAAGTGTTGCTGGGTACTCTGACCTTGTTTTGTTATGTCGGTGTCGAAGTAATAGCTGGTGATACCATAGGCCTGTTTGGACAGGGTTTAGGGCTGGCACATTTTGGCAGCTTAACCTCTTATACCATGGCTTTTATGGTGTTGGGGTATCTGCTGGGCATAGCGCTGATCCC